>CANRDY010000003.1 GCA_947629515.1 uncultured Clostridia bacterium
CGGGGCTTGAGGATCTCGGCAAGGGCTTGCGCTCGCAGGTGGGCACAATGTACGGCACTAAGCTCAAAGGCGTTCGTTACCTCGAAATGGCGGAAGGCTACGTTGTGGCTCTCGCCCTCGACAAGAATAACGAGGTATGCGGCTATAAATTCGTATCGCTCGGAAAGATGACCGACTTCATAAAGAAAGGTCTTTCCCCCAACGAGGCTTACGAAAAATCGATAGGCACTTACGGCAGGTACTCGAAAGAGGCGGGCGCGGTAAAGCATATCGACCCCAGAACCGACAAGGAGGTTGACTGATCATGGCACTGTTCGAAGGATATGAAAGACGCGAAAAGAAAATACTCGGCGTTTTGAAAGAATACGGCATAAAGAGCATCGAAGAATGTAAAGACATAACCCTTGCAAAGGGCATAGACGTGGACAAAATCGTCCGCGGCACACAGCCCATTTGCTTCGAAAACGCCGTTTGGGCGTACACCGTGGGCGCGGCTATCGCCATAAAGAGCGGCGCGAAAAAGGCGAACGAGGCGGCAAAGGCGATCGGCGTCGGGTTGCAGTCGTTCTGTATTCCCGGTTCGGTTGCGGAAAACAGAAAAGTCGGGCTTGGTCACGGCAACCTCGGGGCTATGCTCCTCTCCGAAGAGACCGACTGCTTCTGCTTCCTTGCGGGGCACGAATCGTTTGCGGCGGCTGAGGGCGCGATAAAAATCGCCGAAAACGCCAACAAAGTGCGCGTTAAGCCTTTGAGAGTTATTCTTAACGGTTTGGGAAAAGACGCGGCGTACATCATTTCAAGGATCAACGGCTTCACCTACTGCAAGACGGTGTTCGATCCTTACACCGAGACGGTCAAGGTCGTCGACAGCGTTCCCTTCTCCGAAGGTCCTCGCGCAAAGGTAAAGTGCTACGGCGCGGACAACGTTCCCGAGGGCGTGGCTATAATGAAGATGGAAAACGTTTCGGTTTCGATAACGGGCAACTCCACCAACCCTACGCGGTTCCAGCACCCCGTTGCGGGCACATACAAAAAGTGGTGCAACGAGAACGGCATTAAGTACTTCTCGGTAGCTTCGGGCGGCGGCACGGGCAGAACCCTCCACCCCGACAACATGGCGGCAGGTCCTTCGAGCTACGGCATGACCGACACCATGGGCAGAATGCACTCCGACGCGCAGTTCGCAGGCTCTTCCTCCGTTCCCGCGCACGTTGAGATGATGGGGCTTATAGGTATGGGCAATAACCCTATGGTCGGCGCAACCGTCGCAGTTGCGGTCGCCGTTCAAGAGGCAATGACCAAATAAAACCACACCCGCTAAAACACAACATATTTAATAAGGTATAAATAATGCCGCCGCGCGGGTTTCCCGCGCGGCGGCACATTTTTTGCTTTCGATTGTTTCAAATTTTTTTCGTCAGCCTCAGTTTTCGTTAGCCGCTGTCGTCAGTCGCAGTTTTCGTCAGTCGCCGTTGCCACCGCAGTTTTCGTCAGCCGTTGCCGCCGTCGCTTTCCACGTCGTCGTAAAAGCCGTCGTCGTCGGTGTTGATATCGCGGTAAATAATCTTCGGTTCGGTCGAAGCCGCCCCCGTTGCGGCAACCCCCGCGCCGCCTGCGCCATTTGCAGAACCATTCACCGCCGATCCTCCACCATAGCCGCTCTCAAAACCATTACCGCCTGCGCCATTCGCGCCGCCCGCAGAGCCGCCTGCGCCGCCAAAACCGCCATTTCCGCCCGCGCCATTCGCGCCGCCATTTCCGCCGTCTTTCGCCTTTTTCTTTTTCATTACGACGATAACGATGATTATCGCGGTTATGATAAGCGCGGCGCCAACGCCCACGATAAGCCAAACCCACCACGGCAAACCGCCGTCCTCTTCTTTCACGGGCGCGGCCTTGACTTCGACTATCTGCGTCGCATTCACAATTTCGAAATTGCCGTAGTCGTCTTTGAGCCTTGCCGTCACAAGATAGCTTCCCGAATCGCTGATTTTCGAAATAGTCTGTCCGTCCTTGGTAATATCCCACTCCAGCTCCAGCGGCTCGGAATAGCTTGTCGCGGCAAGCACGGGTGAAATAGTATAGTCCCCCTGCTCGTTCCATTCAAAGGTGAGGTTGCCCCAAATGACCTGCAACTTCGCCTTTTCAATTACAAACTGGTCCTCGTTGCTGTCGTAGTCGTCGTTGGTGAGCTTATACATTATCGTCCACTCGTCCTCGTGCCCCGCTTTAAGCGTGAACGCAATATCGTAAGTTCCCGTGTTCTGATTGCCGAAGTAGTTGCTGTGCTTCTTCGAAACGGTCACGTCGACAAGCTCCTTAAACCACGTAAGGTCCTGCTCCTTCCACTGCTCGTCCTCGAATTTGTAAACGCTAATGTAACTTATTCCGTCCGCAAACTCGCTCTTAGGCTTAAACAGCTGTTCAACGTTATAATTCATGCCGTAAGACGCGGTGAACCGCTTGTTGAATATAACGGCAAGCGCGCCCGACCTGTCGGCAATTTCCACGCGCCATTCGCCTTGCAGTGTGGCGTGGTTGCCCGCGGGGTCCGAAATTTCGTAGTAAATAACATACCTGCCCGCCGTTGTGCTCCTCGGGATAGTCGGGGGAACGCTTGCGGTGTACGATCCTGCCGCAGTGCCTTCTTCTTTTAACGTCGGGTCGAACTTAACTTCAACCTCGCACCCGTCGACCGTGACGATATATTTATAATTATCGCCGTCCTTTTCGAGGAACGAAACCTTAAAATCTTCACCCGAGCCTTGTTCGAAACTCTCGTCGAACCACTCGTTACTGCCCTTGCGAACGATTATTTCGGCTTGCTGGATATCAAATTCGAACTCAACCGAACTTGCGCCGCTGTCAAATACCGTGTTCTGGTCTTTGAGGGTGACTGTAACGGTATACTTGCCCGCGCTCGTCTGCACATTCCCCTCTATATCCATGGTATCGGGGTCGAAGCCCTCGGGCATATAGGTCAGCTCTTCGCCCGTGTAAACAAAGTTTTCGGCGTTTTTGTCTGCCGTGGGCGTGGAAACGGCGGCTTTCGAAACAGTGTACGAACCGCTCGTAAAGGTAACGTTGTAGTTGCCGTAAACGCCGTCGTCGGCGCAAATATCATAAACTCCCACAACAAGCGCGGCGGGGTTATCGTGCGCCACAACAACGCCGTTTTGTTCAAGGCGGAACGTCACAAGCGCGGCTATCTGCGCTGCGGTGTCGCTTCCCACAAGCACGCCCGCGGCGGGCGTTTCAAGCCCGAAGCTCAACGCCTGCGGCGCGGCGGCGTATCTGTGCCCGCCGTCCGAAATGGTCAGACTAACGCTCTTCGGCGTAACCTCAAGCGTGCCGTCTGCCGTCGTAACATTGTAGTTCGCAAGCGTTTGCGGGGCGGTAACGGTAATTACAAAGTCGTCGCCCACGCCGTCGGAGAACGCGTAAGCACTGCTTGCCGTTGCGGTATAGCCAAGGCTTGCCGCGCTTTCGCCGTTCACAAAGCCCGAATAAGTAACCGTGTACGTCGGCAAAGTGCCGTATTCCGTCGTTTTATTGTCGGCGGTAACTGTCAGTTGCGCCTTGGAAACAGTCAAAACAAACTGCGTTTTGCCGTTTCCTGTCCACTTGTACTCGTTTGTGTTGTCAATGGTAATCGTAAGGGTATAAACCCCCGCGTTGGTCGCTGTCAGCTCAAACGAATCCTCGTCGAACGCCGCGCCGCTGTCGCCCGTAATCGTATAGCCCATTTTGGTCTTGTCGTAGCCCGAAATGGTCAGCGTGTGCAACAAGCCCGTGTAAGTTTCGCTAAGGTCGTTGCCCGTCGGCATTGCAAGCCCGCCTATACCTATTGTATAAGTATCCTGCGCCGTCAGTTCCATAACGTAGTTGTTGGCGGCAGTCGTATTCAGAAGATTGACCTTAACGGTATAGCTCCCCTTCTCCTGCGGCAAACCACTTGAGCCGAGCAAAACTCCTGCGTCGTCGGGGGTAAATACAAGCTCGTAGTCAACGCCCTTTTTGAGGCTCTCGCCCGTGATAAGCGTTATAAAATCAACGTCAATGTCCGTGTGTTCCGCGCCGTTGTATTCGCCCGTATCCGATTTTAATTCAAATGTAAGCGGAAGTTGCTCTATTGTTAAATTAACGGTTATGTCGTCGGGCGTGTTATAGTTGGTATCGGTAACCTTAAACGATGCGGTAACGGTGTATGTGCCCACGTTCTTGGGCGCGTCGGTCGTTGCGGCGTAAGTGGTTTTGTCCGTGCTCTCGTAAGTGTAGGTCGCCGTAACTCCCGCGGGCAAGGAAGAAATTTCATGCTCTATCCCCGCGCCCGTGTACATCTCGGTCAGATTGTTGTAAGTAATGCTGTAATCGCCCTTTTGAACGGTGTAAGTGCCGCTGTAAACATCGATTTCGTAATTCGAACTGCCGCAAACGGGAATTATATCATATGTCGCCGCGTTCAGCTTGGAATCTATTTCAAGGTCTGTCGGCAACGCGCCGCCCGTTGCTCCCGCGCCGCTCGAAAGGCGCGCCTTATAAGTTAAATTCAGCTCGGTTTTAATGTCGGGCGCAGTTTGCGCCGCGCTCCCCCACCAATTGCCCGTATCGCGTGAGGCAACGGCGGTAATCGCGGCGGGCGCGCTTCCGTAAGTGTGCCCCAAAGAACTCAACGTAAGTTTAACTTTGCGCTTCGAGATCGTAACCGAAGGTCGCTGGGAATTGGCTGAATCGCCCCACTCGAACGTTATATATTTTTCCGATCCTGCAACGCCTGCCTCGCCTAAGTATTTTACATACAGATAATAGGTCTTGCCCGCGGCAAGGCGCATATTTCCCGAATCGTCGACCTTGTATTCAACGTTCGAATCGTCGCGGAAATAGAACTCGAAGTTAGCCGCATTGGTTATAAAGTCGGCGGTCTTGTCCTCTTTGATACTACTTCCGTCGTCGTCTAAAATCACAATGCCGTTTGTCTGTGGAATGTCGCCCAAAATCTGCGTTCGCAAGTTGGTCTGCGTGTGCGCAATTTCCCCGTATTCGAAAGTTGCGGAGTGATTCGTGGGGTTTTTTAACTTAATTGTCAGCTTTTCGGTGAAAATGTGAACCGAATAATAGCTGTATAAAATCTCGAAGTTGTCGCCCGCGTCTGCCTTAAAGTAAACACAATATCCGCCGGGGTCGGAGGCTTTGAAGTCCTTATCCGTCGGAGAATAGTCCTTCCACACGCCGCCGTCCGTGCCGTCTTGCATATGGCTCAGCCTTTCGTTTATCTTATCGTCGCTGTGATCTTTTTCCGCGTGCGGTTCGATTATGTATTGTATTTTAATATCCCCGACCGCAAGCACGGTTTTATCTATTCTCGTCAAGGGGAATTTTGTTGTATCGGTTATATCGGGCAAACATAATTGTTGCTCGTGCGTTAAGTCTAAACTGAAAGTGAAATCCTGCGACTTAGGAAACGCTTTTTGCCAACTCTCCCCTATTTTTGCTTTATTTATTTTTAGGGTGAAAGTGACGGAATCGTGCGAACCGTCTTTCCAGCCGTCTGCGGGTGGAGTTACTTCAACTTTGTATTCACCTGCATTTTTATAGTTAATTGTTTTATCTGCATCGCTCCACCAACTTGTATCGCCGCCCTTAGCCGTATATGTAACATTGCCGAAATCAGGCATGGTGAAAGCCTGCTCCGTGCCGTTATAATCAAATTCCTGTTTTAATTGGTCGTCTGTAGGCTTTTCGGGTACAGCCCCACTTGCCGCACCCGCCGCGGCAGTCAGATTTAAGTGAAGCGCGGGACGCACCACAAAGTCATAATTTGTATAGTTACTAAAAATTGTGCCATCTTGACCATTAAAATAATCAAAATTACCCTCAGCCACATCGCCAGAACGTAACCAAGTCCAATTACTTACACAGCTTCTTAAAGCAATGTTGGTTTCCCACAATCCATTTTTATTTTTGATATCGCTAGCAGTAGAACCGCCACCAATTTCCGCCACCGAAGGAAGCCATATATAATCGTCTTCCCAATCGAAATATTTGTCTTTATTTATATAATTTTTAAAACTATTGTCATAAAAATGTTCACCTCCGTCATATGCATCTGGATCGCGCCCATATGCGTCATTTACAAGTGTGTAATCATACTGACTTTTGCCATAGGCATTTTCCGTTTCCTGATATGCAATATCTTTGGGTTTTAAAATATAAGCTGTAACATTGTCTTTTGCTTTTGGAGATGTAAAACGTGCATATTGATTTTCTTCTTCCGTAGTTTTGGGCTCATATGGTTCAGTCGGTATTGACGTAGTACTCCTTGAAGCATAGCCGCCATTATTAAGTGCTTCAACGCGCACTTTGCTCGTCGAATACATATTGCTTGGATATTTACTCGTCTGTGCGCCACGTACACAGTGATATGAGAACCGCCATAAAGTATCCTCATCAAGGTTATCAGCAGACTGCCATAAATCAAGCACAACGCTTGTGCCTGCTCTGTCTTTGGTAAGATAGACTATATCCCACTTTTTGCCCGCAAACCATATGGAAATATTATTTTTTTCGTTTTTATCGCGAAAATCTGCGCTTGTAAATGTTTTATCAGTCTCGGTATTTACAGCTTTTTCAAAAGCTGAATATGTATCAACTTTTAAAAGAGTTTGATATAGCTCTTTTAAAACATCAGCGTTAAAGGGCTTATTACCGCCTTTCCATAAATCTTCGTGACTGCCGTCCTCATTTTCTCCAACAACAATAAATAAATTACCTCTTTTTGCGTAAGCGGACTGCTTAGGCATAAACAATAAGGAAAAAGCCGCTATTACACATATAATAGTGCATAAAATCAGCGACAATAAAGTCAAAAGTTTAGTATGTTTCTTTAGCATTTTTATCCTTTTTGCCCATTAAAAAAAACGGGCACCGCCCGTTTTTTTTATTACAATCAATTGTTTTTGGTTGCGCCGTACACAACGGCGCAACCGCCCGCGGGCGGTTCTATTAATTTTTTAGTATATTGATTATACACAATATTTATCAATAATGCAATACCTTTTTTAAAAAAAGTTAAAATTTTTCAAAAATTTTTATATGTTTTCACCCCTTATTTCCATTTATTCAATATTTACACACTGTTTGTCGATTTATTCCTACGGGAAATTTTTAAATTTTCTCGTCCGTACGTCATTCACGACCTATTTTATCCCCTTTTGCTTCGCAGTGGAAGCAACCCCTACCCTCCCCTCCCCCTTGAAAAAGGGGAGGGAACAAGGGAACACCCCGCCGCCCCATTCGCTCCCCTTCGCTTGCGAGGGGGGATAGTTATTATTAGAAATGCGGCGGCGCAGATACTGCGCCGCCGCGGCAAAAAATTTATTAATACCCTTGACAAACAACAATAAATGTCTTATAATAAAATCACAACAAGGGTTTGACCTAAACGGTTAGCCCCGTGCAGTAGTTAAAAAATAACCGCCACTCGTAGCGAACTTTGGGCGGTTATTTTTTTATTGTCAAAAAGATTTTATCTTTTGTGACACGAATCGAGGCTATGTAATCTTCGTCGAGCAAGCCCAACAGAAAGAGTATAAGCTCTATTCTCATAAAAATTCACCCCCCTTACGGGGCATGATTTAACCGCCTTCGGGAAACCCTTGTTGCTTAACTTTTATTTTAGTCCTCTTGTCATTTTTTGTCAAGAGATTTTTTTATTATAAAGTAATATACGCGCCCGCGCGGCGGGTACAGTTCCTTATGTTGCTCCGATATTATGCGCACGGGCGTTCAAACGCCCGCGCGGCGGGTACAGTTCCTTATGTTGCTCCGATATTATTTAAAAAACTTCGCGCGGAAGTTTGCTTTTTATGTTCGACAGTGATATTATATATTATCGAATAAAATAATTTCAGAAGGCGTTTTTTTATGAAAAAATTTTTGGCTTTGTTTTTGTCGGTCTGCTTTGCGGCGGGAGTTTCGGTCATTTCGGCGTGCGCGCCCGCAAATACGCCCGAGCTCAGAGACGGCGCAACGATTACGCTGTTTTCAACCAACGATATGCACGGCAACGTTCAAAACAGTTCGGCGGCGATCGGCGTTGCGCAAGCGGGAGCTATTAAGGCTTCCACCCAAGATTCGCTTTTAATTGACGCGGGCGACGCCACTCAAGGGGCTTCATTTGCCTCGGTTACCAAGGGCGAAAGCGTTATTTACGCCATGAACGCCGCGGGTTACGACCTTATGGCGGCGGGCAACCACGAGTTCGACTACGGCACGGACGTGCTTAAACACAACGCCGCGATCGCTAACTTCCCCGTGCTTGCCGCAAACGTAAAAAAGGACGGTCTGCCCCTTTTGGATTCGAGCTGTATAATCGAAAAGGCAAATTATAAAATCGGGTTTGTGGGAATTACCACGGCTTCAACCGCCACTTCCACTAACCCCTCTCTGCTTGCGAGCGTTACCTTTGAGGACGAAATTTCGACGGCGAAAGCCGAAATTCAAAACCTTAAAAACGACGTCGACGCCATTGTGCTTGTGTGCCACATGGGCGACAACGCCAACGCGGTTGACTGCACAAGCGAAAAACTGATAAAAAGCCTTGCGCCCGACGAATGGCAAAGCGTTGCCGCGGTTATCGACGGGCACAGCCACACCGTTGAAAACAAGGCGGTCGAGGGCATACCCGTGGTGCAGACGGGCTTGAACTGCGCCAATTTGGGCAAAGTTACCATTACTTTTAAGGACGGCGTAAACGGAGCGCGGTTTAAGGCGAGCGGCGACGTGCTTTCTTACTCCGAGGCTATGAACTGCGCCCTTACCCCCGCGGGCGAAAGCAAAGCCGCCGAATGCACGGGCAAGATCGCCGAGCTTGTGAGCGCGCAGGCGGCAGTGCTCGAAAGGCAACTTTGCATGTTGGGCGCGCCGCTCTTCGGCGGGTATGTTTGCTACGACTACGTTGAGTCGAGGATAGTCGAGACGGCGTACGGCGATTTTGTGACCGACGCATTTAAATATTATGGTGATATATTCGCGCAAAACTTTGCGCAGAGCGCGGGGCTTGATTTGCCCGTTATTGCCGTTGAGAACGGCGGCGGGATCGGGCAGAGCTTGCCCTTGCAAGACTCGAACGGAGCGGTCGTTAAATACGGCGACGTGCTTGGAGCGTTCAATCACGGGAATTTGGTCGAAGTTTTGAAAATTTCACCCGCGGAGTTGTTCCTCGCCCTCGAAAAGGGACTTGTTGCCACGGGGCAAGACGAGAACGGTCAATTGGTGTTCGATAAACCGAGCGGAAGTTTTTTGCAGTGCGCGGGGTTTTCTTACACATATAACCCCTCCGCTCCCGCCTACGACCCCGCAGTCGAGGCGAGCGGCAAGGTGACCGAAGTTAAACTTGCCGACGGCACGGTTCTGCAACGCGGCGACAACGAGCGCAAACTGCTGCTTGCGACAAACAACTACGTTTCGGCGTGGTTTGCCGCAGAGTGCAAGGTGGGCGAGCTTGGCGGTGAGGATATGATAATCGAGGACTACATTTTGCTTAAAAGCGGCAAGAACGGCGGCGTGCTTGATTACGCGTGCGACTACGGAAGAATTTTGATTGCGAACGACACCTCGCCCGAAAAGTTCAGCGTTGCGATCGCCGTTAAACAGAATATCGCCGACGTGAGCGGAAAGAGCGGTGAATTTCACCTTTCAATTGACGGCGGCGCGTTTGAAGCAGTTGAAGCCGACGGGAACGGCATGATTACCGTGGAGCTGGCGGCGGGCGCGCACTATTTGCGCCTTGAAGAGGGTGCGGGGAACTATGTTTATGTGAACAGTTACTCGGGGACGGGCATAACCCACACTAAAAGCGGATACTTCCACTCCTGCTTTTTGTTTGAGTTGCCGCCGATCGCGTGAGAGGGTTGAGAAATTGTGGTAAAAGACGAACGACTAGTGTGATTGTAAAAAATGCACAAAATAGAAGCACGGCAAAAGCCGTGCTTTTATTTTGATGACCCTGCCGAGAATTTGCCGAAACCCTTAAAAGGGTACCCTCGGCAAAGCGTCGCTTCGCTCGCGCGAACTACGAGTTCGATTTATGGCAAGGGCGCAAAAGCGGGCGGACACAGCTTTACTGTGTCCGCCCGCTTTTTGGTGACCCTGCCGAGAATCGAACTCGGGATTGAGCCTTGAGAGGGCTCCGTCTTAACCGCTTGACCACAGGGCCTTGAAGTTTGTCGTTTTTTCGGTCTTTTTATTGCCCAGATGAATAACGGGGATTTTTTCTCATAACCGAATTGCTATGTGATTATATCATATAAAATTTCTGTTTGCAAGCAAATTTCGGGTCTCAAATCAAAAATAACTCATTTTGCCCGTTTTGCTCGGGCGCACGCGCGGCGGCGGGGATTTTTTTATTGCAAATTTGCCTTGATAATTGCGCCCGCGTATGCTATAATATTTTTATCCTCTTTCTTTCAAAGGTGCAAAAAAATTGAAAGCCGACAGAAATAAAACCATTGATTTCAGTTTAGAAGAAGGTCGCCCCTATTTGGAAAGGTGCATAACCCTTTCGGAACCGTGCGCCGAGGCTGACATATTAAACAAAACTATTTTGGGCGATTCTATGCAAATTTTGGAGTTTTTGCCCAAAAAATCGGTCGATCTGCTCTTTGCAGACCCCTACTACAACCTCGATAAAAACTTCCACGGTATGAAGTTTTCGCGGCTGGGCGATAGCGAATACGCACAATACACCTGCAAGTGGGTCGAGAAGGTCCTCCCTCTCTTAAAGCCCACCGCCTCTGTTTACGTGTGCTGCGATTGGAAAACGAGCATGATAATCGGCAACGTACTCAATCAATATTTTAACGTTATTAATCGTATCACATGGCAACGGGAAAAGGGTCGGGGCGCGTTGACCAATTGGAAAAACGCCATGGAAGATATCTGGTTCGCAACCGTTTCAACAAAATACACCTTCAACGTGCAGGACGTTATGATGAGACGGAAAGTTATTGCGCCCTACAAGGTGGACGGCAGACCAAAAGATTGGGAAGAGACCGCCGAGGGGAATTACCGGAACACCTACCCCTCTAACTTTTGGGACGACATTTCGATACCCTATTGGTCGATGTCCGAAAACACCGCGCACCCCACGCAAAAGCCCGAAAAGCTGTTGGCTAAACTCATTTTGGCAAGCAGTAACAAGGGCGATTTGGTGCTTGACCCGTTTTTGGGGTCGGGAACGACCTCGGTGGTGGCGAAAAAGCTGGGGCGGAATTATGTGGGCATTGAACAAACCCCCCTCTACTGCGCGTGGGCGGAATATCGCCTTGAACAAGCGGAGACCGACAAGACCATTCAAGGCTATACGAACGGCGTTTTTTGGGAGCGCAACACGCTATCACAGCAGAATAAAGAGAAGAAATAAACAACAGAAATAAACTAATCTATAAAACATAATTATTAAGAAAATACGATTAACAGAAAAATATGATCAACTCACCGATATTTGAAGCGACAACATTGAAGCTCATACAAGATAATTTGATTGATTTGCTTAATTCTTGTCACGATTTTGATAATTCACACATTTTGGATAGCCCGCGAGCGGTTGGAGATACAGTTCAAAAAGTATTGGGCGAAAGAATGAGTGAATGTTTCCCCGAAGGCTTAATCAAAAATTTTAGCGATGAATTTGCACGTCGTGCAATGGCAGACGCCGCTTTTATGGATTTTCAAGACAATTATTTTATAGTTGATATGAAAACGCACAATAGAAATACCGACTTTAATATGCCCAACCTGACATCTGTGGAAAGGCTTTCACGGTTTTATAAAGATGATAAAAACTTCTTTGTAATACTATTGGCAGAATACAAAGTTTCAGGTGATAAAATCGAATTTGATTCCGTTCAACTCTTTCCCATTGAGCATTTGAAATGGGATTGTTTAACTATCGGAGCATTGGGTTGGGGACAAATTCAAATTGCCGATGCGCGTATAATAAATATCGATCGCAACCAAAGCCGCAAAAATTGGATGTTGCAACTTTGTGACAAGTTGGATAATTTTTATCCCAAAGAGATTGCAAAAATTGAAAAACGCGCCGACTATTTCACAAAAGTACGCGCGTTTTGGCAAAACAAACCTACAACTTGTAATTGATTATCATTTTTGAAATTAGTTTATGAAGTAGTTTTCTATGTTGACTACTGCTCTACATTATACCAACGGCACAGCGATTGCTGTGCCGTTGGTGTTTTAATATGCGTATTTATCACCTTACTTTATCGTTATGGTGACGAGGTTGGTAAAGGGAATTTCGGCGGCGGAGGTTTCGGCGGGAGCGGGGGCGGTTGTCAAGGCTTCGGCGGCGGGGGTTTTGGCGGCGGTTGTCAATGCTTCGTCGGCGGCGGGGGCGAGGCGTTCGTAGACTATGCTCTCGGAGGCGTTTTCGGCAAGTTTGAGCGAAAGAATGTTGTCCGAATCTTTCGGGTCGAAAGGATCGCCGCCGTATTTTATCCTCATCGTCGCCCTCTCCTCCGTTTGAGAATAGTCGACGGAAAGGTTCATCTTAACATTCTCGCCCAGCGCGGACAAAATTATCTGCACGCCCAACTCCTCGAACACCGACTGCAAACGATAAATTGCCTTTTGAGACATGCCGTTGCGCCTACCGAACTCTTCGAGTCCCGTGTTCAGACCTATGAAGTCGAAATCCCTCGAAAGAATTTCGGTCGTGAATGTGTTGATGTGCCTGATAAAAGCTATCGTCTTTTCACGCTTGGGATTCTGGAAAATTTCGTCGGGCGTGCCCTCTTCGTAAATTCCGCCCTCGTCCATAAAGAACACGCGGTTTGCTATCTCGCGCGCGAACCGCATTTCGTGCGTGACTATTATCATGGTAAGCCCTTGGCTTGCAAGGTCGCGTATTACCGCCTGCACTTCGCCCACCATTGTGGGGTCGAGCGCGGAAGTCGGCTCGTCAAATAAAATTATGTTCGGCTTCATTGCGAGCGTGCGCGCTATGGCGACGCGTTGCTTTTGACCGCCCGAAAGTTCTTCGGGGAAGTTCTGCGCCTTGTCGGCAAGCCCCACGGTGCGGAGAAGCCTCATGCCCTCTTCGTACGCCTCGGCTTTCGGTATTTTCAGAAGATCGACGGGCGCGGCGATTATGTTGCCTATAACGTTCATATGGTTGAACAGATTGAACGATTGAAACACCATGCCCATCTTTTGACGTACTTTGTTTATATCGCATTTTTTATCGGTGATGCAAACGCCGTCAACCCAAATGTTGCCCGAGGTGGGCGTTTCGAGCAGGTTCAGACAGCGGATAAAAGTCGATTTGCCCGTGCCCGACGGTCCTATTACCGAAATCACGTCGCCGTCGTTTATGGTAACGTTTACGTCCTGCAAGGGAGTTGCGTTGGCGTATTCCTTTCTTAAATGTTCGATACGTATCACGTTACACCTCCTTTACGGGCGTTTCTTCGTGCCGTTTGCGTGCGGGCTTACGTTTTTGCCGCTTCTGTCGTCTCGGGTCGGAACGCCGCTGTATAAACCCGAGCAGTGCGGTTATTCCCCATATGATAAAGAAGTAAATTATAGCAACGGCTATAAGCGGGAAGAACGCCTCGAAGGTGTTGCTTCGTATTATGTCGCCCATTTTGGTGAGGTCGTTTACGGCTATGTAGCCGACTATCGAAGTCGACTTCACAAGCCCCACTATTTCGGAAGAATATGCGGGCGCGAACATTCGCATAGCCTGCGGCAAAACTATCTTGAAAAAGGTTCTGTTTCTGCCGTAACCGAGGGCGTAAGCCGCTTCGGTCTGCCCCTTATCCACGCCGTTGACCGTGAGCGCGAGCTGATTATAAACAAACGAACCGAAAGTGAGGATAAAGCCCATTATCGCCACCGCCACTCCGCTTATATCCGAACTGCCGAACACGACGTAATATAAGATCATCAATATGACGAGAATGGGCATACCCGCCATTAATTTTGAATAAACTTTTGCGAACCCGCGCGCTATTGCCGAGACGGCTTTATATTTGGAGCGCGAAGCAAGATAGAGCAAAAAGCCGAGAACCGTTCCGCCCAAAACCGCCGAAAGGCTTATCAAAAGCGTCGTACCCAAGCCCTCGAGAATGAGCTTCCACCTGCCTTCGCGCACGAAAGTGTTTTGAAAATTCTCGCCGAACGAGGTGAAGAAATTACTTCCGCCGCCCTCGTATATCGCCATCACGACTTCCGCCGACATATACGAATGGCTGAAATTGATCTCTTTCTGCCGCTCTTCGGTCATATACAGACCCGCGCACAGCATTTGATATTTGCCGCCTTTAAGCCCAGCTATGCCCGAAGTGGCGAAAGAACCGTTTTCATAGGTGACGTTGTAGCCGTACTTTTGGCAGAAAAGATACAAAAACTCTATTTCGAAGCCCACGGGTTTGCCGTTGTACATGTAGACGTAGGGCTTCCTCGACATATCTATCGAAACGCGCAACGTTGTGGGGTTGCCCGCGAGGTTTTCCAAAGGAACGTTCTCCGCAGGCTCGGTCTCGCCGTACCACTTGTCCTTCATCGCCTGTAACTGCTCCCCGTCGAAGTTCTCGAGAAATTCGTTCATCTGCGATTGAAGCACATTGCCTTCGTCGTTCTTCTGAAAGCCGAAGCCCACATTCACGCTGTATTCGGGAACGGTGAGGCAATTCAACCCCTTTTCGGTGCGTTTGACGGCGTTGAAGTTGGGTCTGTCGAGCATACAGCCGTCTATTTTGCCCTGCTTTAACGCCATAAGCACGTCCGAAAAATTCTCGTAATCGCTTATGCTTGCGTTGGGGAACCGCTCCTCCGAATAGCCGCCGTAGAGCGAACCCGTAACAACGCCGAGACGGGCGTTATCGAACCTTGAAAGCCCCTCGGCGGTCTGACTGCCGCCGTCCGCGTTTGCGGCGCAACCGAAAAGGCAAAGGACGAAAAGCGCGAGTGCGACGATTAAACATAAGATATTGAATTTCTTTGCGCTGTTGTGCATTTTTATCTCCCTCGGCAATGTAATAAAAGCCGTTTTTGAACAGTCCGAACTTTGTAAAATACCGAATTATATAAATTAAAAACAAATTATTAAAGCGCACGAAAGCGGCGAAAAGGTTAAAAAACTCAAATGCGACCGCTTTTTTTAAGTCATTCGCTTGATAATGTGCATCGATTTTGTTATAATTTATACGCGTTCCTGAATTTTAACGTCATTTATTATATCAAATATAAAATTTCTATGCAAGTTGACGGATAAGCGCGCAGGTCAAATATTTGTGAAGAATTGTTAATCTTTCGCTCAATGCGGCTTTTATTATTTTCACAAAAACTCATTTCAATTATAATAAACGGTGAAAAAACATCAAGTAAAATTTTCTTATAAACGGCGTTGTGAAGCCGACGCGCTCTGCGTTTTATAAGGAATTTTATCGGGGTCGATTGCACATATGCCTATATTTTTACTGATAACGGCGGGGCTGTTGCCCGTGCTCGCAACGGTCGGGTTTTATTTCCTCGACAAAAAAACGGCTTTCAAAAATCTCAATAATATCCCGAAGCAGATAATTTTGGGCGTTTTTTACGGCGGTTTGGCGATACTCGCAACCGAAGTTTTAAGCACCGACGTCGGCTCGGGAACGCTTTTGAACGTGCGCGACGCCGCTCCCCTTACGTGCGGGCTGGCGTTCGGCGCGCCCGCGGGAATTATTGCGGGCGTACTCGGCGGGGGCGAAAGAGCACTCTCCGTTCTGTGGGGCGGCGGGACTTATACCGTTATAGCGTGCTCTGTGGCGACCTGCCTTGCGGGGGTATTCGGATCGCTTTGCCGCAAGTTCATGTTCGGCAATAAAAACCCCTCGTGGTTCTTTGCGCTGCTTTTGGGGCTTACGACCGAAGTTCTGCACATGCTGTTGATCTTCCTCACAAACATGACCGACGCTCAGGCGGCGTTCTCGTTCGTGCAAAAGGTCTCTATCCCCATGATAGCGGCGAACACTCTTTCCGTGACCCTCTCCGCCGTGCTTCTTGCCATTTTCGAAAGAGAAAAATTTGTTACGCTAGGCAAAAAGCGGACTATCGCGCAGATAATCGAAAGCATGCTGTTTGCGTGCGTTGCGATCGCCTTTGCCGCAACGAGCGTTTTTACCTACTTTTTGCAGGACAATATAGTTAAATCGGATACGCAGAGAACGCTGTCTATGGTGACGAGAGACGTGACCGAGGATATTCGCGAGGCTTCAGATCTGAAACTTTTGGAGAGCGCGCGGAGCGTTGCCGAAGAGCTTACGACCTCTAACTTTACCGGTCTTATAGATATGTTTATGGAAATGATCGTTGCTTCTTCCGATAGACTGATAAGCGACGAGGAAGTAAAAGCCGCGGCGGAAGATATGCTGCTTACCTTATTGTTGGCGTATGCCAACCAAATAAACATTGTAGATACAACTGGCACAATAGTAAAGTCCACGGAAAAGGAATACGTCGGATTCCCGATGAACAGCGGCGAGCAGTCCAAAGAATTTTTGTGCCTTTTGGAAGGCACAAAAGAGTTCGTGCAGCCCTACGGACCGATTTCATGGAACGAGAACGAGTACTATAAGTATGCGGGCGTACAATTGCCCGACTGCGCAATTCTGCCGGGCGGCGGGTTCGTGCAGGTAGGCTTTGATTCGGAAAAATATTTTAGCTCCCTTGAAGAGCGCGTTAAGATCGCCGCCGAAAACCGACACCTCGGACGGAGCGGATACGTCGTTATTTTCAACGAACAAAACCACGTGGTCAGCGCGCCCGAAGAACACGATAACGACGCATATTCGGGTTTGATTTCCGACGGGTTCACCCATGCTCCCTTCGAGACGTTTTTAACCGAAGTCGCGGGTGAGATGAGTTACTGCCAATACAGCTATACCGAGGGCTATCACATTGTTGCCATATACCCCGAAAGCGACGCCGCGCTCACCCGAAATATATCGGTATATGTGCTGATATTCCTCGAAATAATAGCTTTCTCCATTCTGTTCCTCATCCTCGACTTAATGATAAGGCGGCGGATAGTCGGCAATATCGACAAGATGAACAGCTCGCTTTCGCAAATAACCGAGGGCAACCTCGACACGATTGTCGACGTGAGAGACGGCGTGGAGTTCTCGTCCCTCTCCGACGACATCAACGCAACGGTGGCGACGCTTAAACGCTACATAGAAGCCGAGGCTAAGCGGCTCGACAACGAGTTGGAATTTGCAAGACGTATTCAGCTTTCGGCTCTCCCCTCGGTGTTCCCGCCCTATCCCGACCACAAGGAGTTTGATATTTATGCCTCGATGGACGCCGCGAAGGAAGTCGGGGGCGACTTCTATGACTTCTACTTTGCGGGTCCCAACAAGTTTGTGTTTATGATAGCCGACGTTTCGGGGAAGGGTATTCCCGCCGCCATGTTCATGATGACGGCAAAGACGCACCTCAGAAATATGACCGAAAGCGGCATGGACATTGCCGAAGTGTTTACCAAAGTAAACCAAAGGCTGTGCGAGAGCAACGCGGCGGATATGTTCGTTACCGCTTGGATGGGCGCGCTCGATCTGACGACGGGGCTTTTGTCCTTTGTGAACGCGGGGCATAATCCCCCTCTTATCAAGCACCGCGACGGCTCGTTTGAATATCTGCACGCCAAAGTCAACTTCATTCTTGCGGGAATGGATATGACGCGCTATAAGCGGCAGGAAGTGCAACTCGGCGAGGGCGACGAGTTATTCCTTTACACCGACGGCGTGACCGAGGCTACAAACCCCGCCGAAGAGCTGTTCGGCGAGCAGAGATTAAAAGAATGTCTTGACGGCGCGGGAACGTGCGACCCCACCGCTCTTTGCAAAGCCGTGCGCGCCGCAGTTGATAAGTTTGCCGACAGCGCGCCGCAGTTCGACGACATAACCATGGTTGCCGTGCGCCTTAATTCGCTAAATAAACAGTAAAAAAGCGACCCCTTTTGAGGGGTCGCTGATATTCTCTATAAAATTGTTTGCGGTATTTTGGTGAAGTCGTTTACGTTATTTTGATGAAATTGTTGCCTATACGTTGGCAACAAGGGATCGCCCGTAACTGTTCCCCCGCCTTTCACGGTTCACGGAAATAAATTATTTGAGCTGTATGCCGTTACAACAGCGGTTGCAACGTTCGCAGAAGAACGCCCCGCCCGAGGACATATTTATGATAAGTCGGTCGTTTTTTAAGCAGTACTCGCAGACTATTTGTTTGGAAATATCCTGACCAAAACCGCCGCCGACCGCTTCAAGCTCTTCGTCGGTAAGTTCGCCGTCGGCATGCCAACGCTCGAAATAAATTTGCGCGTCCTCTTCGGAAAGTCTGATTTTGTCGTCCTTTGCAAGCGAAATGAATTCCTCAACGGAGTTTGCGCGTTTGGCAAGTTCAATCAGATCGAATGGCGACATAGTTTTTTCCTCGTTAATATCATTGATATTTTTTACGTTTTATATTATAATTGTAGCGTAATTTATATTTTAATTGTCGGTAATTGCGGCGCACTTGTCGCAAAGGCTGACAAAAATTTTGTTTTATGCAACACTCTTACAAAAAAATTCTTATAGTCGACCCCGATCCGAACGCAACCGAGCCTATGAAAGATTATCTTGAAAGACACGGCTTTTGTTGCAGTTCGACGGATTCGATACGCGGCGGTCTGGAGATGCTTTCGGGCGAGAAATTCGACGCGGTTATTTCGGAACTCGCCTTTTCTGACGGCAAGGCGTTCGACCTTTTGTCGGACGGCTGTCCGCCCGTTATCGTGCTTTCGACTTTGCACGGGGACGACGAGGTAGTCGGCGCGCTGTCGGCGGGGTGTTCGGACTACGTGTTTAAGCCCTGCTCCCCTCGGGTGATGGCGGCGCGGCTCGAAGCACGGTTTACAAAAGGCAACGCGTTTGAATACTTCGGGCTATCGCTCAATGTCTCGCTAAGACAAGTAAAATACCACGGAATACCCGTAAAACTGACCTCTTCGGAGTTCGATATACTCAGCTTTTTGATGGCGCATGCGGGCGAATTTTTCAGTACGGATGAGATTTATCAGAACGTCTGGCACGCTTCGAGCTTGCAGACGAGCGTTGTGCGCGTTCACCTTGCCAACCTCAAACGCGCCATACATACCGCAACGGGGCAGAACCTGATAATTCAAAAGTTCGGAACGGGCTACGCCTTTGCTTCCGAAGACTGACCGCCTTTTGTGCGGTCTTTTTTGTTGGGTAAAAAACACGCTCTGTTGTTTAATCGAGGCTCGGTTATTTTAAGCTCGGCTATATTTTTTTATCGCGCACCGCCGTTAAACGGCTTGCCGATAAATTAAAAACGCTTTGCTATTCGAAAACGTGACCCGTCAACTTCTCTATATCGTCCTTTTTCCAGAACTCGTTTTCCCAAAAGAAATATTGCTCCTTTCTTTTTTTGAAGATTCTGAATGGCATGTCGGTGTTGTCGTAAACGTGCATTACGTCGCAAACTTTTAAAAGCTCGGGAATGAGGGCGAGCGCGCGCTCGTAACGTGATTTTATCTTTTCGACGGGAACGTCGTGTCCGCCCGAGGCGAACCGCCGCATTACCCTGTGAATGTTGATATTCACGTCGGAAGTGAGAACGTAGATACAGCGCACAAAGTACCCCTTTTCTTTGGCACGGCGCAGAAGTTTGATGTTGCGGTCAGTCGACATTACCGTTTCGAACGTGAAATTTTTGCCGAGATCGAGAACATACTCGCGCATGTCCTCGGCAAGTTCCGCCGCTTCCATGTCAGTGCAGTCGGTCGCGCGCTTTATGTCGTCGGCGTTTATGTACGGCAGAATTATCTTTGCCATTTTGGTAACGGTACTCTTGCCGCTTCCGTTAGGACCCGCAAACACTATTATTTCGGGCTTGATCTCTTTTTCGTCGGGGGCGTTATTTTTTATCGCCATAGACGCGCCTCCCGTCGGGATACTCTATGTACGATTGCTTTCTTACGCTGTCGTAGCCCGTTATGGGTAAACCCTCGGCACGGCTGCGTGCATTCTCCTGTTCTATCGCCTCGCGGAATCTTTTGACAAGATCATCGTCGTGCACTCCGCATGTAGAATCGAGCTCGTTGGGCTTTTTAGGCTCGTTTTCCTGTGCGTCGAGAGCCTCTTTAAAACCCTTCATTATACTTTCTTTGGCTTTTTTATCGGACATAATCCCACCCCGTTAAATTGCCGACAGCCGTTTTGTGGCTGTCGGCAACCGATTTTTTACAGCCTATACGTTAGGCTTGAATTTGATGGGTCGGCTGCCGAACAGCTTGCCGCCCGCAACGTCTTCCAACTGCTCGTCGGAAAGCTCTCCGTCGAGCGAAGCCTCGCCCGATTTATTGATAATTTCAAGAGCTTGTTCGTCGGTGATATCTTTGCCGTATTTTTCCTTTACGAGCTTTTTAACTTCGCTCACGGTCATAATTTTTTCTCCTGCCTTTTCAATGGCGATCGTTGTGTTCGAGCCGTTCGCGTATTTTTGCGAATACGTCGCTTAGCATTTCGCCCGCTTGCTCGGAAATTCCGCCCGACACCTTGCCGAGTTCCTCTTCGCTTACCGCGCCTTCATTGACGCAATCTTCAAGAACTTTCTGTGCTTCGGCGTCGGTCAATACCATGTTGTATTGCTCGTTTGCGAATTTCTGTATGTCCTTTACCGTCATTGCCGCTTACTCCGCTATTGTTATTTTTTAAGCGGTCTGGGCGTCTGTCCGGGTTTTACGACGGGCGTTTGCGCTACACCTGGCGAGGGCATCGTTGCAGGCTGTACATCAAGCAGAGAAGGCGCAAGGGGCGACGGGATAGAGATCCCTAACTTTCCTCCCGCCACTTCGCCGAGTTCTTCGTCGTTGAGTTCTTCGTTTGCTTTCTTTTCGATATCCGACATAATATTGCCTCCGTTGTTTATTTTTTCAGAACCGATAGGTCTGATATATTTTATGGTTATATTATATCACGCCGCCCGAAAGATTGCAACAGGTAAAACGACTTTCAAGCGAACTTTAACAATTTTCAACAACCCTTAACAACTCTTAACAAATGGCGATTTACTAAACAATTTTTAAGCGAGCCGTTGAAAATCTGCGCGCATAAACGCTAACCCGCGAGCTACATTTATTTTAACGCCGAACAGAGCATTTACGCATCGAGGCGTTGGCGGGCGACGAGGGCGGCGAACTTGCCGTTCTTTTCGATAAGCTCGTCGTACGTGCCTTCCTCGGCTATGCGACCGCTTTCAAGGTAGATTATTCTGTCGCACTGCTTTATGGTGGAAAGTCTGTGCGCTATTACTATCCTTGTGCATTTAAGACCGGCAAGCGCGTCGGAGACCTTTTTCTGCGTGAGGTTGTCGAGCGCGCTCGTCGCTTCGTCGAACATAAGAATTTTGGGCTTGGGCGCAATGGCGCGGGCTATCATCAGCCTTTGCCTCTGTCCGCCCGAAACGCCGCCGCTTCCCTCGGATATGATCGTGTTCATGCCCATAGGCATATTTCTTATGTCGTCGGCAATGCCAGCAAGCTCTGCGGCTTCCCAAGCGTCGTCGAGGGTAAGCCACGGCGCGGAGATGACTATATTTGAAAATATATCGCCCTGAAAGAGGCTTCCGTTCTGCATTACAACGCCTATTCTGCGGCGGAGCGACTTCAGATCTATGGAGCTTATATCCTTCCCGTCGTAATACACCGCGCCCTTCTGGGGCGTTTCGAAGCCCAGCATTATGCGCATGAGCGTCGACTTGCCGCAACCCGTCGCGCCTACTATCGCAACATACTGCCCGGGACGAATCTTTAATGAGAGGTCGTCGACGACGTTGGGCATATTCTCGTTGTATCTGAACGACACGTTGTTGAGTTCTATCCCGCCCGAAAGACGGGTAACTACTTGCTTGCCCTCGGAAATTTCGGGAACGGCGTCCATTATCGGTCGCGCCATTTCGATTATGGTCTTTATGTTGGCGAAGGTGAGCGTTATTCCCGCAAGCGACATAAACGCGCCCGAAATCATGCCGTACGCCGTAGTGAAAGCGTAATAATCGGCAACGCCTACACCGCTGCGTGCGGCGATAAAGTAAATGGCGAAAGTTCCCGCAAGGGAAATAAATGTCGTAATTACCTTGTTATACCGCAATATGGCGGGGGTGTCGTAGGTCGCCTTTGTATACTCCGCGTAGTGCTTGCCCCACTTGGAGAACGCCCGCTTTTCCGCGCCCGTGAGTTTTATCTTCTGAACGCCCGATATAAGGGAGTAACTTAAACCGCTCTCCTGCGTTTCGAGCGTCATACGCTTCCTCGATACTCTTACCTGCACAAGCGTGGATATTACCGAAAAGATGAGCGTTGCAACTATCACGAGCACTGCGGGAACGACCAGCGAGGGCGCGAACGCGAATACTTGCGAGATATAGATGAGCGAGAACAGCGAAGTAAGCCCCGTTGAAAGGGTCGAATCGACAAGCATGGTGCATAGGAGATTCAGATACTGCGCCCGCGCCGAAAGTTCGCCCGAACTGTGGTTTTTGAAAAAGTCCGCGGGCAACGACATTATGCGCGCCATTGAAGCCGCCTGCACCGTGACGTTGAGCTTGGTGGAAATACGCGCCATTATCAGATCTTTGACGCCGCCGCATAAAATGGACGACAGGGTGACGCACACTAAAAATACGGCTATCGATAAAAGCAGTTTTATATCGCCGCTCTCCGCAACGACCCCGAACAGCAATTGATTGAGTTTGGGGGTCAACATTCCCACGAGCGTAACGACGAGAACCGAAACCGCCGCAAGGATATAATCCGCGGGGGATAAAATGCCCGCGACGTACTTCAAAAGCGAGCGCGTGTTTATTTTTTTAAGGGGGAACGGCTTGTAAAAGGCGATGGCTTCGCTTTCGAACTGTCCCTCGTTTTTGCGGGTGACCCTTACCCTTTTACCCTTTTCCGCGTCGAAATAGGAATAACCCGAAAGCCCCGACGGAATGAACGCGACCACCGTGCCGTCCGATTTTTTTATGCCGAGCATTGCGCCGAAAGCGTCTTTATACCACCCCTTTTCGAGCCTTACGTTTCTGCGCATTATGCCGTAGGGGCGCATGAGATATTCGAGCTGTTCGTTCGTGTTTTTTATCGCGTCGGGAACGGTGCGCGTTTTTACGTGATAATAGCGCAAAATTTCGTCTATGGCGTCCTTTGCTTTGCCCTTTTCGTCGGCAAGCGCGGCGGACATGCGCGCGCCCGTCACCGCGTCGGAAATGCCCACGAATGTCTCTTCGAAAGTATCCTGATCGCTCTTTTTGCGTTCCTTTATCTGTTCGTCAAACCAACCCATATGCGCACCCCCTCACTCGTTCGAGACGAGCTGCGTGTAGTAGCCGCCCTTTTTGTAGAGTTCGTCGTGCGTACCGCGTTCGACGACTTTGCCTTGATCCAACACTATAATTTCGTCGCAGTCGCGTATGGTCGAAAGTCTGTGCGCGACAACTATGCAGGTTATTCCCCTGTCCTTTATCGACTTTACCACCTCGTACTCGGTCTGTGCGTCGAGCGCGCTCGTGGCTTCGTCCATAATTATCAGAGTGGGGTCTTGCGCAAGCACGCGCGCTATTTCCATGCGCTGGCGTTGTCCGCCCGAAAAATCCTTTCCGCCCTCGGTTATCACATAGTCGTAGCCGCCGTCGCGCTGCATTATGTCGGAGTGGAGCTGTGCGTCCTTTGCCGCAAGGATCATTTCGAAGTCCTCTATGGAGTTATCCCACATCTTTATGTTGTTGCGAACGGTGTCCTCAAAGAGAATTATATCCTGATCGACAACGGCGAGCGAGCCTGTGAACACGCTGCGGTCGATGTCCTTTATGGGCTTTCCGTCGAAGAGAATTTGACCGCTCCACGGCTGATACAACCCCGATATCAACTTTGAAAGGGTCGATTTACCGCACCCCGATCCGCCCACAAAGGCAACGCGGCTTCCCGGGGTCAAAGTTAAATTGAAATTTTCGATAAGCGGCTCGGCAAGGCGTGAATAGCCGAATGTGACGTTCTTCATCTCGAGGTTCCCCGAAAGTTTGCCGTATTCGGCGTTTTCGTCGAGCGTGCTCTCCCTTTCGCAGTTTTCGTCGACGGGGTATTCCATTACGTCCTCGACGCGCTCCATCTCCGTGCGCATTTCCTGTATGGTCTGCCCCGCCGTGATAAGGGTCATGGCGGGCTGGGTGAACGACGCCAAAAAGCCCTGAAACGCCATTACCATACCTACGGAAAAACTGCCCTGCATCGTCAGCCATACGCCGAGCACGAGCACGGCGACGTTGGCAAGCGATACAATGAGCGACGGAACAAGCCCCAAATATTGATTGAGCCGTTCATAGCGCACCTGCTGGGTGTTCACGCTTGCCTGATAGCCCGCCCACTTTTCGAAGTAGCCGTTCTCGGCTCCGCTTGCCTTTATAGTCTCTATCATCTCTATTCCCGCAACGGTCGCCGAGGCAAGTTTGCCCTCGTCGCGCATCTGCACGCGGGTTATATTTACGCGCTTTTTGGAGATCACGCGCGACATAAACACGTTTAATATTATCGAAGCTATCCCGATAAGGGTCAATATCCAGCTGTAACGAACCATTACGACGAGATAAAAAATCATCATCGCCGTGTTCAGCACAAGGGGCGCGAAAGTGTTTACGAGCGTGCTTGCTATCATGCCGTTCGCCTTTTGCCGCTGTTGGATATCGCCCGCCATGCGCTGGGAGAAGAACTCCATGGGCATGCGGAGCACCTTCCACATGAACGTAGAGTCGCCCACGGCGGCGAGCTTGCCCTCGATCTTCCACATCGAACGCGCCTCGATAAAGGCGACGGCGAGCTGTAATATGCCCACGCCCGCAAACAGCCCGAAGAACGGATAGAACCAATCGGGATTTTCACCCGTGAGCAGTCTGTCGACGAACACGCGCGAAAATACGGGCTGTATTACGCCTATGAGCGAAGTTATTATCGTAGTCAGCACCACGAACGTCAGCGCGACGCTTGCGCCGACAAGGCGTTTTTTTGCAAACGACAGCACGCTTTTGGGCTTGCCGCCCCTTTCGAACGCCTCTGTGGGTTCGAACATAAGGCAAATGCCCGTAAAGCTCTGGTCGAAGGTCTCCGCCGAAACAGTGTAGTTGCCCTTGGCGGGGTCGTTTATGACGGCTTTATTCCCTCTGAATCCGCACAACACCACAAAGTGGTTGAAGTTCCAATGTATGATGCAGGGGAACGCGCCCTTTTCTTTGAGCTTTTCGGGTTCGTATTTATAGCCCTTTGCGATAAGACCATAGCTGCGAGCCGCCTTTATTATGTTGCGGGCGTTCGAGCCGTCGCGGGAGACCCCGCAGTCGGCGCGCACTCTTTCAAGGGGCAGCCACTTGCCGTAGTAGGCGAGGATCATGGTAAGAGCGGCTGCGCCACATTCGAGCGCCTCCATCTGCATTACCACGGGCACTTTCGCAACGCCCTTTTTTATGGGTTTTGCTTGTCTTTTGTCAGACATTCCCCACCTCAATTGAACAAAAAGGATATGGGCGAAACGCTGTCGGTGACTATCGAAGCCCCGTAAATCCCTGCGGAAATTTCGCCCGAGAGCTTTAACTTATATACCCATTCGCCGACGGTAAGCCCGCCTACGCGCAGAGCGTATTCCGAAAATTCCTGTCCGACTTTTGTCGGTTCGGACGAAATTTCGGCTACGGCATACTCTTGCCCATCGATACGCACCGCGTTGCCCGTTTTAACTTTTTCGATATCCGCCTCTTTAACGTAGCAAACGACCGCCCCCTCTTCGGAGACGGCAACGGAATTGACCTTTGTTTCGAGCTTGCCGACAACGCCCCACACTATAAAGCCTATTATAATTGCCAGAACAGCCGCAAGCGTTATCCATACGCCCGGACCAGTGACCCTTATGTAGTCGTTGAGCTGTTCGGGGGAAGATACCCTTTCTAAACTCTTTTTTCTGAAAACGGAATCGCCCATAACAAACCCTCCGATTATATTTTTTTGGTTATCGTAAGGATATTCTGCCCGTTTTTATATTCGTAAGATATGCCGTCCATGGTCTTTTTTACCATGTAAATTCCCAAACCGCCTATCTTGCGCTCGTCGGCAGACAGCTTTATATCGGGGTCCTCGTTTTTGAGAGGATCGTAAGGCACGCCGTGGTCTATGAAAGTTATGACGATAGAGAGCGGTTCTTCGATAAGTTCCACCCTCACCGTTGCGGGACCGACTTCGGGATTATAGGCATAACTTGCTATGTTGCCGAAGAGCTCGTCTATGGCAATATCTATCTGCGCCTGTACCTTGGGCGAACAGCCGCGCTCGCCGAGCTGTGTGTTGACAAACTCGGTCACCTGCTCTATGTTCGCGACGGTGGCGTCTACTGTAAGTTCTTTCATTATTCTCGCCCTTTTTGTCATTCAATGGTCAAAATTTCGGAAAAGCCCGTAATTTCGAATACTTCCGAAATGGTCTCGTTGACGTTGCGGATCGCCATTTTGCCTTGCTTGTTCATCACCTTTTGCGCCGCGAGCAGAACGCGAAGCCCCGCCGAAGAGAGATATTCGAGCGCGGTAAAATCGAAGTAAAGCTCGGTCACCCCGTCGATACTGCGCTTCAATTCGGCTTCGAGCATGGGCGCGGTCGTCGTGTCGAGGCGACCCGATACCGCAAGTTCAAGCGTGCTTCCCTGTGATTTTTTTGATATTTCCATTGTCATTTCCTCCGAAAATGATTTTTGATTTATTTGCGACTTTTTTAATTTTTAAAGTTTTTAAGGTTTATTGCTTTTGGGGATTTATAATTTGAGTTTTATAATTTTAAAGTTTTTTAATTTTAAGGTTTTTTTAATTTTAAGGTTGCCGTGATTTAACTGTTCTTCACATAGTAAACGCGGCAATTTTCTATACAAAAACAGCCTAAAACGCCGTCTAACCACGTCCCCGTGTCGAGGTGTATTTTGTAAAAATCGGTTATGTTGTGCGTTTCCTTTGGGGCTTCCCTTCGGCGATAGGCGATTATCTTGCTCGATCGGTCGGGCAAAATGTAGCTTGTGGGCGTGTGTCCGAACAAAACGCACTTGCTGTCGTTCACCACTACTTGCGGGTTTTTGAAATTTCTGTCGTAAACAAGCTGTTCGCGCGTTGCAGTCTCGGGCGGAACGGTTCGCCCGCCTGCGTCGAGCGGAATACCCGCATGCACGCACAGATAGTCTTTTTCCTCGATGAAAAAGGGCAAACTTTCGACCCAATCGATTATTTCCCAATCGAGGAGCGAGCCGTCGTTGGGGAAGTACTCTTTGAGTTTTGCAAGGACTGCCCCGAAATTTTCGGGCGATTCGCGCATTAAACCCCAATAATACTTCAAAAAAGTGTACTCGTGGTTGCCGTTTATGCAACGGGCGTTGGGCATATTTTTGATGAATTTCAACAGCCGCACGGAATCCTTGCCCTTGTCGATCATGTCGCCGCAGGAGATAAGAACGTCGCCGTCCGAAAATTTAATTAACTCCAACAGCCGCATAAAAAGCGCGTATTCGGCGTGGATATCCGATACAACGTAAGTCACGGTTCAGCTTAACGTCTGCCCGCGGGGAGCTTGGCAACGCCCGATAAAACGGCGGCTTTGGCGACTTCCTCCGCAACGCGTTCATGGGCGCGCTTGTCGTAGGCGTAGGGCAAAATATAGTCCTTTGAAAGCTCGCCGTCGCTCACGCACGAGGCGATCCCGCGCGCGGCGGCGATCATCATTTGGGAATTTATCGTGGTTGCGCGCACGTCGAGCGCACCGCGGAACAGCCCGGGGAATACGAGCACGTTGTTTATCTGGTTGGGGAACTCGGAAGAACCCGTGCCGACGACCGCCGCCCCCGCCGCAAGCGCGTCTGCGCGCGAGATCTCGGGCACAGGATTTGCGCATGTGAAAACTATTGCGTTCTTCGCCATCGAAGCGACCATTTCTTTGGTGACGCAGTTGGCGACCGAAACGCCGATGAACACGTCCGCCCCTTTCATGGCGTCGGCAAGAACGCCCGTGAGGTGCGAGCGGTTGGTTATTTTGGCTATCTCCTGCTGAGCGGGGTTCACCCTTGTATCGCCCTCGCAAATTATGCCCTTGCTGGCGCAGAGGGTTATGTCCTTTACGCCCATATCGAGCAAAAATCTTGCAATGGCGATGCCCGCCGCGCCCGCTCCGTTGATGACGATTT
The DNA here is from genome assembly GCA_947629515.1 of uncultured Clostridia bacterium. Lineage (GTDB taxonomy): Bacteria > Bacillota > Clostridia > Christensenellales > Borkfalkiaceae > Coproplasma. The sequence goes on from CANRDY010000003.1 coordinate 28,317, forward strand.
TAAGGCTTTCGAGCTGTTTGCCCACGATTTTTAAGGCGTTTATGAGCGCGGCGGCGGTGACGATCGCAGTGCCGTGCTGGTCGTCGTGGAATACGGGGATATCCAGCTCGGCTTTAAGCCTTTTTTCTATTTCGAAGCAACGGGGAGCGGAAATGTCTTCAAGGTTTATTCCGCCGAACGAACCTGCAAGCAGTTTGACCGTTCTTATTATCTCTTCGGTATCTTTTGAACGAATACAGAGCGGGAACGCGTCGACGTCGGCGAACGCCTTGAACAGCGCGCACTTACCCTCCATTACGGGCATACCCGCCTCGGGACCGATATCCCCCAAGCCGAGAACCGCCGTGCCGTCGGTTATTACGGGAACGGTGTTCCAGCGGCGGGTCAGATCGAAAGATTTTTCGACGTCTTTTTGTATTGCAAGGCAAGGCTCGGCAACGCCCGGGGTGTACGCGAGCGAAAGATTTTCGCGGCTGTCGACGGGAACGCGTACCTTTGTTTCGATTTTACCGCGCCATTCGGCGTGCTTTTTGAGGGATTCTTCTCTGTAATTCATACGTAGTAACTCCTTTGAAAATTATTATACCACACCTGTTGCGCGTTTGCAAATGATTTGTAGTGTAATTAAAGCACGGGTTGGGGTGGCTTTAATAGCGCGGGCAAGTTGGGGCAGGTTGGGACGGGTTTAATGGCGCGGGCAAGACAAAAACGCGGCGCGGCTTTACCGCCGCACCGCGCTTTGTTGTTTGTTCGGAAATTATTGCCAATTGCCGAGGAAGTTAAGACTTACGAAAGGTTCATCCAACGCGCCCGCTTCCTTAGGATCGGTGGTTTCTTTGTAATGAAGCGTCCACTTATCCGTAATTCCGTCTTCGGGAATAAGCCTGCCCTTGAATACGTAATCGTAACCGAGCAATGTGAGGCTGTAAGAAGTTACGCTGTAGTTGGTGTTGTACTCTTCTATAAGCGCTACGCAATTTCTGACAGTGGTATCTGCCGAAGCATCGTACCCGCCGAAGATACCCGAGCAGTTCTTGTCGCTCGATATAACAGACTGTTCGGAATCGCCGATATAAAGCTGACCCAACGAGAAGCATCCGCTGATCCTGAGAACCGCCGTACCTGAGTTAGCCTGATAACCGATTATACCGCCGACTCTGCGAGCACTCGTCTTGGTAGCTCTGAGCGAACCGCGGAACAGACAGTGAGTGATCTCCATATACATGCCCGTGAGGTTGCTCTTGTCGCCGTTATACGATCCCACTATACCGCCTATCTGTTCACAACCGGTTGCATTGATATCTACTTCGCAGTCGGAAATTTCGATATGCAGATCTTTTTCGGGCGAGCTGTTCGCCTGTATATATCCGATTATACCGCCCATACGTGCAGCACTTGAAGACGATGATGTCAACTCGTAACCGTCGGTGACGTTCTTTACGGAAACCTGAGAGATCTTTACCACACCCTCAGTTACCTGTCCTATCAATGCGCCTATACGTGCCGAACTACTGGTAATCTTGATATCTTCGATAGCAACGTTATGGATATAAGCACTCTCAGCCTGACCTATCAATCCGACTTGCTCGGTCGACGCGGTTATCTGAACATTCTTGAACTTAATATTCATTATCGTGCCGCCGTTTACTCGAGAGAACAAACCAACATACTTTTCTGTTTTGCCTTTGACGGTGACATTCGAAATGGTGTGTCCCTGACCGTTGAGAAGACCTTTGAACGTGCCCGTATTCAATTGATTTTGCTGTCTTGCAAGGCTTATATCTTTGGTGAGCTTGTAAATCACACGCGAGCTGGGCGTTTCACCAGTCACCGATTCACCGTTAGCGGCTTTCATAAATTCCGTATCGCTTGCTATTTCAACAGCCTCGATCATTGCTTCCTTTATGTCGGTAGTGACTTCGCCGTTGAGGTTAGCAAACGCATAGTAGATATAATACGCTCCGCTATTGGGATTGGTATACTGCAAGTCGACGCTTACGCTTCTGAAAGTGTGCGACTCAACGCCCGGATATGTCTGGATATTTTCCTTGGTTACGGGGTTTGCCGAATTCTTCAAACGTTCGGTCGAAGATACGGCATAGAGCGTACCCGTGGGGTTAGACACATCGCCCGAAAGGATATAGCCTTCGGTATTGAGGGTTATTTGAGGATCCTTTTTGAAACCTACCTTTGCCGCAGTCGAAGCGACGTGGATCGAATAAGTCATGGTCTTGGTATTATCGGGATCGGACTTCAACGCAATCGTCTTGGTTATGGTGAATATACCCGCATTCGACGGAGTGAAGCCGTGAATGACTATAGGGGTCTCGCTCTCCGCGTCTGCCGAATACTCGTACTTGGTGGTAACGTTGTACAGATCGGGATCGAGCGTTTTGCCGTTATAGTCCGAACCGTCGTAAACTACTATCTGCGGTTCACTGAATACCGAATAGAGGTCGACTATTATATTTCCGCCGTCGGTTATTGCGTCAGCAAGCTCTGTACCGTCGGGAACGGCGACTATGTCGCCTATTCTGTATTGTGCCGCCATTACCGTAAGATCGAAATCTTTAGTGACCGAACGCACTTCCGCACCCGAACCGAAGGTTATGGTAGCGGTAATTGTTACGTCGGTATCGGCTTGTTGACGATAAACGACAAGTCTGTAATACTTTACACCCGAAATGGAAGGCTCGCCGGGTTCGTCGGGAACGGCTACGACTTCGGGTTTGCTGGATTCCCACGTTACGTCGCAACGCTCTATGTTGGCGGGAACATCGAAGTCCTGATAAACATTTGCCGCGTCGGTGGCTATGGTGAGCGTCTCTTGCGCTCGTTTAAGGATATAATCTGCTTCGTCCGTGGGAGTATCGACCACACCTATAGTGAAATGCTCGTATTGGCTGTACGACGTCTTGTTGAGATGAGCGCCGATAGCAACGCCGTTGCCGAGCATGTCGTCGCTTACGGGGGCGTAGAACTCACCCATATTTACCGTGCCGTCGGAGTTGCGGAATTTGATATCGACCCTTTGAGAATTAATGCTGTCGATAAAGTCCAAACCCGAACCGCTCGCTCCCGCCTTAACAGCGCCAAGGTCGTTTTTACCCGAAAGCTGATAATCATAGGTTCTGTTGCTTGCGTCTCCGCCCATTACGACGGAAACCTTTGTGAACGCGGAAGCGCCGACAGCGTTAATTTCTTCGCCTATATTTACACCCTCTTTAATATCAACGTCGCGTGCGTCGGTATATTTATAGGACTTGTCGCCGCTGGAATCAGAACCGAGTATGGAGTTGCGAACCGAACCGCGGATAACGTCTTTTCCGAGGTAGTTATTATCGCCGGCTACCATACCGCTCTTTGCCGAGAGCGCGCCGTCTATCATGTTATAGCTGTATGTCTGACGGGACATATCTATATTGTTATGTCCGTCGGCGTCGGAACCACCGTAAACTATCTGACCTTCCGCATTAACGGCAACGCCGTTATCGTAGGAAGTTATGTTCTGGAGGAAAATCGAACCGGGGTTGGAGTTATCGGTGAACCCGTGCATTCTGTTGTTGAACGAAAGGCAGTTATACAGAACAACGTCGCCGTCGAGAACCGAACCGCCGAGCTTGAAGCCGTTGCCGTCGCCGAGGTCGGTGGTGTAGTCGTTGGTGTTCGTCTCTGCCTTTGTCGTATCGAATGTGGGGAATCTTGCATTATTTTCTGCCTGCGTATACTCCATAAAGCCGTTTTCGAAAGCTACGCAGTTATAGAGAACTACCGTACCGATATTACCCGTATCGCTCTTTGCAAACAGATCCCAACCGTCGTCGGAGTTGCGGTAGGCGATACAGCCGTCGAATACTATGCCGTAACCTACCGTGAGCTTCGAAGCGAAGCCGTCGGCGTTTTCACCCAACGTTTCGTTGTCGTAGTTGTTGTGGGAAGTGCAGTTCAAAATCAGGTCGTAATTGGGCCATTGGCTCAATTGAGTCTGCTCGGAAGCCTGACGCGCTATCTGCAAGCCCGTGTCGCGGTTGTTGTAGAACTCGCAACCCTCTATGGTGCAGTAGCTGCCGTTCAGTATCATACCGTTGTCGCCCGCGCCGCAAATATCTATTCCATACCAATAAATATAATCGCCGATCATATTGACGCCACGGTTATTGCTGCCGAAAGCCTGCGCACTGAAATCGAGAACGACCTCGGCTCCCTCGGTTGCGGGTTTGAAAGTTATATAGTTGTTATATGTGCCCGAAGCCCTTATATAGGCGGTATACGTGCTTGTATATACTCCCTCTTCGAAAAGGACTGTGTCGCCCGGCTGAAGCAAAGGATCGGCGTTTTCTATCGTATTGATAGTATCGTACCAGGACTTTGCGTTTTCGGCAGTCAGTCCGTCGCCCGTGCCCTTTGCGGCGGGAGCAACATAATACGTTGTACCCGTACCGAGCTGGGGAGCTTCGCCAACCGCCGTTCTTATGGTGTGAGTGAATTGAGGTCTACCCGACGTGGATTTTGCCACCGACATGCCGATAAATCCGCATACCGCAACGGCTGATACGGCTATCGCCGCAACGCCCGTTAAAATCTTTTTCTTTCTGCTAAATGATTTCATGATCTGTCCCTCCGTTCCCCTCAAGCCGCGGCGGGCGCGCTGCCCGCAACGACGTGTATAATCACAAATCCCGAAAGAGTATAGCCATCGTGAATTTCGGAAGGCTTATAGCACCAAAGGTTATAAGTGCCCGCGGGGACTTCACTCATGTTTTCCACTTTCACATTGCCGTTATAAAGTTCGTATGTGAAACCTGTGATCTCTTCGGTCACCTCGCCGCGTTCGTTGGTCCTTTGAACCTTTATCATACCGATGTCTATTGCGGTCGTGGTTGCCTCGCCGAGATATATGGTCATTGCCTGCGAACCGTCTGAAACGAAGGAGACAAACATACCTTCTCTGGGAGCAAACACTTTGACGGTGTAGCTGTCGCTTTCGGTCTTACCCTCTAAAGTATAGGAAACGACTATTTGATATTCGCCTTCCTTAGCTTTGTTGAACGCCGAAGAATCGACGGTTGCCTCGTTCGTTACGTTCTCGGTTTTGGTGCTTCCGTCAACGTCTTTGATGGTTGCGGTAACTACAATGCCGGCAGGAGTGAACTCGTCGATGTCTCTGAGGAATTCCTGCCTTGCGTTGTCCGCGTTAACTTCAACCGACAGTAATTCGGCTTTCGGGGGTTCTTCTTCGGGTCCCGGATCTACGGGCGCACAGGCGACGGCAAAGATCATTGCCAACGCCAATACGCCGAGAAAGAGAGTCGGAAGAAGTTTCTTTAATCTTTTCATCATTTCCTCCATTTTTTTGCTGTACTTGCCCGACAGCCGCGTTTACAGACATTTTTATGTCAATCTGCGGTATATCGCGCCAAGCTTATTATACAGTATATATTCTATCATTAAATATAAATTTTGTCAATGTGCAACCGAAAAATTTTTTCGTTTTGTGATATTATTTATCATAGAATTTTACGGAAAAAATTGTGCGGGCGAACGCGTTTTGTGCGAACGGGCACGGGCGAGTGCGTTTTGTGCGAACGCGTTTTATTTGAACCGCGCACGGGCGGGGCGGCGTTATTCGGCGGGAATTGTCGGGGCGAACGCGGAGCGGGACGGAAGAACGCGGGCAGAGTAAGTTATTACGGGTAAGTTATTATGGGTTTAGTTATTATGCGCAAAAGGGCAAAATAAAACCCGCCCCCTTTACTGCTTGGGCACGGGCGGGAGTTTGTTATTGAATTTAATATCGGGCGTTCGTTGGTCGGCGCGTTATCCGCTAGTTCGGGAGCACGTCACTTAATTGTTCGGTGGTAGACGCGTTATTTTTTGAAGTGCGCAAGATAGTTTGCGATACAGCGTTCGACGGTTTTGACCGCCTCGGCTGCGGGCAGAAGTTCGTCGACGGAGGTTTCTTTGTTTTCGAGCGCCTTGTATACGGCAAAGAAATGCGACATTTCTTCGAGCACGTGTTGTGGAAGTTCGGATATGTTTTTGTAGCCGCGGAACGTCGGGTCGCCGTCGCACACGGCAATTATCTTTTCGTCAGACTTGCCGCCGTCGGACATGTTGAGCACGCCTATCGGCGAGCAGGCGACCAAGGTCATCGGGTAAATCGGTTCGCTCGAAAGCACAAGCGCGTCCAAAGGGTCGCCGTCGTCGGCGAGCGTGCGGGGGATAAAGCCGTAGTTGGCGGGATAGACCGTCGAAGTGAACAAAATTCTGTCGAGGCGGATGAAGCCCGTCTCTTTATCAAGTTCGTATTTTGCCTTGCTGCCCTTGGGGATCTCGATGAGAACTTCGAACTTCTCCCCTTTTACCCTTGCGCCGTCGAGGTCGTGCCAGACGTTCACTCTTCGCCTCCGTAAAAAAATCCGCCTGTGCCGTGATATGAAAAAGTATTAACCCGCTTCTCGCAGGTGGGTGCGGCGAAGCGAAACCTCGGGCTTTCCGATAAATCAGACCTTGCCTATTTCCGCAAACGGACCGCTCCCTGTTGTTTTTTGTGGATTACGAATTTTCCATACCACGAACACCGCAGACTTATTATAATCATTATACTACGTCCTTGCAAAAAAGGCAAGGGGAAAATATTTCCTGCCGAAAAAAGTTAAATGCCGCCCGCGCTTTATTTTACTTGATTTTTGAATTGATTTGCCGTAAAATTATAAAAAAGCCAAAACGAGGTACTTTATGGAAGATATGACGGGCGTTATAAACGACGGCTGTACCGCCTACGCCGATTTTAAGGATCGTCTGGGCGAGGTGGTTACCGTTAAGGGAGCTATTCATAATATAAGAGATATGTCGGACTTTGCGTTCATAATTCTGCGCACCGCGCGCGAACTTATACAGTGCGTGTATTCCCCCGAATTCTCCGATTACCGCCTTGCGGAAAACGTTGTCGAACAGGCTTCGGTGAAAATCAAGGGGAAAGTCGTAAAGAGCGAAACGCGCGACGGAAGCGAAAGGTACGAGTTGCAGATACACGACATAGCCGTTCTGTCGGTGCCCGCCGCCGTGCCGCCCGTGGTTATTTCGAAAAAGCAAGTAAATTGCGACCTTTCAATCAACCTCGACTACCGCCCCGTCACTCTGCGCAACCCCAAGGAACGCGCTATCTTCAAAATTCAGGAGGGTATTCAGAGGGGCTTCCGCGAGTTTTTGACTGAGAACGGGTTTACCGAAATTCACTCCCCCAAGATAAATTTTGCGGGAGCCGAGGGCGGTACAAACGTTTTTAAGCTCGATTACTTCGGAAAGACGGTCTACCTTGCGCAAAGCCCCCAGCTCTATAAACAGGCTCTTGTGCCCGTTTACGAAAGGGTGTTTGAAATTGCGCCCGTGTTCCGCGCCGAACACCACGATACGAGCCGCCACCTCAACGAGTATATTTCGATGGACTTCGAGATGGGCTTTATCGACAGCTTCACCGACATTATGAATATGGAAACGGGCGCGCTGAAATACATTATGGAACTTTTGAAAACCGAGTACGCGCCCGAGGTCGAACTGCTCAAAGCAGATATTCCCGAAATTACCTCAATCCCCTGCATTCGATTCAAAGATGCAAAGGAAATGTGCGTTAAAAAGCTCAAAAATATAACCGATATGAAGGACTTTGAGCCCGAGGAAGAGGCGTTTTTGGGCAAGTGGGCCAAGCAACAGTTCAATTCGGACTTCCTTTTCGTCACCCACTACCTCTCGAAAAAGAGACCTTTTTACACCATGGACGACCCCGACGACCCCGAAGTCACCCTTTCGTTCGACCTTCTGTTCCGCGGTATCGAGATTACGAGCGGCGGACAGCGTATTCACGACTACAACATGCAGGTCGAAAAGATGAAAAAATTGGGCATGAACCCCGAGGAGTTCGAAACCTATCTTATGCTCCACAAATACGGCGCGCCCCCTCACGGCGGGCTTGGGCTGGGGCTTGAAAGGCTGACCATGCACTTGCTGGGCTTTAAGAACGTGCGCTATGCCGCCATGTTCCCCCGCGACATAAACAGAGTTACCCCTTAAAATTGACGGTAAAAAATATCGGAACGTCCGTATCGGGCGTTCCGTTTATTTTATATTAAGCTAAAATTATTTTATTAAGCTGAAATTATTTTATATTAAGTCGAAATTTTTAACCGAGCTTGTATTTGCGCTTTACGCAGTTGTAGCCGAACATCATCACCTTGGGGCGAATGAACGGCGGAACGAACAGCACGGCGAGCGGATAGCCGCGATAGCGGATCATTCGATACATCTTTTTATCCGAACGCTTCAGCTCGCGCCACATCTCTTTTATCGCCCCGCTCCTCTCCTTTGTGTTTATGCCGAGGGCGAACATCAGCGTGTTCATCATAACGGCGTGCAGGTCGTGTTTGAGATACTTGAACATTCCCTTGGGCAGGCTCTTCAAAAATTCGTATGAGTGCGCCTTGCACATCATGAGCTGTACCTGTATCTGCTGTTCGTACCTCGTCATTGCGGTTGCAATGTTTATGCTCTGCCCGTCTCTGCCTATAAAGTATTGATAAAGGTCGACATTCAGATAATAAGTGTTGCGCATATAAGGGATATATGCGTAGGCGTACACGTTATCGACGTAAAACGTGTGTGCGGGAAGTTCGATATAGTGTTCACGGAGCTTTTGAGTGTTGTAGATGAGCGCGTGCATCATCAGCGTGTGTGCGGTGTGGAAAGTTCCCACCTTGTTCCAGTTGACATAACCCGTGTTCAGCTGTTTGGTGTAATTGATTATTTTTTTGGTCTTGTCTGCGTCGTGAACGTACACGTAGTTGCAGATATACATATCGGGGGCGTTGCCTATGGCGATGTGCTCCCTTATGGTGGTGAGAAGAATTCTCAACGCTTCCTCGTCCACCCAATCGTCGGAGTCGACTACTTTGAAGTACATTCCCGTCGCGTTGTGCACGCCCTCGTTGACGCCCGTGCCGTGACCGCCGTTTTCTTTGTGAATGACTTTTACTATATCGGGGTAAGAAGCGGCGTATTCGTCGGCGATCTCGCCCGTTTTGTCCTTGGAGCCGTCGTCGACGATTATTATTTCAACATCGGTCCCGCCCGAAAGCAGAGTATCTATGCAGTGGCTCATGTAGCCTTCGGAATTATAGCAGGGAACCGTAAAGGTTATAAGTTTCATTTAAGGTCTCTCTCGTTTGTATTGAATTTTTCAGGCACTCAGCGAATGAAATTCGTGCGGGCGCGCTTTACGGGCAGGGGCTGTTCGAACTCCGTGCCCTTTGCGTTGGCTATGAGTTTGAGCACCCACGCCATACCGCTTGCGACGGAACGCATGATAGACACGCCCTCTTCGTCCTTGTACACCTCTTCGGGGGTGTTGCCGTGAACCATGTTCCAATATACGGACGGAACGTTAATCATTCCGTTGATGCCTATGTATTTGTTGAGTACGTCGTAAGAAGCCGTCGTGCCCGCGCGGCGTGCCGAAACGACGCTTGCCGCGGGCTTGTTGCGCATGTAGCTTCCGTATGCGTAAAACAGTCTGTCGAGGGCGGAGATCATCGCGCCGTTGGGCGAGGCGTAATGCACAGCCGCGCCGAACACATAGCCGTCCGCGGTCATTGCCGCCTTGCCTATCTTGTTTACGGCGTCGTCGTCGAACACACAGCCGTTGCCGTTTTTACAGCCGCCGCAGCCTATGCAGCCGCGCACCGCGCCGTTGCCGAGCCATACGATCCGGCTCTCGACGTTCTGTTTTTTGAGTTCATCAGCTATTATTGTCAAAGCCGTATACGTGCAACCGTGCTCGTGCGGGCTTCCGTTTACAAGCAAAACTTTCATAATTTAAGCAAAGCCTCCTTTATGAGGGGCATATATTTTTTTGTATAACCCTCGGCGTTGGGGTGAGTGCAGTCGCCTCTTCCCCAACCGTATGAATCGTTGGTGTAAAGGTCGCGCATCTGCTCGTCGAATGTGTCGAGGTCGCTATTATTATACAGGTCTGCGACCGATATATTCCACTTTGCGCATATTTCAGCCGCGCGGTCGCCGTATTCGAGCTGGGCGCGGGCGTCTCTTCTGCCCATTTTGTGGGGGCGGATAAAGAGCGTTTTGGCGTTTGGAAAGTAATTTGCAAAGGCGCAGACAATGCTTTCGAAGCACTTTGAAAAATCGTCTTTTTTGGTTATCGCAAACACGTCGTACGGGGTGCGTTCGGGGCGGGTTTCGCCGAGGGGCACGTCGCAGTGTTCGCCGTCGGTCATGTTGCAGTCGTTGGTGAAGCCGTCGAAGATTATGTAATCGAAAAGCATGTCGTCGGCGATCGCCTGCTTTATTTGTTCAACGACCCAATGCTTGCCCGGATAAAAGCCCACTCTTGCGCCGCCTACGCAGTATTTGTGAAGGTCGAAGCCGTATTCTTCGGCAAGATATTCCCCCACGCCTTTGCCGTTGTTGCCCGATCCGAACATAATGCTGTCGCCGAAAACGGCGAGCGTTTTTCCCTTGAATTCTTCCATGGTTTTGTTTCCGACTTCTTATATATTGTAACGCGAAAGGCGGAGAATGTCAACCCGCCTTTCCCTTAAATTATGCAATTTATAAATTATATGTGTATGCGATTTTACTCTTTATAAACGTATCTGTGACAGTTGTCGCATTCCACGACTCCACCGCCCGAAATTTTTTCTTTGAACGAGAGCGAAAGCTCGGAACCGCATATCGAACACCTGCCGTTCTTTTCGGGACAGAGTATGGGAAAGACCCTCTCGCTCCTCTTTGTCTGGTAGCCCTGCATGACCTGCGGCTCGATATCCTTTTTGATTTCGTCGAGCACCTTTTGGACTTCCGCCATCTCCTTTTTCTTTTCTTCGGAGTACGCCTTGTAGATTTTGGAGTATTCCTCATACTGCTTCTGCATGGCGATGGTCTTTTTCTTCATGGACTGATATTCGTCCTGCGCCGCCTTTATCTGCTTGTAAATGGCGTTTATCTCCGAACGGATCGCCTTGATAGTTTCGGTTATCTGCGTAAGGTTCTTTTTGTAGAACGCTATGTCCGCTCCTCCGTCGATAAGCTCGTCTATGCTCTCGAAGTCGGTCAAAGTCTCCCTTACTTCCTCGTACTTTTTCGAAAGCTCTTCGACGGTTGAGGCAAGACTGCGCGCCTTTGCGTCGAGCGCGTCGAGCTTTTCGGGAGCTTGCTTCAAAAACTTTCTGGTCTGAATGTAGTTTTTGTACTCTTCGGAATTGTGGACCTCCTGCTCGATCTTCAAAAGGCGGGAATCCTCTTTTTGATACTGTAAAAGTTTTTCGACTTGCGACATATTTCAACTCCTTAACGCGGCGGGTCTTTCCGCCGTCTGTCTTTTTTTACAATGGTTTTGATGGTTTATTACGGTTATTTTTACAAAAGTTCTTCGTCGGTGAAGTACTCCGTGCGAACGCCGAGCGAGTTTTTTATTTCGGAATACATGCCCGAAAATCCGTAGTTTTCGGCGGCGTAATGGGTGAGCTGTATAACGCACATTCCGCGCGCAAGCAGTTCGGTTATCAGGTGGTGCTTAAAATCGGACGAAACGAATGCGTCCGCGCCGTTTTCCGAGGCGAACGCTATGCTTTCGGGATCGCACCCCGCGCCGCAGAACGAAGCCGTGCGGGATATTACCCTCTCCCCGTCGCCGTAAAAGAGCACTCTTTGGCTGTTGAACCGTTTTTTTATGAGGTTTACATAGTCTTTGAGTTTTATCTTTTCAACGGGGTAGACCCTTCCGTATCTGCCGCCCTCGGGTTCGAGCATATATTTGCAGTCCGAATCGCTGCCGCCCAGCCCGAGCATAAGCCGATAGTCTATGCCCCTTTCGGCGGCGTCGAAATTGAGGTGCATCGAGACGACCGAAATTCCGCTTTTAACGCACTCGTACAGCGCGCGGGTCGAGTAATCTTCGGCGGAAATCGACGTTATGCCGCCGAAAATCGCGGGGTGGTGGGTGACTATCGCGTTGAAGCCGAGGCTCTTTGCCCTTTGAACGGCTTTTAACGAAAGGTCGAGCGAGAATAAAACGCCCTTTATCTGTTCGCCCGAATTGATTATTATTCCGCTGTTGTCGTAACCGCCCGTAATTTCGCGGAACGACTTTGAAACGGAGAGCGCGCCGAACTCTTCGAGCACGTTCAAAAGCTGTTCAGTTTTCACCGAGGACCTCTTTTATAAGCGTTATTTTTTGTTCGATCTGCCCGCGCGAAGCCTCGCCCGCATGGGCTAAATAACTTTGATTTTCGGCAAGCTGTCTGCGAAGATACCCGCCGAAGTCGCCCGAAAGGTCGCCCTTGCCGAATAGCATCTGCGCCGCCGTATAGCCGCCCGAATCCCGAAAAGGATCGTTTGCGCGTTCGCGCTCTTCGGCGTTGCCGTTTGAGCGTTCGCACTCTCCGCGTTCAGGCTCTTTACGCTCCCCGCGTTCGCCGCAGAGTACGGCGTAATACTTGCCTCCGCTCAAAAACACGTCGTCGCGGATAATTTGCGCGCCGCGTTCCAGCAAAAATTTTCTCAACTCGGGCGCGCCGTGCATGGGCTGAAAGACGAAAGTTTTGGGGATAAACGAATTTTTTAATATGGAAATTATCTCTTCCCCGCCCATTCCCGCGATAAGAACTTCGTCGGTTTTTTGGGAAAGCCCCTCAAGCCCCGGAGCGCAGACCGCCGAGCACTTGCCCGAGGTTATGTAGTCCTTTAACAGCCTTTCTGCCTTGGAAAGGCTTTTCGCGCTTATGTCGGAGACGCGCGCGCTTTTGCACTTGCCGCTTTTTAACATATACAGCGTGCAATAGCCGTGGTCGCAGCCTACGTCGGCGAACGTTTCGCAGGGCGAAAGAAAGGAGCAAAGTTTTTTGATTCTGTCCATTTATATACAGGGAAAGTGTTTGGGATCGGAAAAATTTTCGGTTCGGAAATAATTTACGGTTCGGAAAAATCTTTGACGCGGGAAAAGTTTTTAAGTGTCGAGGAAGTCCTTTAAGTGGCGGCTTCTCGACGGGTGGCGGAGCTTGCGGAGAGCCTTTGCCTCGATCTGACGTATTCTTTCGCGGGTGACGTTAAATTCCTTGCCCACTTCTTCGAGCGTTCTCGGTCTGCCGTCGTCCACGCCGTAGCGAAGCCTTAACACCTTTTCCTCGCGGGGGGTGAGGCTGTTGAGCACGCCCAAAAGCGTTTCCTTTAACATTGTAGTCGACACGCTGTCGGAGGGGGTGACGGTCGTTTCGTCCTCGATGAAGTCGCCGAGGTGGCTGTCCTCTTCCTCGCCTATGGGCGTTTCGAGCGATACGGGGTCTTGCGCTATCTTCTGAATTTCACGCACGCGCTCTTCGCTTATGCCCATCTCCTTGGCGATCTCCGCGGCGGTGGGGTCTCTGCCGTATTTTTGCAAAAGTATGCGCGATACGCGGGTGAGTTTGTTTATGGTTTCGACCATGTGAACGGGTATTCTTATGGTACGCGCCTGATCGGCGATCGCCCTTGTGATGGCTTGTCTTATCCACCACGTGGCGTAGGTAGAGAATTTGAATCCCTTTTGATAGTCAAACTTTTCGACGGCTTTCATAAGCCCGAGGTTGCCTTCCTGAATGAGGTCGAGAAAGAGCATACCGCGCCCGACGTACCTCTTTGCGATAGACACGACAAGCCTTAAATTCGCCTCGGAGAGCCGCTTTTTAGCCGCTTCGTCGCCCTCCTGCATAAGGCGGGCAAGCTCCACTTCGTCCTCGGGCGTGAGCAGGGGCACTCTGCCTATGTCTTTTAAGTACATCTTTACGGGGTCGTCCAAGCCTATGTCGGAGAGAGCCTGTTCGTAAAGCTCTTTGTCGCGCTCGGCTTCGTCGATTATCTGAATACCCGCGTCGGCGATGGATTTGTAAACGTAGTCCATTTGCGTGGGGGTCGTTTCGTACTTCTCCATGATATCGCAAAGGGTGTTCGTGGTGATAGAACCCTTTTGTGAATACGAGTCGATTATCTGTTTGAGTACTTCGTTGAGTTTTTGATCGGATAAATTCATATTTTTTACCTTACTTTCTCCGCTTGATTTGCTGTTACTTTTTTTTGCTTGCGATAAGATTTTGCAGTTGAACGGTCAAAGCCTTTCGCTTTTCGCCGTCGGTCTGCGTTGCTATTAAGTTTTTGAGGGCTTCTATCTGCTTGTCCGTATGTATGGCGCGCAGTTTTTTAACGCAGTCGTTAAAGTACTTTTCGGCGACAAGCCCGTTGAGTTTTTCGCCGTCGCAATAGTCCAGAATCCTGCATAGCTCTTCGTACTCCGCGCTGTTTTCTTCGAAAAATTCGAACAGCTCCGAGGGCTGTACCCTCTCTTCCATGAGTTTTTTGGACTTTATGTAGTCGGCGATTATTTGATGCACTTCGTCGCAGAAAGGCACGTCCTCTATGTTGCACTCCTCTGAAATTTTCGCGCCGAAAAGGTAGGCGGATATTACGAACCGCGAAGCGCGTTTTTCCGCCGTGGCGGTATCTTTGCGCGCGGGAGGGGCGGCTTCGGGCTGTTTTTCTTCGATGTCGTCGGAATACAGATCGCGTTTCAACGCCTCTATGGTGAAGCCCGTTGCGACGTGTACTTCCTTTAACAGGTCCTCTTGTTCCGCCGCGCTCTCCGCCGTGCGTATTACGGCGATAGCCTCGCGCTCGTAATTGCGCTTTTGTTCGGTATTTGAAAGGTCGAATTTCTTTCGGAGTACTTTTAATTTATAGTCTATGAGCGGCATTGCCGCTTCAAGGCATTTTTTGTAGCCGTCCGCTCCGCGCTGAACTATAACGTCGTCGGGGTCAAGCCCTTCGGGAAGGGGCACGACCCTTATGTTAAGCCCCTCGCGTTTGAAGATGTCCAGCCCGCGGACGTTCGCCTTTTCACCCGCGCCGTCGCCGTCGTAGCTGACGTATACCGTGTCGGCGTACCTCTTTATAAGGCGCGCCTGATCGGGGGTGAGCGAGGTTCCCATATTGGCGACGACGTTTTTGAACCCCGCGCCGTACAGCGAAAGGGTGTCCATATACCCCTCTACTATTATCACCTCGCGCACGGTCTGTTCGCGTTTGAGCTTTTTTAAGAGGTTTATGTTATAGAGCGTTTTGCCCTTGCTGAACACCATGGTCTCTTTTGTGTTGCGGTATTTGCCGAAGTCGACCTTTTTCAACGCTCTGCCGCCGAACGCGACAACTTCGTCCATAGAATTTATTATGGGGAAGATGAGCCGTCCGCCCTGCGCGTCGGTGAGTTTGCCGTCGGCGGAATTGACGACGCCGCTGTCGACCATATCTTTGGGATCGTAGCCCTTTTTTAACAGATATTGGGGAAGACTGTAAAAGTCGAGGCTTGCGCCCAGCCCGAACTTCCGCACCATATTAGCGGGAATTTTGCGCTTTAATATATAGTCGACGTGCTCTTTGGCGTTGCCCGAATTGAGGTTGTTGAGGTAAAAATGGGCGGTATCGTTGAGAATTTTTAAGATATTGTCGCGCTTGCGTTTGAGTTCGACAGTTCTGCGCTCGTCGAACCCCGTCTGCGGCACGGGCATTTTGGCGCGTTCGGCAAGTATTTTTACCGCGTCCATAAAGCCTACGTTCTCTATCTCTCGTACGAACTTGAATATATCGCCCGATTCGCCGCATCCGAAACAGTGGTAGTACTGGTCTTGCTCGTTGATGGCAAACGACGGGGTTTTTTCGTGATGAAAAGGACAGCACGCCCAATAGTTTGTCCCCTTTTTTTCAAGCGAGAAATAGCTCGCCGCCACTTCCGCAAGATTGAGTTTTGATTTAAGAGCCGCTAAGTACTCCTGCATTTCGGTTGCCATATGCTTATTATCAGTTGCCCTCGTCTATAAACGTCCAGCCCTTGGGCACGAAAATTTTGTTGAAAGTGTAAACGGCGTATCTGTCGGTCATGGACGAAAGATAGTCCGAAACCGCCTGTTCTTCGGAACAGTTTTCCGCAAGGCGGACATAGAACGACGGCATGGCGGAAATATTCATTGTGAAATAGGAGTACATCGCGCCCAACATTCTTTCTGCCTTTTCCTCTTCGCCGCGCGCCGAACCCGAAAAATACACCCTTTCGAACATAAACGCGCGGAGGGCTTCGCTTGCCTCTTCTATTCCCCTTTCCATTGCAACGCGGTTTTTGCCCGCGCTCTCTTTATAAACCGAATATATCGCCGTGTTAATGCGCTCGCGCGAGGAAGAACCGAGAGCTTGGCGGATAGCCTTCGGAACGTCGTTTTCGGTGAGTATCCCCGCGCGAACGGCGTCGTCGAGGTCGTGGTTTATGTAGGCTATTCTGTCGGCTACCGAAACGCATCTTCCCTCGAGCGTAGACGGAACGCCGTCCTTTTTATGGTTCAAAATGCCGTCGCGCACTTCGAATGTGAGGTTAAGACCTTGTCCGTCCTTTTCGAGCACGTCGACTACGCGGAGCGACTGCTCGTTGTGGCGGAACCCCGACGGCGACAAGCTGTTTAATATGCGCTCGCCGCTGTGCCCGAAAGGCGTGTGACCGAGGTCGTGCCCCAAGGCGATCGCCTCAGCAAGATCCTCGTTGAGAGACAGCGCGCGGGCTATGCTGCGGGCTATCTGCGCAACGTCGAGCGTGTGCGTGAGGCGCGTGACGTAGTGGTCGCCCTCGGGCGAGAAGAAAACCTGCGTTTTGTTTTTGAGCCGTCTGAAAGACTTGCAATAGATTATCCTGTCGCGGTCGCGCTGAAAATCGGTGCGCATGGGGCACGGGCTTTCGGCGCGCTGTCTGCCCTTTGTGTCAGCCGACTTGCACGCGAAAGGCGAGAGAAAAGCGTTCTCTATCGCATATGTTCTTTCTTTCAGATCGTTGGTGTTTTCCATTCTCAAATTATTTTACGAAAAAAAATCAAAAATTTCTTTTTTTATTTGTAACTTTTTTGCACGGGGGCTTTTTAACCGCCGCGTCGGGTTATTGAGCGGAGTTGCGGTAACGTTACTTACGGCGCGGTTCATAAAAAGCACGTATTAACGCTATGGGGCGGGGCGGTTCGCAAAAAGCCGTATTTGCGCTACGGGGCGGGGCGATTTACTTTGCGAAGCCGCCGCCCACCGAAAGCACTTCGCCCGTTACGTAGTCGGCTTCGGCGAGATATACGCACGCCTTTGCGACATCCTCGGGCGAGCCTATTCTGCCGAGGGGTATCTGGAAGATAAGCTCCTCGACTTCCTCTTCGCTGAGTCGGGCGTTCATATCGGTATCTATCACCCCCGGGGAAACGCAGTTGACACGCACGCCCGAGGGGGAAAGTTCTTTGGCAAGGGCTTTTGTAAAGGCTATGAGCGCGCCCTTCGAAGCCGAATAGGCAACTTCGCAACTCGCCCCCACTTCACCCCATATTGAACCGATATTTATAATACAGCCGCGGGATAAGCTGACCATTTTGTCTGTTACGCACCGCGAACAGAGGTACGCACCGCGCATATTGACGCCGAATATATGCTCCCACTCGGCGAGCGAGGTATCCTGTATTACGTGCACTTTGGATATGCCCGCGTTGTTGACGAGCACGTCGATGTGGTCGTACAGCGAAAAAAATTCCTCGAACATATTGCGAACCTGTAATTCGTCGGAGACGTCGGCGCGCATGAGCACGGGATAATAGCCGAGCGTGTTGAACTCGCTCTGCGTTGAAATTGCGGCTTGTTCGTCGGAGTGGTAATTGAGCACCACCTCGTACCCCTGCTGTAAAAAGGCGAGGGCGATTGCCCTGCCTATCCCCTTTGTGCCGCCCGTTATAAGCGCAGTTTTCATAAAATCAACTCCGTAATTTTTTGCGCGACCCCGTCCGCCGAAAGCCCCGACGCGTCGACTACATAGTCCGCCGCACGCTCGTATACGCCCGCGCGCTCGGCGTATAATTTTTTCAACCTCTTTTCAAGACCGCCTTGAAGCAAGGGGCGCGTGCCGTCGCCTTTAAGACGGTCCACAAGCTCTGCAACCTCTGTTTTGAGGTAAAAGATCTTACCGCTTGTTTTTAACAACTCCACGTTTTCGGGGCGTAAAAGACAGCCGCCGCCCGTGGCTATGACCGCGCCGTCGAGGGCGGCAACTCTTTTGACCGCCTCCGTTTCGAGGTTGCGGAAATAACTTTCGCCGTGTTCGGCAAAAATGGTTGAAATTTCGCCGTGCTCCTCTTCGATGAGCGCGTCGGTGTCGACGGCTTCAAACCCGAGCTTTTTGGCGAGAATTTCGGATACCGTGGTTTTGCCGCACCCCGGCATACCCGAGAGCACGATGTTCATAACTTAAAACTTTCGCCCGCAAGAATGTAGCTGTTTTTGCCGAAGCCGGCTATTACGCCCTTGCACACTTCCGAGATGACCGACTTGCTTCGGAACTCCTCGCGGGAGTGAACGTTGGACATATGCACTTCTATAACGGGGATCTTTATCGAGGCGATCGCGTCGCGGATCGCAAGCGAATAGTGCGTGTAAGCCCCCGCGTTCAGAATTATCCCGTCGCAGTCTGCGCCGTGGAGCTTGTTGCAGATCTCCCCCTCGATATTGCTCTGGTAGAACTCACACTCGTCGTCTTTGAAATGCGCGGCTATTTCGGCGTTTATCTCGTCGAGCGACTGCGTGCCGTAAACGCCCTTTTCCCTTATACCCGTCATATCGAGATTTACGCCGTTTATGAATAACAGTTTCATTTTTGCACCTCTTTTTATCGTGTTTTGCTTTGGATTTTGCTTTGCGCGTTGCGTGTTGATTTTTGCGGTTTTGCTTTGAACGTTGGGATTTTATTTGCGCGTTGGTGTTTTATTTTACTGTTTGCGCTTTTTTACCCGCCGAACTTTTTGCGGAAGGCGGAAAACAGCTCTTTTGCCTCTTCTGCCGAGGGTTGGCTTCCGAAGTATATACAGTCGGAATAATACGCCTGATAAAACAACATTCCCCTGCCGTTTATTATCTGTTTGTTAAGCCCCTCGGCAATGGATAAGAATTCGGACTTCTTCGGTTCATAAATCAAATCTACCGCCGCGTCGCAGTCCTTTAATATATCTTTTCCCACGGGGGAAATTCCCTCAGTGTTGTGCATACCAACGCCCGTTGCGTTGACTATTATGTTGAACTTTCCGTCCGCGAGCGAAGTTAAGGGCTGAATACTGCCGAACTCTTCGGCAAGGCGTTGGGCGTTTTGGGCGTTCTTATCGTAAACGCTGACCCTTGCGCCGCCGTCCGCAAGTTTTTTGGCGACGCTTCTGCCCGCTCCGCCCGCGCCGAGAAGAAGCGCGCTTTTGCCGCTCACCTCAACGCCGTTGTTTGCAAGCATCATTTGAAAGCCCATGCCGTCGGTGTTGTAACCCTCTCGCACGGCGGAAAGCACGGTGTTGACCGCGCCGAACACAGCCGCGTCGCCCTTGACCTTTACAAGATAAGGAATTATCGAAAGTTTATAAGGAATGGTGACGTTAAAGCCGTCGAAGCGGGAGAACAGCCCCTCCGCCTCTTTGGGAAAGTTTTCTTCGGGGATAGAAATTTTTTCATATGTGATTTCAATACCCTTTCGCTCTGCGATAAATTCGTGTATCTGCGGGCTGACCGATTTTGAAACGTCTTTGCCTATGACCGCCAATCTGAGTTTTTTCATACTGCCTCCGTTATTTTGCGCGGCTTTTGAGCCGTGCGGCGCACTCTTCGAGGAGAGCCGGATAGCTCTCTTCGTCGAGGGATATTTCGGCGCATCTGCCCCTTTCGGCGGGAACGACCAACGAAATTTGACTGCCGCTGTTCTTTTTGTCGAATTTGGCTAACCGCGCGGCGGAGCGGACGTCGGCAAATGCGGGAACTTTGCCTATGACCGCGTTGATGAGTTTGCGTATGCTTTCGGCGTAATCGTGCCCGCACACGTTGAGTTTTTCGGCTATATACAGCTCGTAATACGTGCCGATGAGCACATACTCGCCGTGCGACTTTTTGCGGTAAAACAGTTCGAACGCGTGCCCCGTGGTGTGCCCTAAATTGAGGGTCTTGCGCCGTCCGTTCAGATCGTGTTCGTCCGCGGAGACGACTTCCGCCTTGTGCCTTACGCACATATATGTTATTTTATCGAGAAATTCGGGAGTTTTGAGATTTTGGGAGTTGGCTATAAGCTCCGAATAGATTTCGCCGTCGAGCGCGCCGTACTTTACGATCTCGCCCAAGCCGCAACGTACCTCGCGGTCGGGAAGGGTTTTTAAGAACACGGGGTCGCAGATGACCTCTTCGGGCTGATAAAAACTGCCGACGAGGTTCTTCACTCCCTCGAAGTCGACCGCCGTCTTTCCGCCAACCGAGCTGTCGACCTGCGCAAGCAAAGTTGTGGGGATCTGCACAAGGCGCACCCCGCGCATATAGAGCGAGGCGGCAAGCCCCGCTATGTCCCCCACTACGCCGCCGCCGAAAGCTATTACCGTGTCGCCCCTCTTTATTTCCGCCTGTACCATGGCGCGGAGAATTGCCGTGAGATTGCGCATAGTCTTTGACGTTTCGCCCGCGGGAAGTATGTGGACGGGCGTTTCGTCGCCGAACGTCTGCCATATGAGGTAGCGATAATACGCGAACACGTTTGAGTCGGTAACGACGAACAGACGGCGTGCGGCAAGCGCGGGGGCGTAACGCGCGAACGCGCCGTCGCCGCAGTGTATTACGCTTTCGACAGTCGGGGTGCGCAAAATTACGTCGTTCATTGCCTTAACTCCCCGTATCTTTTTATAACTTCGTCCATGCTGTCGCCGCCCAATCTCTCGGCGACCGCCTGCGCTATGACTTCCGCGACCGCGCTCTCCGTTACTATCTCCGCGGCGCAAATGGCGCAAACGTCGCTCCTTTCGCCCGCGGAGCGGGACGGTTCGCCCGTTGAAATATCTACCGTGGCAAGCCCTTTCATAAGGGTCGGAATGGGCTTCATTACCGCACGGATAACTATGTCCTCGCCGTTGGACATTCCGCCCTCTATGCCGCCCGCGTTGTTGGTCTTGCGGGTATATCCGCCGCCCTCTGCGGGGAAAATTTCGTCGTGGACAAGGCTTCCTTTGAGGTTTGCCGCGGCAAAGCCCAAACCTATTTCGACGCCCTTTATCGCCTGCACGCTCATGACCGCGGCGCAAAGGCGCGCGTCGAGTTTTTGCGAATAGGTCATACAGCTGCCGAACCCGCTTTTAAGACCGTGCACGCGCACTTCTATAACTCCCCCCGCCGTGTCGCCCTCCCGGCGGAGCTTGTCGATAAGAGCAATTGCCTCTTGCTCCTTTTGGGAATCAAGCATGAAAAGCGGGTGCGACTTTGCCCCGTCAAGCTCCGAAAAGGCGTGGAAAGTTTCGTCCGAAATTCCGCAAACGCACCTGACATAGCCCGAAATTTCAATTCCGAGGGCTGAAAGATACTGCGAAAATACCGCCCCCGCGGCGGTGCGGACAGCCGTCTCGCGTGCGCTTGCGCGTTCGAGTATGTTGCGGGCGTCGGTTTGGTTGAACTTGACGACCCCCGTCAGGTCGGCGTGCCCCGGGCGGACTGCCGTAACTTTTTTTGCAGAGGTATCGCAACCCTCGGGCGACATATACTTTTCCCAATTGGCGTAATCGGCGTTGACGACGGCAAGCGCGAGAGGGCTTCCGAGCGTTCTTTTGTTGCGCACGCCCGAAAGAATTTCGACTTTGTCGCTTTCTATCTTCTGTCTGCCCCCTCTGCCGTAGCCCCTCTGGCGGAGCGCAAGACGGGCGTTTATTGCCCCGATATCTATATCGAGGTCAGAGGGCAAGCCCTCGATTATTGCGACAAGACATTTGCCGTGAGATTCTCCTGCTGTCGTAAGTTTCATGCTTTCTCCTTGAACACTTTGCACCCGTAGCCGTCCGTGATAACGGTCACCGTGCCGTGGTAGTCGGTTCTGTAAACAGTTTGAGTAAGCCCGTATAACGTCTCGTCGGAAGGGAGCGAACGGGCTTCGCTTATCGATATTATTGCCCTTTCGGGCGAAATCAAAAGGAACAGTTCTTCATCCAACGCGCTTTCAACGCCGCTGAACGGAACAAGCACCGTTTTGCAGTCGGTTATGCGCAGCGGGTTTGAGGCGAAAACGTAACTTCCGCCGTCTATTTTAAGGCGTTCGGCTATACCCGATTGCAACTTTTTATCAGCCCCGCCGAGCAGTAAAAACCCCTCGTTCAGATATTCCACCCATACCGCCGCGCAAGGCTCTTCATAGCTTTCGGTCGAACCGTCAAAAGAGCCATCGGATAACGTCGGTTCCTGCGTTTCGGTTTGGGGGACGGTCATAAAAGACGGATTCAGAAAAGTAAAAAGATAGCCGACTTCGGCGTTTATATATCCCTCTCCCTCGGCGCAGTTATAGACGGGAAGATCTTTTTCTTCGGCGGCTTTGCACAGCGCGCGGTAGGAATCGTTCGAAAGCTCGGTCGCGGGGCAGGGCAGAAAGACCGAGCCGACCTGCTTGTATTTTATAATTTCGGCAAGACCGCCGCAACGGTTTGCGCCCGTCGAAGCGCACACGAGAAAATCGATTTTGTCTATGCCGCTCGAATTGAGGGTTTTGAGAAGCGTTAGCTCGTGCGAAAAATCGCCGTTGCCGCCGTCGACTAACAGGGTTTTGCCGTCGGGGAACTCGAAGAGGGTGCAGTCGCCCTCGCCTACGTCGATAAAGCGGACGCGGGTCTCCCCCGCGGCGGGGCGGTTCACCGAAAAATTTATGTAGGCGTATAAATAGCGCACGGGCACAAAGAGGTTTGCAACGCACAGCGAGATAACTACGGCTGCCGCAAAACTTATAATTATTATCGCGCTCAATGCGCCCGACGAAATTTTTTTGCGCTTTTTCATACCCAAAGTGCGGCTTTAGCCCCAAACACGTTTTCGGAAATTTGCAAATAAATATAATTATACAAAATACATTATACAATAATCAACCGAGAATGTAAACAGTTTATCCGTTAATGTGCCCGAAAAATTAAATTAAGTTTGTAAAAAGTACTTCTCCCGCTTCAAAATCGCTTGCAAATTTATTTTTATCTGTTATAATTATATAAGCCGATTGAAGCGAAAGCCGATTTTATCGGGGCGAACCGTGGCGCGAACTATGGCGCGAACCGAGGGTTTTCCTTAAAAGGGGCGGCGATCCTTCCCCACCGCTATGCGGCGCAACAAAAATTCAATATGCTACTGTGGCTCAGTTGGTAGAGCAGCTGATTCGTAATCAGCAGGTCGCCGGTTCAAGTCCGGCCAGTAGCTCCATCGGTGCCGCAAGGCACGGTTTAAAAAGGGTTACTCGAAAGGTAACCCTTTTCCTTTTATGCCTGCGTCCCCTCAGTCGCTGGCTTTCGCAACTTCGTTGCTCGGCTAATGCTCCAAAAAACACTACCTTAACTCGGTAGTGTTTTTATTTAGATTTATTCGATTTATCAAAAAAAGAGGTCGTGTTTAACGACTGTCATAATAATATTGATTTAGCCCTTAATGTGTTCAAGAGCGGTCAAATAGGTGCTTTCGTCGTAGAGCACAAGGGTTATGTCTGTTCCCTTTCCGTCGAACGCGCTGAGAGTATCTATGGCGACGGTCAGAGCCTCGCCGAGAGGGTAGCCGTAAGCACCCGAGGAGATAAGCGGAAAAGCTATCGACTTAATACCCCTCTCCAGAGCAAGATTGACCGAATTTTTGTAACAGCTTTCGAGCAACTTCCGCTCCCCGCGGTCGCCGCCGTACCATATCGGACCTACTGTGTGAATGACGTATTTTGCGGGAAGATTATAGCCCTTTGTTATTTTTGCTTCGCCCGTGCGGCAACCGTTGAGCGTTTTACATTCCTCCAAAAGTTCCTTTCCCGCCGCTCTGTGAATTGCCCCGTCGACGCCGCCCCCGCCCAACAGCGAGCTGTTTGCGGCGTTTACTATCGCCTCGACCTTTAATTTTGTTATATCGCCTTTAATAATTTTCATAATTGCACCCTCGGTTTTATGCGGACAAAATCCGTAATTGTTTACGGTCGGACACCGCCATTATTCGTTAAAGTTTATTGAATCTATAAATATTCGGGAAATTTCTTCCACCCCTTCTTTACAGCCGCCGTCGAGCCAAGCCATCGAAACGTTAAAGATCATTCCTGCAAACAGATACGGCTTATAGGCGTTTTCGTCGGGGAATTCCGATCTGAACATTTCGGTCATATTCTTATTGAGAAAATCGAGATACAGATATTCCAAATGAGCTTTCTTTATCAGACTTAAATACTCTTTATTCTTCAAAAACCTGCCGAAAACGTCGCGCACTATCATTAAATAGTCGTCTTTACACCTCGGATAATAACGCTGTTCGGATAAAAATTCTTTGGTGTTGTGAACAAAGTAGAACTCTATCACGTCCTCTTTGCGCTTGAAATAGCGGTAAAAGGTCGCTCTGCCCACTCCCGCTTTTTCGGCAATATCGGTAACGCTTATTTTTTCGTACTCGTATTGGTTCATCAACTTAAAGAGTGCCTGAACTATATAATACCTTGTGTATTCTTCGGGCGCATATTCCACGATACAAAAACCCCCTGTTTGTTTTATTTGCGCGAACACTTTGCGCTGTTGCGTCTCTCAGCCGCTCAAAACGCTTGAAATTGCAAAAATCATGTTATATGATACACTTGTCTTACGGAAAAGTCAACCGAAACGCGCGGCGGGCTGACAAACCGCGGGATAAATAAAATCAAGGAGAAAATCAAAATGCAGGAAAGAGATTTTGTATCATACGAATACAAAACGGTAACGGCAAAGGCAAAAGACCAAGCCAAGACCTTGGATATGTACGAGGCGTTCGGGTGGGAAGTTACGGGAACTTCGGCTTCGGCTATCGACGGCGTGACCATATCGCTTAAACGCGACAGAAAGCAAAACCACAGACAAGAGCTTAATAAACTCGAAAGGCAAGCCGAAGAGACGTTTTGCGAGATAGACCGCTTGCAGAGGTCGAAAACTATGGGCGCAAGTATATTCGCTTATATCTTCGGAATAGTTGCGGCGTTGGTGCTCGGCGGCGGAATGTGCCTTGTTATGCTCATCGAAAACAGTATTCCCGCTCTTGCGGGCGGCATAGTGCTCGGCGTTGCGGGCATTGCGCTGTGCGGAGTAAATTATCTTATTTACCGCAAAATCGCCGAAAAGAAAACTAAGGAAGTTTTGCCTATCATCGACCAGACCGAAGAAAAACTTGCCAATATCCTTGAAAAAGGCAACGACTTGCTCAAAGCCGAAGTTATATAATATTTTTTTGGAAAGTCCGATAATGAGAAATATTGTCCGCAAATACAGTCAATTATCATTTGAGCAAAAAAACTGCGGCGGCGCAACGGCAAACGGCGACGGCGCAACGGCAAACGGCGGCGAGCGACAGTAAAGACGAGCGACAGTGACGGCGGCGAGCGAGGTTAAAAAAATTACGACCGTGTTTTTCGATTTGAAAGGCACGGTCAAAATTTTGGGGGGAAAGTTATATAATAAAGTGTGAAGGATAAAAAGAGCGGGAACGCGCCTTTTTTGATTGCCGTGGCGGCGGTCGTAACGGTGACCTGCGCCGTGATTTTGACGGCGGTGTGCTCGGCTGGCAAAAAGCTCAACTTTTCGGCTGTGTTCTACTTTGTGTGCTATTCGGTCGAGGACAACGCAGTTTCGGCCGACTCCCTCTCCTCCGCCCTTGAAAGTTTCGGCGGGGCGGGGTACGTTCTCGAATACGGCGGCGAATTTTACGTTACAGCCTCGTGCTACTATTCGCAGAGCGACGCGGATAAAGTCAAAGGTTCGCTCCTTAAAAAGGGGCTGAACTGTTCGACCCTGAAAGCCGAAAGCAAAAGTTATGAAGTTTCGTCGATTTTCGGCGGGAACGCGCAACTTTACGAGGGCAACCTTAACACGCTGTTTTCACTTTCGGAGATGTGCTACGAATGTGCGAACGGGCTTGACACGGGCGAGTACGGCGCGGAAAAGGCGAAAAGCGCGCTCGACGGCGTTAAAAGCGCGTTGAAAGGACTTGAAAGAGCCAACCCCTCGAACTGTTTTTCGGGCGAGCTGAAAAGGCTGTGCGCCGAGTGCGAGAGCGTTGAAAGCGGGCATGTGCGCGCCTTTTCGATGCGCAAACTGCAAATTGCTATTGCCGATACTATTCTGAATGTGGACATAGCGTAACGCCGCGCGGCGGGGCGACCCCCGCCGCGCGGCTCTGCTTTTTAAAAACGGCGCGGACTTATTATAGCGAGCTTATTATAGCGGGCTTATTTTTAGCGGGCTTATTATAGCGGGCTTATTATAACGGGCGGCTTGAATTTTTTACCGAAAAGAGAAATTCAAGGAAAAAAGGGCGGGTTTTTGCACACACTGTTTATATGAACAGAAATGTGCCCGCCATTATGGCGATAATGCTGACGATAGCCATTACGGCTATTTTTATAGGCAACGTGCTCGCCGAACCCGCCCGCTCTTTTGCGGAGGAAAAGTGCGTTTATCTGACCTTTGACGACGGTCCGAGCGACAGAGTAACGCCCGCCGTGCTCGACGTTCTTAAAGAGGAAAACGTAAAGGCGACGTTCTTTATAATCGGTTCGAACGCAAAACGCAGAAAGGACATTCTTAAAAGGGCGTGCGGGGAAGGTCACACCCTTGCCGTCCACTCCTACTCGCACGACTACTCCCAAATTTACTCCTCGCCCGAAGCGTTGCTGGCGGATATTCAAAAGTGCAACGAGGTCATCGAGGAAATTACGGGCGAACCCTCGCGCGTGTACCGCTTCCCCGGCGGAAGTTTTACTGTTGCGCCCGAGCTTAAAAAAGCCGTCACGGACGGCGGGTTCAGATACTTTGACTGGAACGCCTCGTTCCGCGACAGCGAACTGCCCGACGCCTCGCCCGAGGAGCTGTATAAAAACGCCGTCTCGACCGTGGCGAACCCAAAAAGAGTTGTTATGCTTGCGCACGATTCAACAAATAAGAGCGCAACAGCGTGCGCTCTCAAAAAGGTGATTTTGTATTTTAAAGACAGAGGTTACAGCTTCGGAACTCTTTGAAATTGTTTCGATATGTAACAATTTTTCCCGCAACGCCGTGGTTTTTCCAACATATCGACGGAAATTCTAAGGCGAAGTTTATATGTAAAATCGGGGGTGAAGTTGCCCGTGCGGGCGAAGTTCCTCTTATGAGCGATACCTTGCGGGCGAAGTTACCGAAAGTTTCAGTCGACGCCGTAGGTTTTGCGGTACTCTTTCATTTTGGGAAGGTACTCCTTGCCCGCGATGACGCCCTGCTCGATGGCGTCGATAATGTCTGCCATTGTCACTATAGAGTAGACCTTTACGCCGAACTCCTTGTAGACTTCCTGAACAGCCGAAAGCTCCGATTCAAGCCCGCGTTCCATTCTGTCTACGGAGATTATCATTGCCGCTATCTCGACGTCCGCCGCCTGCCTGAGCTTGGGGAGAAGCTCTCTGAGAGCCTTGCCCGAGGTCATTACGTCCTCGATTATTATAACGCGTTCGCCGTCGGTGAGCTGTTTGCCCACGAAAAGCCCGCCCTCGCCGTGGTCCTTTACTTCCTTTCTGTCGAAAGTGTAGTTCATATCCTTGCCGTACATATTGTAGAGCGATACGGCGGTGGTTACCGCAAGGGGTATTCCCTTATAGGCAGGTCCGACGAGCGTTTGGGCTTCAACGCCGTTTTCGGCTATGCAACGGGCGTAATACGCGCCGAGTTCGGAGAGCTGTGCGCCCGATTTGTAGTTGCCCGTGTTGATAAAGTAAGGGGCTTTTCTGCCGCTCTTTAAGGTAAATTCGCCGAATTTGAGCACGCCGTTGTCGACCATAAACTTGATGAATTGCTGTTTGTAAGTCATTTTATTCTCCTTAATTGAGTTTTAACGTATCCACTATCTGGTTGACGTCTTTTATTCCGTGGGCGTCGAGCCACGAATTCATTTCCGAAATTATATTCGGCATGGCGTTTGCGTTGGTGAAGTTTGCCGTTCCCACCTGAACGGCGCGCGCTCCCGCCGCCATAAATTCGAGCGCGTCTGTGCCGCTCGTTATTCCGCCCAAACCTATTACGGGTATTCTGACGGCGTGCGCCGCTTCGTATACCATTCTGAGGGCTATCGGCTTTATACCCGCCCCCGAAACGCCGCCCGTGTTGTTGGCGATTATGGGCTTGCGCTTTTCGAGGTCTATCGCCATTCCCGTTATGGTGTTTATGAGCGATATGCAGTCCGCCCCGCCCCTTTCTGCCGCGCGGGCGTTTGCGGGTATGCTTTCGACGTTGGGCGAGAGCTTGACGATAAGCGGCGTTAAAGAGAGCGATTTTTTGGAAATGCGCGTGACCTCTTCGATACTCTCGGGCTTTATGCCGAACGCCATTCCCCCCGCGTGAACGTTGGGGCAAGAGATATTTAGCTCTATCATGTGCACAAGCCCGTCGAGGCGGGCGCAGATCTCGCCGTATTCTTCAAGCGTTTTGCCCGCGACGTTGGCGATCACGGTCACGCCCTTTGTCATTAAAAATTTAAGGTCGTTTTTAATGAAGTAGTCGACCCCGGGGTTTTGCAAGCCCACGGCGTTCAAAATAACGCTCGAACCCTCGGCTATGCGCGGGACGGGGTTGCCCAACCGCGGTTCGAGGGTCATTCCCTTTGTGGATATGCCGCCGAGGACGGAGATGTCGTAAAGAAGATTGTATTCCCTTCCGAAGCCGAACGTGCCGCTTGCGGCGATCACGGGATTTTTAAGACGAACGCCGCAAATTTCGACGCTTAAATCAGCCATTTATCGCTCCTTTTTGACCGTGAGGGCGGTCACAGCTTTTCTTGTTGCAGTCGCAGTTTTTCTTTTAATGGTCGTAACTTTTCTTTATTATGTTGGCAGTTTTACTTAATATAGTTGAAAATGCGGTCGCGGTTTTTTGTTGCGGTCACAGTTTTACGTCTTGTATGGAAAAGACGGGACCGTCGCGGCAGACTCGGGCGTTAGAGCCGTCTTCGAGGCGGCATACGCACACGAGGCACGCGCCCATTCCGCAGCCCATTCGCTCTTCGAGCGAGACAAAGCAAGGAATTTTGAACCCCTTTTGGGAGAGTTCGCGCTTTAATACCGAGAGCATTATGGGCGGTCCGCAGGCTATTATTGCCTCGGCTGGAATATTGTCCGCCTCGCGCAAATACGCTTCGACGGCGTTGCCCTTTGCGCCGTAACTGCCATCGTCGGTGGTGACGGTCAGTTTTTTACAGCCCGAAAGTTCGTTCAAAAGGCAGACGGCGTTTTTGTTGCGGAAGCCCATATAGCAATAAAAATCTTTTTGGGGGGCGTTTTCGGCAACTGTGCGAATGAGCGGAAAGATCCCCACACCGCCGCCTATCACCGCAACGCTTTTGTATTCTTCGAGGTCGAACCAATTGCCGAGGGGCAACAGCACTTGCAGTTTTGCGCCCGCGGGGACGGTCGAAAGATAACGAGTGCCCCCGCCCTTTACCTGATAGCACAGCGAAATATCCGACCCGTCGACTTTGCATATACCGAGCGGTCGCCTTAAAAGGTGCTGTCCGTTGCCCGTAGAGAGGTTGGCGAACTGCCCGCCGTGCATCGCGCCCGCGTCCTCGGGCAAAGTGAGGGTTATCATATAGATATTTTCGGCTATGCGCTCGTTGCTCTTAACTTCAGAAAGAAGATCTTTCATACGCTTTCCTTAAAAGTTGCGGTTTTATATTGTTGTTTTTGTTAATGTTTTTGACCACGCCCGTGGGTGCGGTCTTTTTGACGTGTTGCCAAACAGCAATTAGCTTTTGAGCGGCGGGGCGATTTAACCGCCTATTTTGCCTATTGCCGAAAGGAGATCCTGCTGCATGTCGAGGCAAGCCGCGCGGGCGGCTTCGAAGTAGCTCATGCCGCTGTATTTGGGGTCTTTGTAGGCGCAGATTATGCCGCGCGAGGAGTTGACGATACCGCCCAGACCGCGCTTGTCGAAGCACACTTTGAGCATTTGCGCGCTCCCGCCCTGCGCCCCGTAACCGGGAATGAGGAAGAAAGTCGAGGGCATTTGTCTGCGGAGGCGTTCAGCCTCTTCGGGGTGGGTCGCGCCGACTACCGCGCCTACTTCGGAGTAGCCGTATTTCCCCACGCTGTCCGCGCCCCAGCTCCTGACGAGTTCGCCCATCTGTTCATAGATGAATTTGCCGTTTTCGAGTTTGAGGTTCTGCAATTCGCCGCTCGACGGATTGGAAGTTTTTACGAGCACGAATATGCCTTTATCGTACTTTTTTATGTCCTCGATAAAGGGCTTTACGCCGTCCGAGCCGAGGTAGCCGTTGACGGTGAGCATATCGGCGGGGAAAGCCTGCAAGGTCTTTCCGCCCACTTCGGTTTTGCCGAGGTACGCCTTTGAATAGCAACTTGCGGTTGAACCTATGTCGTTGCGCTTACAGTCGGCAATGACCGTCATTCCCCTCCCCTTGGCGTAATTTACGGTGTAGTCGAACGCGCGAAGCCCCTCGTAGCCGTACATTTCGTAATAGGCGACCTGAACCTTTACGGCGGGAACTATGTCGCAGACCTTGTCGACTATGTTCATGTTGAACTCGATGAGGCGTTCGGCGACTCCCTCGAACGTTGAGATGTCCTCGCGCATTTCTTCGGGAAGATAGCCGAAAGCCGTATCCAGCCCCACGCAGGTGGGGTTTTGCATTTCTATTATTTTTTCGATCAACGAATCTATCATATCGTGCCTCTGATTGAAATTTTTTTGCTGTTTTATTTGGGGGGGATTTAATATTGGGTGCGCGTTTCAAAGTGCAAGCACAGACCACGGGGTCGAGTGCGGGGTTTCTCCTTACGCCGCGCGAGAAATTCTATCTGTCAAACGATTAATTTTTTATACTGTTTCAAAGTGCAAGCACGGACCACGGGGGGATTCTCTCACTTAATCGAACCCGCTTCGCGGGCTTCTCATAGCGTTCGAAATGACAGTGCCTTATGTTGCTCCGATATTATTTGGAATTGCACTTTAAGTCTTATTAAATTTGCACTTTTGTTCTTATTCTCATCAATCGGCTTTGTATTTCAGGTCGCCGTCGACAAAGGTGTAGTTTACCACGCCGTAAACTTCGAAGCCGTTGAACGGGGTGTTCTTACCCTTGGAAACAAACTTTTCGCCGTCGATGACGTATTTACCGCTAAAATCGACGACGGTCACGTCGGCGGGTTCGCCCTCTTTAAGCTCCCCTCCGCGCAAGCCGAGCACGGCGGCGGGATTCGCGCTCATCTTTTGCATAAGCTCGCAAAGGGTGAGCTTGCCCGTTTTTACAAGGTATGTGTAACTAAGCGCAAGGCTGGTCTCTATCCCGCTTATCCCGCACGCGGCGAGGGCGTATTCGACCTGCTTGTCTTTGAGGGCGTGGGGCGCGTGGTCGGTGACTATGCAGTCGAGCGTGCCGTCCTTTAAGCCCTTTATTATCGCTTCAACGTCCTTTTGCTCGCGGACGGGGGGATTTACCTTGGTGAAAGTGTCGTAACCCGTGATTATGTCGTCGGTAAGAATGAAGTAGTGCGGGCAGGTCTCCGCCGTGACTTTGACCCCCCTCGCCTTTGCGCTTCTGATTATCTCCACCCCGCTGTACGTCGACACGTGGCAGATGTGGACGGGAACGCCGAGGCTTTCGGCAAGAGCTATATCCCTTGCTATCATTATGTCCTCGGCGGCGCGGGGGATACCTTTAAGACCCGCGACCGTGGCGTTGTAGCCCTCGTTCACCGAACCGCCGTCGGCAAGCGAAGCGTCTTCGCAGTGGCAAAGGCACTTCAACGAGAAGTCCGAGGCGTATTCCATGGCTAACCGCATTATGCGGCTGTCCATGACCGACTTGCCGTCGTCCGAAAGGGCGACCGCGCCCGCCGACTTCATCTTGCCTATGTCCGAAAGCGTTTCGCCCTTTTCGCCCTTGGTTATCGCGCCTATGGGGTGGACCTTGCAAAGTCCTGCCTGCTCCGCACGCGTTTTTATATAGGTAACTACCACCGCGTTGTCGCACACGGGGTCGGTGTTGGGCATACAGCACACCTGCGTAACGCCCCCCTTTACCGCCGCGGCGCAACCGCTTTGAATGTCCTCTTTGCCCTCGAACCCCGGCTCGCGCAAGTGAACGTGGATATCGATAAGCCCGGGCAGGATATGCTTGCCCGTGCAGTCTATGATTTGGATATCGTTAACTTGGTTAGAATTTTTGTCGGCGGCTTGGGCTTTAACATGGTTTGCGCCATGGGTTTCGCCCGAAATTGCGCCGCCCGTAATCTGTATTTGGGGAACTATGCGTGCGATCCTTCCGTCCTCGATGAGTATGTCGCACTTCTTTTCGCCCGACGGAAGTACCGCCGTTCCGTTCTTCAATAGCGTTCTCATATATTTTTCTCTCCGTTTGCGGTTTTAACTGCCCCGTTTGCGGCTCTGAACGCGGCGAGCTGTTTGAGGATACTCATTCTTACCGCAACGCCGTTGGTGACTTGTTCGTTTATGAGGCTCTGCGCGCCGTCGATGACCTGCGGGGTAAGCTCCACGCCTCTGTTGACGGGTCCGGGGTGAAGCACGGGCGCGCCCTTTTTTGCGAGAGCGAGGATATTGTCGTTGACGCCGTAGTAACGGGCGTATTCGCCGAGCGAGGGAAAAAGACCGCCGTTCATGCGTTCGAGCTGTATCCTCAGCCCCATTACCGCGTCTGCGCCCTCGACCGCCTCTTCACGCGAGCGGCAGACGTGCGCGCCTAACTTATCAATGTCTTTGGGAAGCATTGTGGCGGGGGCGTAGAGGTACACTTCCGACCCCAGCTTTTTAAGACCTATGAGGTTGCTCATGGCGACTCTGCTGTGCTTTATATCGCCTAAAATAGCGACCTTTAAGCCCGAAAGCGTGCCGTATTTTTCTTTTAAGGTCACCATATCGAGGAGCGCCTGCGTGGGGTGCTCGTGCATGCCGTCGCCGCCGTTTATTACAGAGGCTTTGACGTTCTTTGCCAACAGCGCGGGCGCGCCCGCCATAGAATGGCGTATGACGATGAAGTCTATCTTCATCGCGTCGAGCGTTCTGCCCGTGTCGATAAGGGTTTCGCCCTTCTGAACCGAACTTGCCGCGACCGAGATGTTTACTTCGTTTGCGCCGAGGTACTTCCCCGCAAGCTCGAATGAGGTTCGGGTTCGGGTGCTGTTCTCGTAAAAGAGGGTGACGAGCGTTTTGCCTTTGAGTTCGTCGCTCTTTTTACAGTCGCTCAAAAGTAACTTTTTGCACTCGAACGCGCCGTCTATGAGCGAGAGTATCTGCTCCGCCGTGAGATCCTTTAATCCGAGTAAATCTTTTTGTGAAAGCATAATTTTTCCTTAAAGTTTTTCGCCGTTAAATAAAACCGCGCTTTGTTGCTTCTTAAAGTTTTCGCCGTTAAATAAAATGTGCTTTGTCGCTTAGCCGTTGATCGATTTATAACCCGCCGCTCTTTGCCGGTTTGGCGTTGATGTACCGTTAATTTCAACGCGATCGGTTCAAATAATTTTATCGCGAACGGTTCGCCGACCTTTACAGAAAAAAAGCGGAAAAGACGCCTTTATGCGGCAATACCGCATGCGCGTCTCTCCGCTGAGAGAGTCAACCGAAAAAGTCGGGTTGATATTTGCATTTTTATCGCTCCGAAGTTCATAATAGACCTTTTCCGCCGTCGCTTGTATAAATCTATAAAAGTATAACACAGACGAATGAAATTGTAAAGCGCAAACCCCAAAAATTTTATAAAATTCTTTGAAGCGCGAACGAGACCTTGTCGCAGGAGGTGAGCACGTACTCCACTCCGTTCTTTTGGGTTTTGAAGGGGAAATAGACCGAACCGTGCAAATGACCGAAAACCGCCTTGCTTACGCCGTTTTCTTCGAAGAGGCTTGTGAAAAGCGTTTCGGGGGATTTGAGCGAAAAGGGCGGATAGTGGATCATGGCGATGAGGATATCGCCCTCTTCCCTTACCTTTGCCGCCTGAGCAAAACAGAGCTTGAAGCGTTCGGCTTCGCGCAGATACAGCTTTTCGTCCTGCGGGGTGTAGTCTGCGCTGCCGGGGCAAGTCCACCCGCGCGAACCGCAGATGACTACATTTTCAAACTTTACGCAGTCGTTCTGGAGAAAATAAAAAGTATCGTCGGGGGCGGCGCGGCGGAGCTTGGTTATGCCGTTCCACCAATAGTCGTGGTTGCCGCGTATGAACACCTTTTTGCCGCGAAGCTCCTTTAAGGACTGCAAGTCGAACAGCCCCTCTTCCAGAGTCAAGCCCCAGCTTATGTCGCCGCATATCAAAACAACGTCGTCGTCCGAAACGAGACTTTGCCATGAATTCTTTATTTTTTCAAAGTGATTTTCCCAACCCGAGCCGAACACGTCCATGGGCTTATCGGACTTGCCCGAAAGGTGCAGATCGCTTATCGAAAAAATCTTCATACAAGTATTTTACCACTTTTGTCGGGCGTTTTGAAGTAATTTGACTTTACAATATTAATTAAACATATTTATATATTTTGTTGTTTATATAGGATATTATGTTACGCATAGTACTATTAAAACGGCTGATTTTTTGGTTTTTGAGGCGGTTTAAGGGCGGCGGAAAGGTTTTTCCGCCGCCCGAAAGATTTTTTGCCAAGGTTTTTATTTGGGGCAATTATTGCCTTGAACAGCTCTTTCCCTGAGGGTATAAGGGCAGTTCGAAGAACCCCGCGCATACCTCTTGCGAGTAGTCCTGTGCGGGCGGTATGGCGCAGTAGCCGTAGCTGGGAATGAGAAGCTCCACGTCGATGGCGATTTTGAGAATGAGCGTTATGCACGCGTTCACGGTGAACGTTCCGTTCTCGTTGAACGTGCCCTCGGCGCACACCGCCGAAACTTCGCAGGTTGCCCTGTATGGCATTATCGACGGCGCGGGCACGTATAAAAGCACGTCCTCCGAGACGGCGATAGTCGCCTGCGCCACTCCCTCCACGCCGTTCGCGTCGGTGTATAAGACCTCTACGGGTATGCTTACCGTCGCCTGCACTCTTGCGCAGTTGGGCTTGTCGGCAAGTCTGTCGATGCTGATGCTCGTTATGTCGCCGACCGAATTTATCGACCTTGCGCTTATGAACGTCAAGGGGTATGTAGGATTTGCGGGCGTTGCGTCCGTGAGCGTGAGCGTGTAGTTCTCTAACTGTATCTGTTTGATACAGGCGTCGAAAATCTTTTGAGCCTGTATGCAAACTTTTTCGCACAAGCCGTTTAAGGGATTTCCGCTTATCGTTCCGGGGCACTTATCCGATTGAAAATTGGAAAAAAATGACATTTTGACCTCCGTTTTATTTATGGACACCCGCGGAACGCGGGTATATTCTATTATATGCTTACCCCTCTTTTCGGGTTAAAGGCAAGCCCGAAGTTCGCCTTTCTGCAAAACTTGACCTTAACTTTTGGGGACTTGACCTTGTGGGTGAGCTTCTTTTTTTGGGGAACTTCGCCCCGCCGCAGTGCTTTGCCGTCTTTGCCGTTTGCGCCGTTAACGCCGATGTAAGGATCGGACTTGCACGGTTCTACATGGGGATAAATATTTTGCGCGAGGGGTAGAGAGTTCTTTTGAAGTTGGCGGCTTTTAACGCCTCTTCCTCCACGCCGTAGTCCGCCGCTATCGACGAATAGCTCTCGAATGGCTTGACGAAGCGGACTATGTAGTTTGCGTCGGCGATTATCTCGCCCGCAAACACCTCTTCGGCGGGAATTTGAAGCGTGTTTTCGACGTCCTCTGCCGTCTGACCGCTTTTGACTCTGTAAAAATCGGGGCGTTCGAGTTCCAACATTTATAACATTCTATGCCGTTTCGCCGCCGAACGTTCATATTTGCGGGTTGAAATTTGTAGAATATTGTTGATGAAGAGCAGTATTTACAAGTCCTGCGCGCAGGTCGCCGTGTTCTCGACCGTCGAAAAGGGGTTGAGTTTTTTGTATAGGATAGTGCTTTCGCGCACTATCGGGGCGGAAGGCGTGGGAATTTATCAGATTTGCCTTACGGTGTTTGCCGTTTTTTTGACTGCCGCTTCGAGCGGAGTGCCCGTGACCGTTTCGCGACTTATGGCAAAGAGCAACGCCGAACGCGACGCGCGCGGCAAGCACGGGGCGGTGAGCGCGGGCATTGCGTGCACGCTTGCGATAACCATGCCCGTTGCCTTAATTCTGTTCCTCTTCCGCGACAGCCTCGGGTTTTTGTTCTCGGACGGGCGTTGCATCGACATTTTTTTGTTGCTTCTGCCGGGGCTGATACTCACGGCGGTTTACTCGGTGATCCGCGGTTCTTTTTGGGGAAATAAACAGTTTTTGCCCTATTCGCTGATAGAACTGTTGGAGGACGCCGTGATGGTAATTTGCGGCGTCACGCTCGTATGGGGCGTGACCGACCCCGTTGAGGGCGCGCGGGGCGCGACGCTTGCCGTGCTCGTTTCGTACATTTTTTCGTTCGCGCTCTCCCTTTTGTGGTATTTCCGCACGGGGGGAAGGATCGTCAGTCCCAAAAAACAGCTTAAACCGCTGCTTGCCTCTGCCGCACCGATAACGGTTATGCGGACTTCGGCTTCGGTTCTTAACTCCGCCGTCGCCGTTCTTCTGCCCGCCTTTCTGGTTGCGGGCGGACTTTCCAACTCCGAAGCAATTGCAATTTACGGCGCGGCGATAGGAATGGCTGTTCCCATGCTGTTCATACCCTCGTCGGCGATAGGTTCGATAGCCGTAGTAGTCGCGCCCGAGCTTTCGGAAAATTATTACAAGGGGAACGCCGCCGCAGTTAAACACGACGTGGAAAAATCGGTGAACGCCGCCGTTATGATAGCTACGCTTGTGGTGCCGCTGTTGTTCGCGCTCGGAAAGCCGCTGAGCGACTTCCTCTACTCCAACGACCTGTGCGGGGAGATAGTGCAGACGAGCGCGTTCGTCGTTCTGCCTATGTGCATTTCGATGATGACGAACACCGTGTTGAACTCGATGAACTGCGAAAAGCGCACTCTGCTGTATTTTTGTATCGGGGCGGCGTTGGAGCTGACGAGTATTGCCGTGCTGACGAGGTTCATAGGCGTTTACAGCTATTTTTGCGGAATGGCGTTGAGCAACACGACGGTTGCCGCGCTCAACCTTGCGCTGCTCAAAAAGAAATGCAGGGGTGCGGATATGTTCGCATATGCGGTGAAAGGGCTGGCGGTAAGCGGCGCGGCGAGCGCGTTCGGCTGGTTTTTGGTGGGGATATTGCAAGGGTTGCTGCCGACCGTTGCGATCATAATCGTTGCCGCGCCGCTCGTGTTGGGGTTTACCTGCGCGGCGGGCTACCTTTTGAAAATGTTTGACCTTTCGCGTATTTTTAACTTCCTCCGCAGAAAAAAAGAAAAGGAAAAGTGAGGTTTTGCGGGGAATTGCGGGTTTTAAAGGCGTAAGGAAACCCCCGCGGACGGCAATAAAATGCCGTCCGCGGGGGTTAAGTTTGTAAAGCGTTCTTATCGTTTAAATGCCTTTTTGATTATAAACTGCTTTTTGATTTGATTTTTGCAAATGGCTTTTGCGGGTGATTTTGTTATGAGTGATTTATTGTAGTTAATTTATTATGGGAGCTTTAATATGGGGGCTTTTATATGGGGGCTTATCAGTAACTGCCTTCGAGTTCGGGCGTTTTGAATAAAGGATCGTCGAAAAAATCATAGAGCGTTATATCCAACGCCTGACAAATATCAAGCAAAGTACGCGTTCCGGGATTCTTGCTTCGACCGTAAAAAATACACCTCAGCGTTGCCGACGGCAACCCCGCCATCGAAGCGAGCTTGTTCGGCGAAATCTGCCGCTGTGCGCACAAGTCGTATATCCTCTTTGTGATAGCTTCCTCTAACTTCATCGCAAACCTTTGGAGATATATCTCTTAAATTTTAACAGAAAATTTCTGCAAATATGAGAGATATATCTCTGATTTGTGTTATAATGGTAAAAAGGGGCAAAATTTATGAGGAAAACGGCTTTTATAGGTCACAGACACATATTCGCAAAAGACATTTCAGAAAGATTGATAAAAGCTATCAAGGAACAAATAGCTCTTGGTTGTAATAATTTCACTATGGGAACACACGGTAAATTTGACGAGCTTTCTCTTTCGGTTTGCCGTTCTTTGCGTAATTCTTACCCGAAAATTGAAATTGACGTAGTTCATACCAACTTAACCGAAATTGCCCGTAAAGCCGACGGGTACTTCCGTTATTGGGACGTAAATAATGTAATTTATGAAATCGAAACAGCGCACTACAAACGCCGAATAAGCGAAAGCAACAAAAAAATGATTGAAGAAAGCGACACTTTAATTTGTTATGTCGATATAAAATCGGTAAACAGCGGAGCAAAAACCGCAATGCACTACGCCGAGAAAAGAGGGTTAAAAATCATAAATCTATATCGCGAAACGGATAATCCATACATAAATATTTCAAATGAAGATATAAATGACATTCTCAAAAAAATGTAGCCGAAAAATTCATTCCGCAATGTAATAAGGTGGTTATTAGTTGGAATTGGGTTCGCGTTTCAAAGGGCAAGCACAGACCACCTTGGGATTATCTCGCTCAATCCCGCGCCTACGGCGCGTGTCATGTCGCTCGAAATGACAGTGGCTTATGTTGCTCCGATAATATTTTAGAACGCACCCCCTCAGTCTGTTTCACAGACAGCTCCCCCTCGCGGCGTGCCGCGAAGGGGAGCGAATTTTTTAAATAATCTGTCATTTCGACCGCAGTGGAGAAATCTATTCCGCAGTACAATTACATTTTTGGGTTCGCGTTTCAAAGGGCAAGCACAGACCACCTTGGGATTATCTCGCTCAATCCCGCGCCTACGGCGCGTGTCATGTCGCTCGAAATGACAGTGCCTTATGTTGCTCCGATAATATTTGGAACGCACCCCCTCAGTCCGCTTTGCGGACAGCTCCCCCTCATAAATGAAGGGGAGCGAATGGGCGGGCGGGCAAACGAGCGGGGAAAGATTGGCGGGCAGACGAGGAAATTTAGCATTAATTTGTTACGTGAAAAGGGCGAGGGTTTCTTTGAGGGATAAAATGATAAGAAATACGCCGAAGAGCTTGCGGAGAAGGTCGCCCGCCAAAAATGTCGCCAATAACCCGCCCGCGACAGACATGAGCACGGCGGGGATTATTACATACCAAAGCCCCTCTGTTTTCAACAGCCCGTGCTTTTTGTGGACGGTCAGACTCAATGCCGCCATGGGCAGAAAGGCGACGAGATTCGCCGCCTGCGCAACGTGCTGTTCCACCCCCAAAACGACTGTAAGCACGGGAATGAGGACCGTTCCCCCTCCCATTCCCATTCCGCCGAGTACGCCCGCGACAAAGCCCGCCGCAAGATAGAGATAAAAACTCACAGCAAGAGCCTTACGCCCGCGGCGAGCATTACGCCGATGAAGATTATTTTTACGGCGATATCGGGAAGAACGCCCAAAAGTTTCGCCCCGACGAACCCGCCCGCTACCGCGCCTATCGAGGCGGGAATTATTACGCCGCCCTTGAAAAAACCGCCCAGAAAATAGGTTATTGCCGAAGCCGCGCACACGGGCGCGATCACCGCTATCGCCGTGGCGTGCGCGCGCTTTTCGCCGTAGCCCGTAACGCCTTTCAGTAAGGGTACGGCGACCATTCCGCCCCCTGCGCCGAACAAGCCGTTGACCGCTCCCGTCAACGCGCCCGCGAGGGCGTTTTTTAAGTTTTGCGCGATAGTCTTCATAATCTTCGCCGTTTTGAGGTTTATTTTATTTAAGTTTTTGCAATTACTCCGAAAATAATAATTTTTTTGCCCTTTTTGCGCGTTAATCGCTTGATTATAACTTCGAATTATATTAAAATGAAATAGTACGAAAAAATTTCAGGTGTATTTATGAACAAAGCTAAATTCGCAAAAACGAGGAAAGCGTTGCTTGCGGCTCTGTGCGCGGTTTCGATAACCTGCACGGGTCTCGCCGCGGCGTGCGCCCCCGAACAGTCAAACGACGAACCGTCAAGCTCTACCACTCAAAAAGAGGATACGCAGCTTCTCAAAAACGGTAACTTCGAATTCTTTACCGTTCCCGACAAAGCCGTACACTATATCAAAAACGTGACCGGCTGGTCGCGCTCGGGAGATACGTCGGGAGCGATGTCGGGCATCGTCAGCACTTCGGAAGCCTCGTGGAAGAACTTTGGGGCGGACGATCTGAGGACCCGCCTCGAAGCCAATTACGAACTTAATTCGAGCGACCCCGATTACGAAGAACTCTACGTCGATTACAACGGTATGCGCGCAAAGGATATCCCCTACTCCGAACCCTACGCCGCTTCCGTTGAGACAGATAAGATAAAAGACGACGACATTATAGGTATACAGGGGCTTGCGGGATTGCTCGGCGTGACCGATAACGGCTCGGGCGGTTATAACCTCGGCGACAAACCCGTATATAAAAACGAGGACGACGGGGATTTTTACTTCGACAGCGAGTTCACCTCTTCCGTCCGCTATAACGTTATTTCGAACCCCGAAACGCACTACGGCAAGTTCCGCGAGGACGGCGGCAACAGCTACCTCGGCGACACGCGCATATACGTTGACGACAACGGCGAATACTTCACCGACGAAAAGCACGAGGACCGCATAGGCAACGTGCTTATGGTGCACAACTACTCGAACGACAAGTACTACAACGGCATAAGGCAGTACTACTCTTCGCAGACCATAACCCTTGAAGCAAACACCGCGGCGGAGATCTCGCTTTGGGTGAAAACTTCCGACCTTAAATTCGACAAGGGTTACTCGCAGCTGAACGAACAGGATCGCGGCGCGTTCATCGAGGTCGTGCAGACCGTCGGTTCGAGCACGCTCGACGCGTTCAGAATTTCTGCGATAAATACCGAAAAGATAATTGCGGACAACCCCGCGCTCGATTCTTCAATCCAGAGCAACGGCTGGCTTAAATACACGGTTTATGTGAACGCTTGCGACTTTGCGAGCAGTTCCATACAGATAAACGTAGGCTTGGGCGGCGAAAGCACGCAGAACAAGCTGACGGGCTATGCGTTCTTCGACGACGTTAAAGTCGAAAAGTTCATCTCCCTCGACGACGAGGGGTGCTCCTACTCCGCCGACAAGGCGACCATCGAAGAGAAAATCACCATAGACGGCGAGGAGAGAGATTCGGCGTGCTCGCTCACGAGCGAAGAGGACGACAAGATATTCGTTGCGGACAGAATAGTTCGCCCCTCGAACGGCGGGAAGAGGTTTTCGGACAGGTTCGTCTACCGCATCGACCTTGCGGCGAACGACGATGACCGCGCGCAGTCGGTTGAATTCGGTTCTAACTCGACCGTAAAACTGACTACCGAAAAGAGCGGCGGAAAGACATACGCCTCTTCCTCTTCGAACGGCGCGACGGTGCACGGCGACATTATAAAAGGCGACGAGACGGGCGCGATCCTTCCCGACGGGTTGGAGAGCGTTGATACTTCCGACGACCTTTTGGGAGTTTACTCCGCCGAAGAGGAAATTGCCGCATGGAACGGCAACACCTATTTCAACTACCTTAAAGACGAACTGACGGGAAGCAAGGGCATAAGCGGCTTGGGCAGGTTCGGCAAGGTTGGAAATATGCTCGTTATGCTGTCGGCGGCGGGTGCGCCCTACACCGCCACTATCTCCGACGGCGGGTTCACAGTGCAGAGCGACAGCTATATGATAGTTTCGTTCTGGGTCAAGACCTCGGACATGGAAGGCAGTACGGCGGCTACCCTTAAAATGGTCGACCGCGCCAACGACGAGACT
Organism: uncultured Clostridia bacterium; assembly: GCA_947629515.1. Classification (GTDB taxonomy): domain Bacteria; phylum Bacillota; class Clostridia; order Christensenellales; family Borkfalkiaceae; genus Coproplasma. Next base: position 70,270 of record CANRDY010000003.1, read on the forward strand.
ATTTCGACTTTCACTATCGACACCACCACTACCGACATGACGACGGACGTGGGCGAAAACAAGGATATTTACAACGGCTGGGTGCAGTGCTTCTTCTTTGTTGAAAACGGCACGGACGAAGAAAAGAACTTCGACATAGAGTTCAGCTTCGGCAATACCAACATTGTGGGCATGAGCGACAACGCCTATAAATACGGCTGGGCGGCTATCGCCAATTTGCAGACGTTGGGCGATATAACCGAGGACGTATACGGATATGCTTCCGAAGGCGACCACGCAAAGAAGTTCACCTTTACCGAAGAGGGCGAAAAGGACGAGACCCCCTTTGACGAAGCCAAAAACAAAAACGACCTTAAAAAGGGCGTTTCGGTTCCCGCCGCATACAACGGCGTGAACGGCGGAAGCACTTATGTAGGCTCGAACGCCTACGACGCGGACTATGACAAGCAGAACTCCTTTGACGGCTATGCGGGACTTATAAACAGAGATAAGACCCCCGACGCGGTAAAAGAGGAAATTATAAAGAGCTTCTCGAGCGCGGCGGCGAGCTGGGATGAGGTGTTCGGCGACGAATGTTACCAACCCCTTATCATCGTCAACAAACTGCGCGAATACGGCGAGAGAAAGGCGTTGAACTACGGATTTATCGGTTCAAGCCAAAGTCTTGCGGAATCGGGTTACTATACGGTGAGCGTTAAGGTGATGGTTTCGGACGGCGCGGAGGCTTACGTTTATCTGACCGATCCCGACACCCGCGAAGTTATGACTTTTGAAAATCAGGGCTACTCCTTCTACTACGACGAGGCGGGCAACGTGCTCGACAAGGAGTACGACGCCGATTGGTCGACCGCAGAGCACAACGCGGCTATCGTTTACCGCATAAGGGACGACGGGCTTTACGACGGCGTGCGCGAGGGCGACGAGGGCAAGCTGTTTGCAAACCTCTACAACCTTACCAAAAACTCCAAGTTCTACGCGTTCGAACACGATACGTTCTACGACGAGGACGGACAGAAAGTGGACTGGGACGACCTTGAACTCGGCAAGACCTATTATAAAGACGAGAACCGCACGCAGATTGCCGACCACTACCTCTGCGCGGGTGAAAAGAGGGTTTACGAATACAAGGACGGAAAGTATTATTACCGCGAGACGGGGGCAGAGGTAAACAACTTTGCCGACGGCTACAAAAAGGCGGCTCCCCTCGGAACCAACGCTCCCGAATACGCCGTTAAAGTAGGTCCTACGGGCGGAAAGTGGGTTTATGTTAACTTCCACATTCACACGGGAAGCGTCGCCAAAAATTACAGGCTCGAACTCTGGAGCGGCGATCGCTCCGTTTCGGGCGAGACCTCGGCGGCGACGGGCGCGGTGGCGTTCGATTACAGCTCGTTCACCCTTTCGGAGAGCAACTTCAACGCATACGGCGACTATGTGAATAAACTCACCGCCGCTTACGGCAAGCTGCTTGCGCAAAAGAACGCGCTTTCGAGGCTTCCCAAAGACGCCAACCTTGCCGATTACGAAGAACTTATCGGGACTCTGCTTTCCGAAAACGTCATTTCACATTCGGAAGTAGACGAGGCTCTGTTCGGTTGCGACAACGAATACAAGGCTATTTACGGCGCGTACACGCTGTACGATTCGGCAAACTTCGTTCCCTTTAACAAGAACAACACCGACGGGCTGACGGGTTACGAATACTCGATAACCGACGACATAAGCGCGGAAAAGCTGGCGTACTTCAAGTACTACGACTCCGAGCTGAACGCCTACAACACCTTTATCGATTACTCCTCGGTTGACCAGACGGTGGAAATGGGCACGGAGGACGAGGATTCCGACGACGATACGGGCGACGACGCCACCACCGCCGCATCGAGCGACGGCTGGCTGCTGATCACCTCTATTATAATAGTAGCGGTACTCCTCTTCGTTCTGTGCGCGATATTCGTAAGATACTTGTGGAAGCGTTACTCCAAAAAGCGCGGCGACAAACAGCGCGATAAGAACAACTACAAGCGTCGTCAACGCTATATGAGAAGGCTTGGGCTTGTTAAGACCACCACCGAGGAAGAACCCGAGGAAGCAGAAAAGCCCGCTGAGGGTGAGAAACCCGCTGAGGAAAAACCCGCGGAAGAAGCCGAACCTGCGGAGAGCGAAAAGCCTGCCGAGGAAGAAAAACCCGCAGAGGGTGCGGAAGAAACTCCCGCCGAAGATGCTAAGCCCGAAGAGAGCGAAGCTCCCGCGGAGAGCGCAGAACAACCCGCGGAAGAAGCTCCGACTGCGGAAGAAAAACCCGCGGAGAGCGACAAACCCGCCGAGGAAGAAAAACCCGCAGAGGGTGCGGAAGAGACTCCCGCCGAAGAGGCTAAGCCCGAGGGCGACAAACCCGACGACGGAGCTTCCGACGAAGAATAAATAAAACCTTAAAAGCCCTTCCGCTTTTGCGGAAGGGCTTTTTTGATTGGTCGGGGGAAGGATCGTGAAAAATGCCCCCGCCGCGCGGGTGCGCGGCGGGGGCGGTTCTTTATATTAATATGTATGGGGCTTGAATTAAACGCGCTACTTTGCGGGGCGTTGGCTTGAACTTTGCTTTGGCGTTGGCGTTATTTGCGGGGTTTTACCTTTGCGGGCGGCGCGCTAAATGCGCAGACCTTTGGGCAGGTGGTTTTTGGCTACTCCCCCCGCCGCTTTGCACCAGCCGAGCGGCAAGCCCTTGTGGGTGACTACGTACCAACCGTCGGGCTTCTGACAGCCGAATGTCAGCCCGCGGAGATATGAGAGCGCGGTCGGCTCGTCAAGCTCGACGGCGTTCGCCTCGCCGCCTTTAAGACACATGGCGAGCGCGTGGTCGGGGATAAACCTGCCCCCCTTGGCTTCGCCCAATAGCACGCCCGCGCGCACAAGCTGTACGCCCGTAGCGGGCATTTCGCGCGGCAACGAGTAGAGCTTACCGCCCGCTTCGGCAAGGTTTTCGAATTTGATTTTGAGCGTTTTGTCCGCCCATTCGGAATATGCCGCAAGCATTTGGCGGGAACACGTACGCTTAAAAAGGGGCAAATCGCCGCGGGGCGCGGGTGCGTCAAGGTTTGCGCGGAGCGCGCTTTCGCGGGTGTCGCCCGCTTCCTCTCCCACGCCCTTTTTGAGAACGGCGCAGTAGTGACCCTCGCCCAAAATTTCGTGGGGGTACAAAAACCTGCTCTCCGAAAGCCGATAGTTCGGGTGTTCTTTCAAAAAGGCGTCGACCTGTAAATTGTCCTCTTCGGGGGCGAAAGTGCAGGTCGAATAGACGAGCGTGCCGCCGCTTTTGAGCAGTTTGTCGGCGCAGTCTAAAATGCGCTTTTGGCGTTCGGCGCACATAAGCACGTTTTCCTCGCTCCATTCTGGTATGGCGTTCGGTTCTTTTTTGAACATACCCTCGCCCGAACACGGCGCGTCGACGAGAATTTTATCGAAGTACCCCGCGAACTCTTCGGAAAGGCGTTCGGGTGAAGCGCATGTAATAACGGCGTTCTTTATGCCCATGCGCTCGACGTTCTGCCTTAAAATGACCGCGCGGGAATAGTTGATTTCGTTGAGAAATAATATGCCCTCCCCCGCCATTGACTGCGCAAGTCGGGTGCCCTTGCCGCCGGGAGCCGAGCAAAGATCGAGCACGCGCTCGCCCCCTTGCGCCCCCAAAAGCGGCGCGACCGACATTGCGGACGCCTCCTGCACGTAATAAGCCCCCGCGGCGTGGAGCACGGTCTTGCCCGCCTGTTCCCCGCCGACGTAAAAGCCGCACTCTTCCCACGGGACGGGATCGAGGTCGAAAGGCGAAATTTTTTTGAAATCCTCAACGCTTATTTTGAGGGTGTTCACCCTTATCGATTTTACGGGCGGGCGGGCGTAACTATTCAGAAAATCATTGAATTTGTCTTGTAAAACGCCCTTCATTCTTGCGAGGAAGGGCGCGGGAAGTTCAAGCATTTAATATTTCCTTTAATCTTTCGGGCGTGATGGTTTCGATACCGAGCGAAGCCGCCGCCTGTGTGCGGGCGGTTTTGTCGTCCGCCGCCGCTACGTACAGATTACAGAGGTCTATTTTTTGGGAATATCGCCCGCCCGAAGCGTAGATCTTATCTACGAGGGGAATCGAAATGAGGATATCGTCCTCGACGGGTCGGGAAAAGGTGATCATTCTGCCCGACAGCGCGCCGACTTTTTTAGAGGGCTTTTTGCGGGAGAGATGATTGAAAAACTTGGTGCGCTTGATGCCGCGTTCGCGCCTTGCGGCGTTCTTGGCGGCGTTGAATTTTTTGAACCCGCGCGAGACGGGACGGGTGACGCCGTAACGCTCGATCTTGCCGAGGGAGATATTAAGATCGTTTAACAGGTCTTTGACTTCGACTTCCCTCGCCTTGCAGATTGCTTCGACTATGCGCATTGTGGCGTAGGCGTCGTCGGCGGCGCGGTGGGGCGTGAACTCGACGCCGAGCGCGGAGGCTATGTATTCCAGACCGAACTGCCGCGAATAGTCGTTGATGTGCGTCATAAAGATGAGCTGGCTGTCGGCGAACGAAAAGCGGAACGAGGGCAGGTGAAAGCGTTTTGTTTCGAGGTTCAGATACTTTACGTCGTTCAGAACGGCGTGACCGAACACGAAGTTTTCGGGGTCTTCGAGCAGTTCCTTTATGTGCGGATATACCTGCGTGAACGTGGGGTGGTGCTTGAATTCGGCGTATTCGTAGGGCAAAACTATGCCCTTTTCGCCCTTGCGGTCGGTGAGCTCGAAGCGACCGCGGGGGTTGATGAGGATATCCTCTTTTTTGATTATGTTGAACCGTTCGTCGCAAAGAACGTAACCGAACACGCATATTTTGGCGTAGGTCTTATGAACGCCTGCGCACTCTATGTCGAAAAACAATAAATTCATTACTTAAAAATTATATCACACTTTTTTGTAAATATCAACGATTATAAGGGTATATCGAAGCGAAAACGCGCCGAAGGCTTTTTGCCTTCGGCGCGCTGTGTTCAGCCTGATTTTATACTTCTTTTTTATATTGTTTAATATTGCCGTTTTGCGGGATTTTGGGTTACTTCTGAGGGATAGCCCTAATGTTTTTTTAAGAGAATTGAGGGCGGGTAAAGTTACTTTTTGGGGGTGATTTGAGTTTTGCCGCCCATGTACTTGCGGAGCACTTCGGGAATGTACACGCTTCCGTCTTCCCTTAAATGGTTCTCCAAAAAGGCTATCAACATTCTGGGGGGCGCGACGACGGTGTTGTTGAGGGTGTGCGCGTACTCGTTTTTGCCCGTGGCTTCGTTTTTGTACTTTATGTTGAGCCGCCTTGCCTGCGCGTCGGTGAGGTTGGAACAACTGCCCACTTCGAAGTATTTGCCTTGACGGGGACTCCACGCCTCTACGTCGCAACTCTCGTACTTCAAATCGGCGAGGTCGCCCGAACAGCAGATGAGCTGGCGCACGGGAATTTCCATTGAAACAAAGAGTTCAACAGTGTAATTCCACAGCTTTTCGTACCACTTTTCGCTATCTTCGGGCTTGCAGATGACTATCATCTCCTGCTTTTCGAATTGGTGTATGCGGTATATGCCCCGCTCCTCTATGCCGTGCGATCCCTTTTCCTTTCTGAAACACGGCGAATAGGAAGTGAGCGTTTGGGGAAGTTCGCCCTCGGAAAGGGTCTGCCCCATAAATCTGCCTATCATGGAGTGCTCGGAAGTGCCGATAAGATAGAGATCTTCGCCCTCTATCTTGTACATCATTCCTTCCATTTCTTCAAAGCTCATTACTCCCGATACGACTTCGCTCCTTATCATAAACGGGGGTATGCAATAGGTGAAGCCCTTGTCTATCATAAAGTCGCGGGCGTAGGTCAAAATTGCCGAATGAAGGCGGGCGACGTCGCCCGTTAAATAGTAAAAACCGTTGCCGCTGGTGCGCCTTGCGCTGTCGAGGTCTATCCCCCCCAACTTTTCGAGAATGTCGACATGATAGGGCACTTCGAAGGGCTTTTTCTTGGCTTCGAGGAATACCTTTCCCTGCACGTTCTCGCTGTCGTCTTTGCCTATGGGAACGCGGTCGGCGATCATGTTGGGAATGGACGACATTGCCTTTTTGAGCGCGACTTCGGTCTGCGCGCACTCCTCTTCTATCTGGGCAATTCTGTCGTTAAGCTGTCTTGAAAGGACTTTTTCCTTTTCCGCCTCGTCCTTTTTACCCTCGCGCATGAGCACGCCTATCTGCTTTGCGGCGGCGTTGCGTTGGGCGCGGAGGCTGTCGCCCTCCTGCTGTAATTCGCGACGCCTTTTGTCGAGGGTCAGAACCTCGTCAACAAGGGGAAGTTTGCGGTCCTGAAACTTCTTTTTGATGTTTTCACGGACGAGTTCGGGGTTTTCACGTATGAGATTTATGTCTATCATAAGTCAATTATAATTCAAAAAAATCATAAATGCAATTAAAATATATGTAATATCTTGAAAATCGGGTTTTTTTATGCTATAATATAAAGTGTTATATTGTTTGCCTTGAACGCCTTTTAAGCTAAACTCCATAAAAAGGCGCGGCAGACCGAGAGAAAATTATGAGCAAAATATTTTTCAGAAGCAATAAGGAAGGATCGTCCGCAAATTCGTCCGCCGAAAACGGCGCGGAGACATCCGCCCCCTCTGCGGCGGGCGGAACTTCGGCGACGAGCGGAGCTTCATCGTCCGCGGCGACTTCGCCCATGTGTTCGGACGACGGCAACTTTTCGGAGGGCGCGGAGGCTTCCGCCGCGGGGAGTTCCTTTGACAAACAAAAAATAGTCAGGTACTTCAAGCGTCACCCCAAAAAGGCGGTCACGGTCAAAGCCGAACGGTTCAACCCCGAACTTTCGAAGGGCTTGACTGCCGCGCAGGTCGAATCGCGCTTTAAGCAATTTCTGTTCAACGATACCAACAAGCAGTACTCCCGCTCTTACGCGAGCATATTTATCGGCAATATCTGCACGTTCTTCAACCTCTTGTGTATACTTGCCTTTATCGCGCTGGTCATTTCGAACACCCAAAAACTTTCGAACTACCTTGTTATAGTTATTACCACCGCGAACATTGTTATAGGTATAATTCAGGAAATTCGCTCCAAACTTTCGATAGATAAGCTCGCCATACTCGCCTCGAACACCGTCAAGTGTATTCGTGACGGGGAAATTACAGAAATTCCCGTTAAGGAAATCGTGCTTGACGACGTTATTATGCTTGAAACGGGCAATCAGGTGCCCGCCGACTGCATACTCGCCGAGGGGAGCGTGGAAGTAAACGAGAGCCTTTTGACGGGCGAAAGCGTCGCCATTAAGAAAGTTGCGGGCGATACGCTGTACGCGGGCAGTTTTATTGCGAGCGGGAGCGGTAAATTCCGCGTTGACAAGGTGGGCAAGGAGACTTACCTTGAAAAGCTCACCTCGAAAGCAAAGAAATACAAACGCCCCAACTCCGAACTTATGAACTCGACCAAGTTCATTATAAAGTGCGTTTCGATACTCATAATCCCCGTTGCGATCGGTACTTTCTTTATCGCACTGCACAACACGGGAGCGGACTCGTATTTTGCCGAGGTTCTGCCGTGGATATTCACAAAAGAAGTAAACTACGCCATTCAGAGAACGTGTACGGTGGTTATAGGAATGATACCCTCGGGTATGCTTTTGCTGACCTCTATCGCGCTTGCCGTGGGAATTATAAGGCTTGCGAAGAGCCGAACGCTTGTGCAGGATATGTATTCGCTTGAAATGCTTGCAAGGGTCAACGTGCTGTGCCTCGACAAGACGGGTACTATAACCGACGGCAGGATGCAGGTACACGACACAATTATACTAAACACGGTGGGCGACCTTTCGCTCAACGACATTATGGGCAGCATGCTTGCGAGCCTCGACGACAACAACCAGACCTCTATTGCGCTTACGAACCACTTTGGTTACAGCGATAAACTCACCGCCATAAACAAGATACCCTTCTCTTCGAAGCGCAAACTTTCGGCGGTGACCTTCGACGACGAGGGAACGTTTGTTATGGGCGCGCCCGAGTTTGTGTTGAAGCCCTACCCCGCCAAGGTGGACAGGATCGTTAAACAATACGCGCAGATGGGGCTGAGGGTGCTGGTGCTTGCACATTCGCCCGCACAGATAGTTTCGGATAAGCTCCCCTCCATTTTAAAGCCCGTCGCGCTCATTTCTATAGCCGACAATATCCGCGAGGACGCCATTACCACGATAAAGTGGTTCAAGGACAACGACGTTGCGGTTAAGGTAATTTCGGGCGATAACCCCGTGACCGTGGCGGAAGTTGCGCGCCGCGCGGGCGTTGAGGGAGCGGAGAAATTCATTTCGCTTGACGGACTCAACGACAAGGAAGTAGCGGGCGTTGCCAACAAATACACCGTTTTCGGCAGAGTTACGCCCGAACAAAAGGCGATTTTGGTGCGGGCTATAAAGAGCGAGGGCAACACCGTTGCGATGACGGGCGACGGCGTGAACGACATTTTAGCACTTAAAGAAGCCGATTGCGCCATTTCGGTGGCTTCGGGAAGCGAGGCGGCGAGGAACGTAAGTCACCTTGTGCTGATGGATAACAACTTCAATTCGATGCCCAAAGTTGTTGCGGAGGGTCGCAGAGTTATAAACAACATTAAGAACTCCTCTTCGCTCTACCTTATGAAAACGCTGTTCACGGCTATGCTTGCGATTTTGTGTATCGCCATTCCTACCCCCTATCTGTTTATGCCGTCGAATATGCTTCTTCTGGAATTTGCAATAATCGCCGTGCCGTCGTTCTTCCTCTCCCTTCAACCCAACAAAGAACGAGTGCAGGGAAAGTTTATTTCGCACGTTATGGCGGGAGCGGTGTCGGGCGCGCTGGTGATGTTTATAAGCGTTGCCTCAATTTACACGATTTACCATTTGAACCACTTTACGTTCGGGCAAAATCTGTTTGACGACTACTACAAGCCCATGTGCATGATCGCCATGACTTTTTCGGGCTTTGTGATGGTGTTCAGAGTTTGCCAGCCGTTAAACGCGTTCCGCGCAACGCTGTGCCTTGTGGTGTTTGCGCTGTGCGTTACGGCGTTTTCGGTTCCACTTATCGCAGAACAAATGCTGTACGAGGGTTGGACTAAAATCCATTGGGACTATTCGCAGATACTCATCGTGGTGGTCGTGCTCGAAGCGGCGTTCCCCATTTCGGGGTGGCTATTGAGCCTTATGCAGACCATTTTCCCGAGCGCGTCCAAAAAGAAAACGCCCGCGCCCACCGTGCAGAGTTAAAGTTTGTGTTTGATATTGTTTGTTGTAAATAATGCAATGACGTAAATGACGTAAATGACGTAAATGACGCCGCCCGCGGCTTTCAAGCCGCGGGCGGATTTATTTTTATATTTACCTTTTAAGTTCTTTTTTTATCTTGCTTACTTTTCTTTACTGTTAATTATTCTTCGCCGTCGCCCTCGGGCTGCTCGGCGGGAACGTCTGCCGCCGTCTCTTCGGGGGCTTCGGTCTCGGCTTCGTCGTCGCGCTCGGTGATGGCAACTGTTGCGACCGCGCCGTCTTTAAGCCGCATAAGGCGCACGCCGCGGGTGTTTCTGCCTATGCGCGAGATGGCGTCGCAGTGCATTCTTATTATCGTTCCGCCCTCGGAGATGACCATAAGATCGTCCTCTTCGGTCACTTGTTTGAGGTTGACGAGATAGCCCGTTACTTCGTTGAATACGCCCGCCTTTATGCCCTTGCCTGCTCTGCCCTGAACGCGGTAGTCCTCGAGCGAGGAACGCTTGCCGTAGCCGTTGGACGTGACGGTGAGCACGTCCTTTGCGGGGTCTGCGACGAGCATATCGACGAGAATGTCGTCGCCGTCGAGCTTCATTGCGCGAACGCCCGCCGTATCTCTGCCCATGGAGCGCACGTTTTCTTCGGAGAACCTTATGCACTTACCCCCGCGGGAGGCGATCATAAGCTCGTCCGCGCCCGTAGTGAACTGAACGGAGATGAGCGAATCGCCCTCGTTGAGCCTTATGGCTATCTTGCCGTTGCGGTTGATGTGCTCGAATTCCTCGAGTTTGGTCTTTTTGATAAGACCGTGCTTGGTGGCAAAGGCGATATAACCCTGCGCTTCTGCCGATACGGGGATTATAGTCGTAATTTTTTCGTCGCCCGTAAGCTGAACTATGTTGACGATAGCTCTGCCGCGCGCCGTGCGCGCCGCTTCGGGGATTTCGTACGCCTTTATGCGATACACCTTGCCGCGGTCGGAGAACAGCAACAGATCGTCGTGAGAGGACGAGACGAACATTCTTTCGATAAAGTCCTCTTCCTTGGGGCGGTGAGCGGTGATGCCCATGCCTCCGCGGTTCTGCGCGCGGTACTCGGCGACGGGCAGTCTTTTTACATAGCCCGAATGGGTCATTGAAATTACCACCTGCTCCACGGGAATGAGGTCTGCGTCCTCTATTTCGCCCGAATAATCGACGGCTATTTCGGTTTTGCGCTCGCTGGGGTATTTACGCTTGATTTCGGTCAAATCGTCCTTTATTATGCCCAAAACGCGGCTTTCGTTGGCGAGTATGTCCTTGTAGTCGACTATCGCGTTTTCGAGCGCGGACAGCTCTTCCGTGAGTTTATCCACTTCGAGGTGAGATATGCGGTAGAGCCTCAGTTCGGCGACAGCCGTCGCCTGCTTTTCGTCGAGTTCGAAGTTGGCGGTCAGCTTTTGTACGCAGTCGGTCTTGTCGACGGCGTTGCGGCAGACCTCGACAACTTCGTTTATGCTCGCCTCGGCGATCACAAGCCCGCGGAGTATGTGAGCGCGTTCCTCGGTTTTGGCTAAGTCGAATTTGGTTCTGCGGACTATTATGTCCTTTTGGTGTTCGAGGTAGTAATAAAGGCACTCTTTGAGGTTGAGTATGCGGGGCGTGCCATCGACGAGCGCAAGCATTATGATGCCGTCGGATACCTGCAGGTTGGTGTGCTTGTATAAGAGGTTGAGCACGACCTGCGCGTTGGCGTCTTTCTTTATCTCGATGACTATGCGCATACCGTCGCGGTCGGATTCTTCGCGGATATCCGAAATTCCCTCTATGCGCTTGTTTTTAACGAGGTCGGCGATGTTCTCGATGAGCTTTGCCTTGTTGACTTGATAGGGTATTTCGGTGACTATTATGCGCGTTCTTGTCTGATTGCCGCTCTGATAGTCCTCTATTTCGCAACGGGAGCGGATTATTATATTTCCCTTGCCCGTGTGATAAGCCTTTTTGATGCCGCTTCTGCCCATTATGAGCGCACCCGTGGGGAAGTCGGGGGCGGGGATATAGCTTATGAGTTCGTCTATGGTTATGTCGGGGTTGTCGATGAGAGCTATAACGCCGTCGATGACTTCGCCGAGGTTGTGCGGGGGAATGTTGGTCGCCATGCCGACGGCTATGCCGTCGGAGCCGTTGACGAGCATATTGGGGAAGCGCGACGGAAGAACCGTGGGTTGCATGCCCGTGTCATCGAACGTGGGATAGAAGTCGACCGTTTCCTTATCGAGGTCGCGGAGCATTTCCGAAGCTATCTTGGCAAGACGGGCTTCGGTGTACCTCATCGCCGCGGCGGGGTCGCCGTCGACAGAGCCGAAGTTGCCGTGACCTTCCACAAGGGGATAATTTATCGAAAAGTCCTGCGCAAGTCTTACGAGCGCGCCGTACACCGAACTGTCGCCGTGGGGGTGATACTTGCCGAGGCAGTCGCCGACGATACGGGCGCACTTTCTGAACGCCTTGTCGGAATAAAGACCGAGTTCGTGCATCGAATAGAGTATTCTTCTGTGAACGGGCTTCAAGCCGTCGCGCACGTCGGGAATGGCGCGGGAGACGTTGACCGCCATAGCGTAGGCTATGAACGATTTTTTAAGCTCGGCGTCCACCTCTACTTCGAGCATTTTTGTCATTTCGAGAGTTTTTCTGAACTCTTCGGTAAGCTCGGGGCTTGTTTCTCTTTTAGCCATAAAACGCTCTCCTTACACGTCAAGCTCTTCGACGAGCTTTGCGTTGTCTTCGATGAACTGTCTGCGGAGTTCGGGCTGTTCGCCCATGAGCAGAGCGAAGGTCTTGTCTGCCTCTACCGCGTCCTCTACGTTTATCCTTACGAGCGTGCGCTTGGCGGGGTCCATTGTGGTTTCCCAAAGCTGTTCCTTGTTCATTTCGCCCAAGCCCTTGTAACGCTGTAATTCGTACTTGCCGTCGAAGTTGGCTCTGAACTCTTCGAGCGCCTTGTCGTCGTAAAGATATGTGTCGGGAATACCCTTTGCCGAGACCTTGTAAAGGGGCGGCTGGGCGGCGTATACGTGACCGTTTTCGACGAGCGGGCGCATATAGCGGAAAAAGAAAGTCAAAAGCAGTATGCGTATGTGCGAGCCGTCGACGTCGGCGTCGGTCATTATTATGATCCTGTCGTAACGGAGCTTGCTCTCGTCGAAGTTCTCCTGTATTCCGCAGCCGAAAGCCGTTATCATCGCCTTTATCTCTTCGTTTTCGAGCACGCGGTTTATGCGCACTTTTTCGACGTTGAGTATCTTGCCGCGGAGGGGAAGGATCGCCTGAAATCTTCTGTCTCTGCCCTGCTTGGCAGTGCCGCCCGCCGAGTCGCCTTCGACTATATATATCTCGCAAAGCTCGGGGCGTTTATCGGAGCAGTCGGCGAGCTTGCCGGGGAGCTTGGTGCTTTCGAGCACGCCCTTGCGGTGCGTTTCTTCGCGGGCGAGCCTTGCCGCCTCCCTTGCGCGCTGTGCCGTTATACAGCGCATTATAAGCTCCTTGGTTTCGGCGGGGTGCTCTTCGAGGTATGTGCCGAATTTTTCGACTACCGCCTTATACACAAAGCCGCGGACGTAGGTCGAACACAGCTTTGCCTTGGTCTGGCTTTCGTACTGCGCGTCGGCGATTTTGACCGATACAACGGCGGTGATGCCCTCGCGCACGTCGTCGCCAGAAAGTTTTTCGCTTTCTTTAAGGATATTGAGGCGGTGACCGCAGTCGTTAACTACCTTTGTCAAAGCCGCCTTGAAGCCGTCGAGGTGGGTGCCGCCGTCGGGCTGGCGGATATTATTCGAGAAAGGAAATATCTGCTCTACGTAGCTGTCGTTGTACTGTATGGCGACTTCGAGGAACTTGTCGTCGCCCTCGGAGTCCTCGAAGTACACGGGCTTTTCGAAGAGCACTTCTTTGCCCATATTTATGTCCTCGATGAAGTGGACTACGCCGCCCTCGTAGCAAAAGCTGTCGTGCCGCTCCTTTTCGCCGCGAAGGTCGGTGAGCGTTAAGGTAAGTCCCTTGTTGAGGTAGCTCAGCTCGCGCAGAAGGGTTTTTAACGTGTCGTAGTTGAACTCGGTCGTTTCGAGAATGGTTGCGTCGGGGTGGAAGGTGATGGTCGTGCCCGTTTCTTCCGTGTCGCCGACTATCTGAAGGGGCGCGTCGGGGATACCGCACTTGTAGCTCTGACGGTAGATATGACCGTTCTGGCAGACCTCGGCGACAAGACGATCCGAAAGGGCGTTCACGCAAGATACGCCCACGCCGTGAAGTCCCGAAGATATTTTATAGCCGCCCGCCTTGTTGCCGCCGCCGAACTTGCCGCCCGCGTTGAGGTTGGTCAGGGCAAGCTCTACGCCGCTTATGCCCTCTTCTTCGTTTATGCCCGTGGGAATACCTCTGCCGTTGTCTTTTACGCTGCACGCGCCGTCGGGCGTTATGGTGACGTCGATCTTGTCGCAATAGCCCGCGAGAGCTTCGTCTATCGAGTTGTCGATAACCTCTCTCACAAGACAATGCAGACCTTTTTCGTCGGTCGGTCCGATATACATACCGGGGTGCTCGCGCACGGGTTCAAGACCTTTTAAGGCGCGGAGCGAGTTTGCGTCGTATTCGGATTGCACTTTATCGGGCATCGTTATACCTCTTGAAATTTATTTTATATTATTATACCATATTATAAGAAATAACGCAAGAAATTGAATGTTGAAATTTGACTTTAAACAATAAAAAAAGCCCCTTTGGGGCATACTTTTTTTATGGAAAAAGGCAAAGGCGACTGCGGAGGCTTCCCCGAAAAGTTCGAAGAGGTTTTTGAGTGCGGAACGTGCGGAAACCACGTGTGCAAAATGCAGGCAGAACTTTGGAGCAGAGTGTGCCCGCACTGCTTCGGCAGACTTTTCAGAATAAGTTAATCGAGATATTCCCTTTTGAGAAGATCGGCGCGGGCGAAATATTTTTGCGCCTCTTCTTCACGCCCAGCGGCTTTGAGATACTCCCCCTGAAGTTCGGTGAGCGAGATGAACGCGGGGTCGTCCTCGCGTATTACGGGCAAGCCGAAAAGGGCGTTTTCGGGCAGTTCTTCAAGGGGCTTGCCGCCCAAAACGTGCGCCTGAGCTTTGAGGACGGCAAGGGTCACCTGCGCTTCGGGGGAGTTGTTTTTAAGCTCGCGCAAGACGAGCATATCTGTTTTGCCCGTGCTGTACTCGACGGGCAGAACGTTCATGAAAAACAGCATTATATTGCCGCACGACAAGCCCGAGACCCAAGCGGGGATCGCGGGAAGGATAAGGGCAAGAACGCCCAAAATTATGAATATCAAATTGACAAACAGTCCGCCGAAGAGGGTGAAAGTTAAGCGGGCTTTTATGGCGTTCTCCCTCTTCGGGATAATTTCGACGCTGCTCGCCCTGAACGTGGGCAGAAGCGATTTTAAGGAAATTTTTGCCCTCATTCCCGAAAAAAGTCCGAAGAGCGCGTGACCGAGTTCGTGCAGACACGGCGCGAATATTTCGGCGGCGAACCATGCCGAAATAAAGTAAACGTAGTCTAAACTGTATTCGGCTTCGCCGCTAACGGTGCCGTATGTAATGTAAAAATATAACGTCACGACAGCCGCAACGCCCGCCACCGACAGTATTGCCGCGATTATTTTAAGTGCACGGTTCATAAGATGACCTCTTTGCAAAGTGCAAGGTTCGTAAACTCACGGTTCATAAAATGACCTATTTTTTAAGTGTAAGGGTCGTAAACTCTCGGTTCATAAACTGCCCTCTTTGAGAATTACATACCCCTCTAAGTTGTCGCGTTCGGAGACGGTTATGCCGTCAAGCCCGAAGCGTTCCATTACCTTTGCAAGCAACAGACAGCCCCCGCCGATGACGTCGGCGCGGCGTTCTTCCATGCCGCTTACGGCTTTTACCTCGTCGACGGACATCGAAAGGAAACGTTTGCCCATTGCGAATATCTCTTCGCGTGAAAGATACGTGCCGTCGATTATCTGCGGGTCGTAGACTTTAAGCCCGTGCTTTACGGCGGCGATCTGCGTGCCCGTGCCGCCTATGTTGTAGACTTTGAGGTTCGAGGCGTTGAACGGGGGATATTGCGGCAGAACTTCGTCGATTTTTTGTATGAGCGCATTAAAATCCCTGCCCGCCGTGTCGAAAAGACGAACCGTGCCCGTATCTACGCTTTTGGAGTAGACAGTCGTTCCGCCCGTTCGGAAGGTTGCCTCGGTGCTTGCGCCGCCCACGTCGATTATTCCGCCGTCGCCCTCGCCGACCGCGCCGAGGATACCGAGACGGGCTTCCTCTTCGCCGCTGACTATATCGAGGTCGACGCCCGCGGTTTTTTGAACCTCGCGGACGAACTCCCCGCGGTTTTGCGCCGAGCGGACGGCGGCGGTGGCGAAAACATACACCTTTTCCGCGCCCTCGCGCTTTGCGCGGCTGACAAATTCGGCAATGGCTCGGGCGGTGCGTTCGCTTGCCTTTGGACTTATTTTGCCCGTAACGGCAAGACCCTCGCCGAGACGGGTGGTCTTTATTGTCTTATATAAAGTTTTTCCGTCCGCAAACATTGCCAAGCGGACGGAATTCGATCCTACGTCGATAGCAGACGTCTTCATTGGGGTACCTTATAGCCGTATTCCACGGCGAGATCGCGCAGATTTTCGTTTGATTTAAGCCAATCGAGACGGCTTTCGCCCTCTTTTACAAGGCGGTCGTACTCGGCGATCTCCTCTGCCATGCGGGTGCGTTGCTGTGAGGCGGAAGTTATTACCGCAAGCTGAAAGATGACTACCGCCGCGAGAATTACCACAAGCAATATTACGTTTACGGTGATCGCCGCTACAAGGCGGTTACGTTTTTCTTCCGTCATTTCTGCGCTCCTTTGCGTTTACAATTCTATTATACACTCTATTTACGAAAAACGCAACTATTACGTGAAAACTTTTTAAGTACAGAAAAGCTCCCAGCGCACAGCCGATGAGCATATAAAGGCGGAGTTCCTCGAAGCCGAACATTACCGAGGTGAAAATGAAGCCCGCGCAGAACGCCGCACAGTATAAAAAATCGCATATTATAAGAAAAATTTTGTCTTTAACGGTATACGCGCTTTTATGCGTTCCGCACACGGCGCAACGGACTATGTACAGAACGTCGTACACCACCCCGCTAAGTATTCCGCAAAAAAGACATATCAAAAATATGAAAAACCGCATTGTGCCTGAATAAGAAATTAATGACCGCGTTACGTTCGGAAAGAAATTGTGTTAAGAGGAATTATGTTATAAGAAGTTATGTTATAAGGAATTATGTTATTTGAAAAGGCGGCTCTTTAAGCCCGCCGCGCCCGCGAGGTACTTTACGCACGTTATTGTGCCCGTGGCGGAAAACACGCCCGTGCTCTTGGAAAAGGCGGTGATTTTCATTCCGCTTCCCGTAACGGCTATTCTGCCGCCCTGATAGCTGAGGGTTATCTGCCTTTCGGAAAAGGCGTCGACGCTTACTATTTCGGTCGCCGTTATTCTTTTGCACTGTTCTACGGTTATGTTGTGTCCTTCCATAGTATATTAATATTTGAAAGGGGCGAAAAAAATGCGCCCGCCGCAAGTGAAATTTTTTACCTACGGTAAAAAGTGAAATTTGCGCTACGCGCAAGTTAAATTTGCGGCGTTCCGCCGCAAGTGAAATTTTTTACCTGCGGTAAAAAGTGAAATTTTTTTGCTGTCGCAAAAAAATTGTGGTGGGGATTATTTGGAAGTGGATTCGCGTTTCAAAGGGCAAGCACGGACCACGGGTTTTTGGGGTACGCGTTTCAAAGGGCAAGCACGGACCACGTGGGGATTCTCTCGGTCAATCCCGCGCCTGCGGCGCGTGTCATATCCCTCGAAATGACAGTGCCTTAATGCGCTCCGTTCTTATTTAAAAATGCTCCCCCCTCTTTAATTCTCCCCCCTCGCAAGCGAAGGGGGAGGGTTGGGTATGGGGAGGGCGCGAATGGGGAGTTTAGTGTGCTCGGTTGCCCTTGCAATTACGAAGTGAGAAACTTCGGAGATGCGAGTTATGCAAGGAAAGCGAGGAAAACCCGAAGGAGTTTACTAAAAGGTAAATGACTGAGGGTTGCCGCAGCTTGACACAGCAGAACGACGCATATGCGAAGTTTGCGGCAGAAAGGGCGGGCGCGATTAAAATCGCGCCCGCCGCTTTTACCCCTGCTTCTTTTCTTTCGCGCGAGCCTTAGCCCTCAGCTCGCTGTCGAGAATACGCTTGCGTATACGGATATTTTTGGGGGTGACCTCCAAAAGTTCGTCGTCGGCGAGAAATTCGAGACATTCTTCCAGACTCATTCTCTTGGGGGTGATGAGCCTCAACGCCTCGTCGCTGGCGGACGAACGGGTGTTCGTGAGGTGCTTTTGCTTGCAGACGTTTACGTTTATATCTTCGCTCTTGGGCGATTCGCCTATTACCATTCCCTCGTAGACGGGCGTGCCCGCGCCGATGAACAGCGTGCCCCTGCCCTGCGCGTTGAAAAGCCCGTAGGTGACCGCTTCGCCCGTTTCGAACGCGACGAGCGAACCCGTGTTACGGCGGGAAAGTTCGCCCTTGTAGGGCTGATATTCGAAAAATACGCTGCTCATTACGCCCTCGCCCTTTGTTGAGGTGAGGAACTCCGATTTGTAGCCGAACAGTCCGCGGGCGGGTATTATAAATTCAAGCCGCGTTCGGCTGCCCACCGCGCTCATGTGCAGAAGTTCGCCCTTGCGGTTGCCCATGCTCTGGAATACCGCGCCCGTGCTTTCGTCGGGAACGTCGACGATAAGCCGCTCCATGGGTTCGCACTTGACGCCGTCAAGCTCTTTATACATTACGCGCGGGGTGGAGACCTGAAATTCGTACCCCTCGCGGCGCATGCTTTCGATGAGAATTGAAAGGTGCATTTCGCCTCTGCCGCAAACGCGGTAGCTGTCGGCGCTCCCCGTCTCCTCTACGCGCAAAGATACGTCTTTTAACAGCTCTCTGAAAAGTCTGTCGCGAAGGTGGCGGGTGGTTACCCATTTTCCGTCCTGACCCGCAAAGGGCGAATCGTTGACGGAGAAGGTCATTTCGACTGTCGGTTCGGTGATCTTTACGAATTTTTTGGGTTCGACGCACTCGGGCGAACAGATGGTATCGCCTATGTTTATCTTTTCAAGTCCCGAAAAGCAGACTATGTCTCCCGCCTTTGCCTCTTCGCACGGAACGCGTTGCAAGCCCTCTATCTGATAGAGGTTGACGATTTTGCCCGGCGTGCGCTGTTGGATATTGTTGTAGTTGGCGACCACGACCTGCTGACCCTGACGAACGGCGCCGCGTTCAATTCTGCCGATTCCTATTCTGCCGACATAGTCGTTATAATCTATCGACGACACGAGCAGCTGTTCGGGCTGTTCGGTATCGACTTCGGGGGGAGCGATGTGGCTCAAAATGGTTTCGAATAAGGGCGTTAAGTCCTTGCCGGGGACGGAAGGATCGAGGGTTGCGGTTCCGTCGCGCCCCGAACACCACACGACGGGACTTGAAAACTGATCGTCGGAAGCGTTCAAGTCGAGGAGAAGTTCCAAAATTTCGTCCTGAACTTCGTTCAAACGGGCGTCGGGGCGGTCGATTTTGTTGACGACTATTATCAGCCTGTGACCCATTTCGAGGGCTTTTTGAACGACGAACCGCGTTTGGGGCATAGGTCCTTCGGCGGCGTCGACGAGCACGAGAACGCCGTTGACCATCATCATTACCCTTTCGACTTCGCCCGAAAAATCGGCGTGCCCCGGGGTGTCGACTATGTTTATCTTTACGCCCTTGTAGTGAACCGACGTGTTTTTGGCGAGTATGGTTATACCCCTCTCGCGTTCGAGGTCGTTGGAGTCCATTACCCGCTCTTCGACCGTCTGATTTTCGCGGAACGTGTGGCTCTGTTTGAGCATTGCGTCGACAAGCGTTGTTTTGCCATGGTCTACGTGGGCGATTATCGCCACGTTTCTTAAATCTTCACGTATCATATTTTAAGTCTTTCCGTAAGCAAAAGGTCTTTTTATAAGCAAATTTTAATACGTCGGACTGAAAAAAGCAAATGTATTTTGAGGTTTTATTTCAGAACTCGCTCTTTGTTTGCCGTTCAAATAATTTTAAAATAATTTTCATGCAGTCAGCCGCGCCGTCGCCCGATTCGAACGCGTGCGAAAGGAAGCACGCCTCGTACACGGCGTTGATTATGGGGAGATCAAGCCCGAGCCTGTCGCCCTCCTCTTTCATCGCCTTTGCCGTCATAACGCCCTCGGCAAGTTTTTCGAATTTAGCTCCGTGCGCCATCATCTCGCCGTATTTGCGGTTGTGGGAATACTCCGAAAAGAGGGTCGTTTCGTAGTCGCCGAGGTGCGCAAGCCCGTAAGCCGAGTTGAATTCCCCGCCCATGGCTTTGATGAATCTGCCCACTTCGTACGCCCCGCGCGCCATGAGCGGACCTTTTAAGCTGACGTAACCGCTCCCGTCGAGCACGCCCGCGGCTATGCCCAGCACGTTTTTTGCCGCCGCGCCTATCTCGGTTCCTATAATGTCGTTGCCGTAATAAAAGCGAATGAGGTTGCTTTTGAAGTTTTCGGCAAGATATTTTTTGAGGCTGTCACTATATGCGTCGATGATCATGCAGTTGGGTATGCCCTGCGTGAACGCCTGAATATGCCCCGGTCCTACCCAAACGGCTATTTTATCCTTTTTGATACCGCTTTCTATGAGCACTTCCGAAAGGCGTTTGCCCGTGCTCTCCTCTATGCCCTTCATGCAGAGCACGAAAATTTTATCCTCTACGGGGTATTTCGTCACCTTTTGCATAAAGCCGCGCAACCCCTGCGAGGAAATTGAAATTATTATGACGTCGCTTGCGGTGACGGCGCGCGAAAGATCGCACGTCAACTCTATTGAGCTGTCGAGCGCGACGTATTCGTTCTTGCCCTCCCTTTTGAGGACTTCGTATGAGTAATCACCCTCGGGTCCCCACGAGATGACCTTGTTCTTTAATACCGTCGCCTGATACCACGCTATGAACGAGCCCCAGCGACCGCAACCGAGTACCGAAATATTCATAAATTTTACCTTTTTTATATGGGCTTTTTGTTTTATGTTTGGGCTTTCTGTTTTTATATATGGGCTTTCCGTGTGAAAGCGCGATTTTTTATATGGATTTTCTCTCCGAAAGCGCACGGGATAGAGTTACTTCGTCGGCGTACTCAAGCTCGCCGCCGACGGGCAGTCCGTGCGCAAGGCGGGTGACATTCACCCCGAGGGGCTTAATTAAACGTGCGATATACATAGCCGTCGCCTCGCCCTCCACGTCGGGGTTGGTCGCCATTATCACCTCTTTAACGCCGCCGTCGATGCGCGCAAGCAGTTCCTTAATGCGGATATCGTTTGGTCCTACGCCGTCCATGGGCGA
Organism: uncultured Clostridia bacterium; assembly: GCA_947629515.1. Classification (GTDB taxonomy): domain Bacteria; phylum Bacillota; class Clostridia; order Christensenellales; family Borkfalkiaceae; genus Coproplasma. Next base: position 91,067 of record CANRDY010000003.1, read on the forward strand.
AATTACGCCGTGGAGAACGTGGTAAACGCCCTTGAACTCGTGCAGTTTTTCCATTGCTATGACGTCTTTGGGTTCTTTGACGACGCATATCACCGAGCCGTCGCGGCGGGCGCAGATATCGCACACCTCGTTTTCGGTGAAGTTGCCGCAAACCTTACAGTAGCGCACTTTTTGCTTGCAGTACAAAATGCTTTCGGCAAACTGCCTTGCTTCGGCTTCGCTCATGCCGATTATCTTGTAGGCGTAGCGTTGCGCCGTCTTTTTGCCGACCCCGGGGAGTTTGGAAAATTGGTTGATGAGTCTGCCGATAGGTTCGATGAAAACGTCCATTTTTTGTTACCGTAGAAAATTTTTTGCAGTTGAATTTGTTTGCGTGTTTAACGCCGCGCAGATCGCCGTTGAACCCGTTATTTATTAACGTGAACCCGCGGTTTGTCAACGTATGAACCCGCCGCCCGCTTTGGCGAAAGGTCCCATTTTTTCTTCGTATATCTCGTCTGCCTTTTTGTAGCCGTCGTTGATAGCCGCCATTATGAGGTCTTCGAGCATTTCCACGTCGTCCTCGTCGGTTATGTCGACTATCTCCGAAAGTTTGCTGCCGAACTCGATTCCGTTGATGACCTTTTTTCCGTTCATGTACACGACGACGGTTTCGTCGCCCTCTTCGCCGCCGCCCGACAAGCCCACAACTTCAAGCTCTTCAAGCTCCTTGTCGGCTTCCTGCATTTGCTCCTGCATTTTTTGGGCTTCGCGGAGCATGTTCTGCATGTTGCCCATGCCGCCGCCTCTGTTGAATCCTGCCATATTGCCTCCTCTCCGCCGCTCTTTGTTGACTTTCGGCGGATAGTTTTAATAAAATTTTGCTTGATTGAAAGTTATTCTAATATGATTTTGCTGAACCGATATTTACGACCGCAGACGGGCGGGCGCAAAAGGTGAGCCGTTGTATACGACTTAGCCGCGGGGACGGTTCGCAAAAGAAATTGTTGCCGCGGGTTCGGGCACGCGGACGGGCGAGGGGATTTACGCCGACGTCATTTTATGTCGATGTCTGTGCCGCTGAAATTGTCGGTGAGTTCGGAGATAGCCTGCTCGTATTCGCTCGCCTGTTTGGGGGCGAAGCGTACTTCGTGTTCGGTTACGCCGAGCTCCGCCAGAACGGCGGAGATAAAACTGCTGTTATCGGGGCGGTTCAAGCCCTTTTGCACCGCCTCGCTTTCGGTGATGAGCACGAGTTTATCCCCCTCGAACGTCGAGCGGAGATTCATGCAAAGGGTGAACAATACGGCGTTTTTGTGGGTCGTGCGCAGACACCTGATGAACTTGCCGAACACCGCCCTCTTCTCCTCTTCGGAGAGCGATCCCGTACGCACGGGCGCGGCGGGCGCGTCGTCCCAGAGCGCGGGCTGGACTGCCTCGCCCGACTGCCGCGCGGGTTGCGGGGATTGCGCGGATTGTTGCCCGCCTTGCTGACCGCTCTGTTGTCCGCCTTGTTGACCGCCTTGTTGACCGCTTTGTTGCGGCTGAACCGCGGGGCGGTCTTCCTGCGAGCCAAAGGGCGAATCGAAGGGCGACGGCTCTCTGTCGGGTTGAAGCGACGAGGCGGGAGAACGTTCCCCCGAATTCTTTGCGCCCTGCGACGAGCGGGGATTGTGCGTGAACCACGACGGGATATGCGAACCGCCGCGGGCGGGCTTCTCCCCGCGAGGGGTATCGTCCGCGCCGTCCTGCGGCTTTGCGGGCGCGGATTGCGCCGCTTGCGCGGGTTGAACGGGTTGAGCCGTTTGAACGGGTTGATTTGCTTGAACGGGTTGCGCCGTTTGAGCGGGTTGCGCCGTTTGAACGGGGGCGGCGACGGTGTATTTGCCGCTTTCGAGCTTGCGTTCGAGGGCGTTTATCTTGCCTATAAGAGCGTCGATATCGTAGTCCGCCTGCGGCATCGAGCACTTGTATACCGCCGTTTCAAGGGTTATTCTGCCGCTGGCGGAGTAGCGCATGTCGTTTTCTGCCGCCGCGAGGATCTCGGTTACCCTTAATATCTTATGCCCGTCCGCCTCCGCCGCTCTCTCGGCGATAAGCGCGAACGTGCTTTCGGGCAAATTTATTATCTCCCTCGCCGTTTTGCACACCTTGGCTATGGCGAGTTGGTTCATAAAAGTCAACATATCTTTGAGAAGCGTGCCCACGCTCCTGCCGCCCGACAGCGTTCTTTCAACCGATCCTATCGCGCCCGCGGGGTCTTCGGCGAGGATATGACCGACTATTTCGGCAACTTCGGCGACGTCTGCCGTGCCCAAAACCTTGGACACGTCGTCGTAGGTGAGCTTGCCCGTCGAATACGAGGCGCACATGTCGGCTATGGAAAGACAGTCGCGCGCGCTTCCCGCTCCCGCGCGGGCTATCGCCGAAACGGCTTCGTCCTCGAACTCCTTGCCCGTCTTTACAAAGACGCTCTTTATGAGTTCTTCGAGGTCGCGCTGGGGTATGAGTTTGAAGTCGAAGCGCATACAGCGCGAAAGTATTGTGGCGGGTATCTTCTGCGGCTCGGTGGTGGCGAGAATGAAAACGGCGTGGCGGGGCGGTTCTTCAAGAGTTTTAAGTACCGCGTTGAACGCCGAAGCGGTGAGCATGTGCACCTCGTCGATGATGTACACCTTGTACTTGCCCGCGACGGGCGGGTACTGCACCTTTTCGCGCAGGTCGCGCATTTCGTCGACGCCGTTGTTGGAAGCCGCGTCGATTTCGGATATGTCGAGGTTGCTCCCCTCGGCAAGGGCTTTGCACGCCTCGCACTTTCCGCACGGCGAAAAGTTGACGGGGCTTTGACAGTTTATCGCCCTTGCGAAGATCTTGGCAAGGGTGGTTTTGCCCGTGCCGCGCGGTCCGCAGAAGAGATAGGCGTGACCTATTTTTCCGCTCTCTATCTGGTTCTTCAATATGCGCACTATGTGCTCCTGACGGACAACTTCGTCGAATGTCGTCGGTCGGAAGGTTCTGTAAAATGCAAGATAAGCCATTTTTTGCTCCCTTTGCCGTTTGCCGATTTTGTGCTTTTTTTATTTGTTTCGGGGTGAATTTGGAAATTTATCGATCGCCGCGCCCGCACGAATAACAGGCGATGAGCTTTGCTTTGGCGCGCGCAAGGGCGTTGCCCGCGCTCTTTGCCGAACGCGAAAGGCTTTGGGCTATTTCCGCGACGGACAAGCCGTCGAGGTACATCACCGTCACCTTGAACTCGAACGACGAGAGCAATTTGGAAATTTTTTGCAAAAATTCGCTCCGCTGTTCGATTTTGAATATCTCGTCCTCGGGGTCGGCGGGAAATTCGCCCGAAATTTCGACGAGAGGCACGAAATTGTTGAGCGCGGAATGTTTTGCGCCGAGCGACTTTTTGACCGCGTCGATGACCGAATTACGAACGCACGCGTGGGCGTAGGTCGTAAAAGACGCGTTCCCCGCGGAATAGGTCTTTATCGCCGACAGCAACCCCAACATTCCCTCTTCGAATAAGTCCTCTTCGGTGCCGCCGCTCAGAAAAAAACGGGCGGAAATTGATTTGACCATGGGGGAAAGTCTTTTTATAAGCTCGCTTTCGGCGGGTTTGTCGCCGCCCTGCGCGGCGAGCGCGAGTTCTTCGTTAGTCATATTATCTTCTTCTTAAAACTTCGTAGGCGGCGATACCGAGAGCTACCGAGGCGTTGAGGGAATTGACCTTGCCCTTTAAGGGAAGGGATAAAACGCCGTCGCACTTTTCGCGCACGAGACGGCGCACGCCGCTGTTCTCCCCGCCGATGACGAGCGCGAGCTTGCCCGAAAGCCGAGCCGAATATATATCCTGCCCGTCGGCTTCGAGGGCGTATACCCAAAAACCCGCCTTTTGGAGTTCTTCGACGGTACGGGCAAGGTTGACGGTCTTTGCCGTTTTTACGTGGTTTGCCGCGCCCGCCGAAATGCGTATTACCGCCTCGGTCACGCTTGCGGAATTTACGGTGGGAATTATCACCCCGCTCGCTCCCGCGCACTCTGCTACCCTTATTATCGAGCCTAAGTTGTGAACGTCCTCTATTCCGTCGCATAAGACGACAAGCCCGTCCTCGCCCGAACTGCCGATAATTTCTTCGACCGTCGAATAGGCGTAGTCGGAAGTAAAGGCTATTACTCCCTGATGACGCTTTTCGACGCTCTCTTTATCGAGGGCGCGCCTGTCGACGAACTGCACGCGCACGTTCTTTTTGCGCGCTTCGGCAAATATCCTCTTTAAGCTGCCCTCCGCGCCCTTTTCGAGCAGTATCTTCTCGATGGGCTTGTCGGCGGCGAGCAGTTCGAGTACGGCGTTTCTGCCTTCGGTCTTCATCTGCGTTCCTCCGTTATTTTTGTAAGTTGAAAAATTTATGTGTTGAAGTTCGGCGCGGGCGCGCCTTGCCGCCTTACCGCGGTTTGACTTACCGCCGTCGGATCTATTGTTGCTTGCCGCCCGACATTAAGAACAACAGCCGCTCACTTTGACCCGTTACGTACAGCCAGCCGAACAGAGCTTCGAGACCGGTTGAGTTGTTGTATTCGGCTACCTCGGCATTTTTGCTGTGCGAGGGTTTTTTGGCGTTTCTGCCGCGTTTGTACACGCTTTCCTCTTCCTCGGTGAAAAGGGGGCGTATTTCGATGAGCAGCGCGTTTTGACCGTGCGCCGAGACGAGGGCGGAATTCATGCTCTGCAATTCGCCCGCGGAGACGTCGTGCGTTAAAACGAGTTTTTCGCGCACGTAGAGCGAATAGACGGCGTCGCCCAAAAACGCAAGGGTGACGGGGCTTAACGCCGAGGCTTCGCTCTTTTTTAATTCTCTGATAAAAGTTCGCATAACTTTACCCTTTAATTATACCGCTTTATCATAAAAAAATCAATTATTCCATAGTATATAGCGTGAAATTAATGGTATTAAAAAAGAGCTTGGTTATAGCGATCGCCGCAATCGTGCTTTCGGGAACGGCTTTGGGACTGTGCGCGGGCGCGCTTGCCGCTTCTTCCGCCCCCGCGGAACGCATAATCGTGATAGACGCGGGTCACGGCGGGGTGGACGCGGGAGTTCTGGGCGTGAACACATCGATTAAGGAAAGCGACATAAACCTTGCCGTTGCAAAGTATCTTAAAGGGTATTTTGCGCAGGCGGGATTCGGCGTTGTGATGACGAGGAGTTCGAACGGCGGACTTTACGGCTTACCCACGGACGGCTTCAAAATGCGCGACATGAAAAAGCGCAAACAGATAATCGAGGAAAACGACCCCGATATGGTAATTTCCATTCACCAGAACTCGTGCCCTCTGCCATCGCGGCGGGGTGCGCAGACCTTTTTCGAAAAGTCGAGCGAGGGCGGGAAGTTACTTGCCGAAAGCATACAAAACAGTCTGAACGAAATGCCGCAGTGCGTTAAGCAGACGAGCGCGCTTGCGGGGGATTACTATATGCTCAAATGCACGCAAAGCCCCTCGGTAATTGTGGAGTGCGGGTTTTTGACCAACCCCGAGGACGAAAAACTCTTGTCCTCTTCGGAGTATCAGAAGAGCGTGGCGTATGCCGTTTTTAAGGGCGCGGTGAGCTATTGGAGCTGAGGAGCGACGAAAGGTTGGGGGCTTAAAATTTCAAAACAGCCCGCCGTTATGCGGCGGGCTGTTTTTATGTGCGTATGCTATTTTTTATAATGCGCTGTATTTATTGCGCTGAATTTATCGGCGCGGGGTTTTTGGTAATTAAAAACTTTCGTGAATGGTGCGGGCGATGACGTCGTCCTGCTGTTCCTTGGTGAGCTTGTTGAAGTTGACCGCGTACCCCGACACCCTTATGGTGAGCTGGGGATATTTTTCGGGGTGCGCCTGCGCGTCGAGAAGGGTCTCGCGGTTGAACACGTTTACGTTGAGATGATAGCCGCCGTCCGCTACGTACGCGTCGAGCATATTTACAAGATTTTTTACCTGCGTTGACATAATTATTTTTCTCCTTATTTTTTTAATTTGTTAATATATATTGATATTTTCGGTAATTTTAGGGTTGTTTTTGTTGGGTTGCGCTTTTGCTTTTATCAGTCGGACGGGCGGGTTTTTTTCGACCCTTTTTAATCTTTGCCGAGCGACTGCGGGGTTATCGAAAAGGTGTTGGAAATGCCGTCGCGAGCGAACTCGTAGGGAATTTTTGCGACCGATTCGAGGGAAGCGAGCGCGCCGCAGCAGTCTCTGCCGTGCATGGGGTTCGCCCCCGGGGCGAGAGGCTCGCCCGCCTTTCTGCCGTCGGGCGTGTTGCCCGTGTTCTTGCCGTAGACGACGTTGCTCGTTATGGTGAGGATCGACATCGTGGGCACGCTGTTGCGGTAGGTGAAATGGCTCTTTATTTTGTTCATAAAGGTCTTTACGAGCCATACGGCTATCATATCGACTCTGTCGTCGTTGTTGCCGTACTTGGGGAAGTCGCCCTCGATTCTGAACGCCGTGACTATGCCGTCCTCGTTGCGCACGGGGTAGACGTTGGCGTACTTTATAGCCGAAAGGCTGTCGGTGGCGCACGAAAGCCCCGCGACGCCCGTGGCGAAGAAACGGCGCACGTTGGTATCGTGCAACGCCATTTCAAGGGCTTCGTAGCTGTATTTATCGTGCATGTAGTGAATGAGGTTCAAGGTGTTTACGTACAGCCCCGCAAGCCAATCCATCATCTGCTCGTACTTCGCCTTTACCTCTTCATAGTCGAGCTTGCCGTCGCTTGTTATGGGCGCGTACTCTGGGGAGACCTGCATGGGCTTGCCCGTCTCCTTGTCCTTTAAAAGTTCGTCTTTGCCGCCGTTGATAGCGTACAAAAGGCACTTTGCAAGGTTGGCGCGCGCTCCGAAGAACTGCATGTCCTTGCCCACTCTCATGCAACTTACGCAACAAGCTATGCAGTAATCGTCGCCCATTTCGGGACGCATAAGGTCGTCGCTCTCGTATTGGATAGCCGAAGTCTTTATGGAAAGAGCGGCGCAGAAGTTTTTGAAGCCATCGGGAAGATTCCTCGACCAAAGGACGGTGAGGTTAGGCTCGGGGGCGGGTCCGAGGTTGGTGAGGGTGTGAAGTATTCTGAACGACGACTTGGTGACGAGCGTTCTTCCGTCCACTCCCATTCCGCCTATCGACTCGGTCACCCACGTGGGATCGCCCGAGAAGAGGGCGTTGTATTCGCGCGTGCGCATGAATTTGACTATGCGGAGCTTCATTACAAAGTGGTCGATAAGCTCCTGCGCCTCCACTTCGGTGAGCGTGCCGCGCCTGAAGTCGCGTTCGATATATATATCGAGGAAAGTCGAGTTTCTGCCTATGGACATCGCCGCGCCGTTCTGGTCTTTGACCGCCGCAAGATAGCCGAAGTAAAGGGCTTGAATCGCCTCGCGGGCGTTTTGGGCGGGTTGGGATATATCGCATCCGTATATTTCGGCGAGCTTTTTGAGGTTTGCAAGGGCGCGGATCTGCTCGGCAAGTTCCTCTCTGTCGCGGATCTTGTCGGGCGTCATGTCGCCGTCCATGAGGAGCTTGTCCTTTTCCTTTTGTTCGATGAGGAAGTCGACGCCGTAGAGCGCGACTCTGCGGTAGTCGCCCACTATCCTGCCCCTGCCGTAGGTGTCGGGAAGCCCAGTAAGTATGTGCGCGCGGCGGGCTTTGCGCATTTCGGGCGTGTACGCGTCGTAAACGCCGTCGTTGTGGGTCTTGCGGTATTTGGTGAAAATTTCTTTGATTTCGGGGTCAAGCTCGTAACCGTACATATTGAGAGCCTGCTCTGCCATTTTTATGCCGCCGAAGGGCTGCAAGGCGCGTTTGAAAGGCTCGTCGGTCTGCAAGCCGACTATCTTTTCAAGCTCCTTGTCGATATACCCCGCCTTGTGCGAGGTGAGGCTCGAAACTGTTTTCGTGTCGGCTTTGAGCACGCCGCCCGCTTCCCTCTCCTTTTTGGAAAGGTCGAGGATCTCGTCCCACAGCTTTTTGGTTGCCTCTGTGGGCGGAGCGAGAAATTCGTCGCCACCCGTGTACGGCGTGTAGTTGCGCTGAATGAAGTCGCGCACGTCTACCTCGTCGCACCACTTGCCTTTGTTGAAATTTTCCCAAGCTTTGTTTTCCATCTTTAGCTCTCCTTTTTTATACGGTTTTATGACAGTATGCGTATTTTTTCTTTTGCGTATTCTCTGCGATCTGTTCGGGGGAAGGGTCGTTTGCCTTATGGTTCGCCCCTTGTATTGTTCGCCCCTTGTATTGTTCGCCCCTTTTACGGTTCGCCAAAAGTTAAAATTTTTTGTAACGGTTCAACCGCGCAAAAGTTCAACCGAAGATATTTGCCGAAGTCAGGCGAACCTGCCCGCCCTTAAAATTCTTTCGGCGTTTTCGACCCGCTCTTTTGAGGGCGGCTGAACGCCTTTGAGGGGATAGGCTATGCCCAGCTTTTCGTATTTGACCTCGCCCATGGTGTGATAGGGAAGAACCTCCACCTTTTCAACGTTGTCGAAGCCGTCTAACAGCGCGCGCAGTTTGATGAGATATTCGTCGCTGTCGGTTATGCCCGTGACGAGCACGTGGCGTATCCACACGGGTTTTTTGATTTGGTTCAGAAGTTTTGCGAACGCAAGCGGGTTGGCGTTGGAGTGCGTTGTGAGCTTTTTGTGCTCGGCTTCGTCAATGTGCTTTATGTCGAGCAGAACGAGGTCGGTTTGGGCGAGAACGTCCAAGTGGCGTTGAACGCACTTTTCGTCGGCGGGGTTGAATGTTATGCCCGAGGTGTCGAGCGCGGTGTGTATGCCCTCGCCCTTGAGAATGGCGAACAGCTCTTTGACGAACTCGGCTTGCAACAGCGGTTCGCCGCCCGAGACGGTCACGCCCCCGTTTTTGATGTAGCTTCTGTACTTCAACGCCTCGCGCGCGACCTCTTCGGGGGAATACTCCCTGCCCGCGCCGACCGTCCACGTGTCGGGATTGTGACAGTAAAGACAGCGCATCGGGCAACCCTGCATGAATACCACAAAGCGTATTCCCGGACCGTCGACCATGCCGAATGATTCAAACGAATGTACGAAGCCTCTCAAACCGCTTCCCCCTTTTTGCGTTGACTGTGCGGGCGTTTTTTAGCCGAACCGAACCGAGCCGAGCCGAGCCGAACCGAGCCGAACCGCCGCGGCGGACGGTCTTTGCCCGCACGGTTCAAAAAATAATACGGGCGTTTGCGTTCGCGCGACTCGGTTCCAAAAAAATACGGGCTATTCCCTGCAAAAGAAAATAGCCCAGACGAACGACTTTTCAAACCGCACGGCTTCCCTGCGTTAAACCGCAAACTCGTCAGTTGCCGCGCGACCTCTCAGTTGGAATTTTATTATAACAGCACTTGAAGCATTTGTCAATAAAAAAATACAAAATATTGTGTGAAATTTTTTTTGGTCCATACAATATCTTGCGGACAAAAATTGCGACCTACACTAAAATGAACAGAATCGAAAGAAAATGCAGCACAGTTCCCGCCAAGTCGAACAAATGCCATACCGAATGGAAATACCTCACCTTCTTTCCGAACGCGTAAAACGCTATCCCGCCCGTGTAGGCTATGCCGCCCGCCAAAAGCAGCCAAAGGCTTATGGAAGGGATCGCCGCCGCAAGCGGTTCAAAGGCGATGAGAATGAACCAGCCCATTACAAAGTAGAACGCCATTGAAAAGCCCTTGATGATTTTGTTGTTCATGGCGATGGCGTTGCCCGTTATGCCCAGCACGGCAAGCGACCACTCGGCGATGAGGATCGCAAGCCCCATGGACGTTCCACCCAGAGCTATAAGGCAGTAGGGCGTGTACGTGCCCGCGATGAGCAGAAAAATCGTGCAGTGGTCGAAAATGCGGAAAACAGCCTTGCCCGCGCCTATGGGGAGAAAGTGATAGAGCGACGACATGGTGTACAGAATTATTATGCTTGCCGAAAAAACCGTGACGGCGGTTGTTTTTACGGGGTCGCCCGCCGCAAACACAAGGGCGACGATCCATGCCGCAAGCCCCGTTGCGCCGCCCACTATGTGCGAGACGGCGTTGAAGATCTCCTCGCCCTTGGTGTAGAACACGGGGTACGCTTTGCGGCGTTTTTTGGGGGAAGCGGCGGGGCGGTTATAATCGGCGATGGTGTTGGGGGAAGTATTGGGGGCGAGGGTTGAATTGGGGGCGTGGGGTTTATTTGCGGTTGGGTTAGGGGCGAGGGGTTTATTTATTACAACGGCGTTTTTCATACGGGTTCTCCTTTTACACTTTTAAGTATAGCTTTTTGCGGGCGGAAATAAACCTATTTTGCCGCTTTCTCCCTCTACGCTTTGTATCGTTCCCCTCTACGCTTTGTATTGCTCCCCTCTACGCTTGCAAATTAACTCCTCTACGTTTGCAAAATCTCCGCTCTACGTTTTTAATTTACCCCTCTACGATTTGAAATTCAACTCTCTGCGCCTGCGGTGAAAGAGCGGCGGAAAGTGCGGGGCGGCTCTGCCAAAAGCAGAGCCGCCCCGCCGTTACAAAAGAACCTAAAAAACCGCCCGAACCCGAGCGGCAACAACATTTGTTAAAGCTATTGTAATGATATAAGTTGCTCCAGAATCGCATTGAGCAAGGGATAAAATCGCGCGTCGACCATTGAGAATTTGTTTACGATAGCAATCGCCAAATTTTCGTTTTCGTCGTTCGTAAGCCCCAAAAGATAATCGGCTGTCGTCGACAAGGCAATACATAAAAGTTTTAATGTCGTAACCGAAACCCCCACTTTTCCGCTTTCCACGTCGGCTAAAAACCGCGGGCTGACGTCTGCTTTTTCGGCTAATTTTTCACGGGTCATATTGAGATTTTTCCGCAACACCTTAACTCGCTCACCAAGAGTTTTATTTATTTCGTTCACATTGTTCACCTCTGTAAAGTATGAGCTGTTATTTATAGTTTATATGAATTGTTACTTCATATCAATGAAGTAATAATACACTTGACAAATGAAGTGTTACTTCATATAATTAGTATAAGGAAAAAAATTACTTTCGAGGTGAAATCTTATGAAACGTAAATTTTTGATTGTTTTTCTTGCAATAATTTGCGCGGTTTGTTGCGCGGCTTTGTTTGCCGCGTGCGCCGTTGACGATTCGAACGGCAAAGACGGCGCGACCAATCAAACCCAACAGGGCGGCACGGGAAGCTCGGGCGGAACCGACAGCGGCACGGGAAGCTCGGGCGGAACGGGCGGCAACACGCAAAAACCTGCGACTCATGTCCATTCCTATGGGAATTGGGAAATAATTTCCCCCGCAACGCATACGACGGCGGGCACACGCCGAAAATATTGTTCATGCGGGGAACACATCGATGAGACCATTCCCAAGACTACGGCGCACGAGTATGGGAATTGGAAAACAACGCGCGAGGCAACGCACCTCGTCGCGGGCGAAAAACAGCGCACTTGCCCGTGCGGCGAAGTCGAAACAGAGGCGATCCCCAAGACGACGGAGCACACCTTTTTGCCTTATTCTCACAAGGACGCAACTTGCACGGAAGCGGGCGAGGACGTTTTGCGGTGCGAATGTGGAGCGGAAAAGCGCAACACTATCTCTCCGTCTCATACATACGACCATTGCGAATGTACTGTATGCGGGGCGATAAAACCGGGCGCGATTGCAGTCGAAGCCTACGTTGACAATAAATTATATGACACGCTCTATACAGATACCGAATATGGTTACAAAATCGAGTTGCCCACAGTTCCGCCTGATTGGAAGGTCGATAAAAGCATATTATTTTATTTCGACGGGTGGTACACCGATAAAGATTATACCACATTGGCGACCGGAAAGGAAGTATATCGTACGCCTTCTGCGATTTATGGGCAGCAATACATCAACGATAAATGGAGCTGCGAATGCACGTTTTCAAATAACGAAGCGACAATCACGAAAGTAAATTTAAAATACGGGTCAACATACGCAACAACGATTTTTATACCGCGCTATATCAATTCGTTTCCTGTTACAGGAATTGCAGATAATGCTTTTAAAGGACAAACAACTATTCGCTATATATTTTTGAGCGATACAATACGGACGATCGGTGCGTCGGCATTTGAAGGTTGTAATTCCATGCTGAAAGTATTTTTTTCCGAAGGGCTTACGTCAATCGGAAGGGTTGCGTTCCGTGATTGCACAGGTCTTACGAGAGTTTATATATCAGACTTAAAAGCATGGTGCAATATTGAGTTTAATGATAACCCTTTGAAATATGCACATAATCTATATTTAAATGATGAACTTGTAACAGATATTACTGCCGATATGTTGCAAGGCGTAACCGAAATTAAAGATTATGCGTTCAATGGTTACACAAGCCTTAAAAGCATAACGATTCCCGACAGCGTTACTTCTATCGGCGGTTATGCGTTCAATGGTTGCACAAACCTTGAAAGTATAACAATACCCGATAGTGTTACTTCTATTGACTATGGTGCGTTCTATGGTTGCACAAGCCTTACAAGCATAACCATACCCGACAGTGTTACTTCTATCGACGGTTATGCGTTCAATGGTTGCACAAAACTTGAAAAGGTATATTGGAATGCAAAAAATTGCGAAACGGCAAGAAATAGTAATGATCCAATATTCGGCGGTTGTACTGCACTCACTACTGTCTATATCGGAGAAAATGTAGAGAGTATTCCAAATTGTGCGTTCCGTGATTGCACAAGCCTTGAAAGCATAACTATACCCGCCAGCGTTACTTCTATCGGCGGTTATGCGTTCTATAATTGCACAAGCCTTGAAAAGATATATTGGAATGCAAAAAATTGCGAAACGGCAGGAAATAGTAGTTATCCAATATTCGACGGTTGCACGGCACTCACAACTGTCTATATCGGAGAAAATGTAGAGAGTATTCCAAATTATGCGTTCTGTGATTGCTCAAAACTTAAAAACATAACCATACCCGACAGTGTTACTTCTATCGGTGATGAGGCGTTCTATTATTGCGAAAGCCTTACAAGCATAACCATACCCGACAGCGTTACTTCTATCGGCGATAGTGCGTTCAGTGGTTGCTCCAATCTTGAAAGTATTACTTTACCGTTTGTGGGGGGAAGTATAAAAACGTCAAATGATACCTATCAATATCCGTTTGGTTATATTTTTGGCACATCAAGTTATTCAGGCGCATCGGCAGTGACACAATATTATTATGGAAGTAGCACAAGCTCAACCACTAATTCCACTTATTATATCCCCGATTCGTTAAAAACCGTAACGATAACTGGCGGCAATATATTATACGGGGCATTCAATAATTGCAAATATATTACAAGTATTGCTATTCCCGACAGTGTAACTTCTATCGGCATTAGGGCGTTCATGGGTTGCACAAACCTTACAAGCATAACCATATCCGACAGTGTAACTTCTATCGGCTATAGTGCGTTTGATTATTGCACAAGTCTTGAAAGCATAACTATACCTGACAGTGTAACTTCTATTGGAAGTAGTGCGTTCAGTGGTTGTGTAGCTGAAATTAAATGGGGAGATAAACCTTCTATTCAAGAGATAGGTAGTTCTGCTTTTAGTGGATATGAAGGAACAAGCATAACAATTCCCGACAGCGTTACTTCTATCGGCTATGAGGCGTTCTGGTATTGCACAAGCCTTGAAAGCATAACCATACCCGACAGCGTAACTTCTATTGGCGATAGTGCGTTCCGAGGTTGCACAAGCCTTGAAAGTATTACTTTGCCTTTTGTGGGTGGAAG
>CANRDY010000004.1 GCA_947629515.1 uncultured Clostridia bacterium
GCAAAGAGGATAAGCTGCCCGAATGTCTTGCCGAAGTCCCCGTTGTCCGCAAGGACTGCGGATATCCGCCCCTTGTAACGCCTTCGAGCCAAATTGTGGGAACGCAGGCTGTCTGGAACGTCCTTATGGGCAGATACAAGACCATAACGGCGCAGTTCAAAGATTTGATTTTGGGGAAGTACGGCGCGGTCACGGGCGAAAAATCTGAGGAAGTAGTCAAAATGTGCACCGCTAACGGCGAAAAGATCGTAACTTGCCGTCCTGCCGATTTGCTTGCCGACGAAATGGATGAGCTTACCGCCAAGGTAAAGGACATGGGATTCTACGAACAGGAAGAGGACGTTCTCTCTTACGCGCTCTTCCCCGAAGTTTCGGTCAACTTCTTTAAGTGGCGCAAGGCTAACCAAACAGGCGTCGACAGCGACATGGCGGCAAACCCCGACAAGGTTTATCCCGTTTAATTGATTATAACGGCGTGGACTTGCAGTTCACGCCGTAAGGTTATTTATGAAAAGAGTTGCCATAATCGGCGCGGGAGCTTCGGGACTTGTTGCGGCGTATTTTGCCGCAAAGAACGGAAACGGAGTGACCGTATTCGAAAAAAACGAAAAATGCGGAAAAAAGATATACATAACGGGCAAGGGGAGGTGTAACCTCACCCACGTGTGCGACGAGCAGGAGTTTTTGCAAAACGTCGTTACGAACGCAAAATTTTTAACTTCCGCCATATATTCGTTCCCGCCCGAAAGCACGATGAAGTTCTTTGAGGACGGCGGGCTTAAACTCAAAACCGAGCGCGGCTCTCGCGTTTTTCCCGTTTCCGACAAGGCGAGCGACGTTACAAAGTGCCTCGAAAATTATTGCAAAAGCGCAGGAGTTACTTTCAAATTTAGCGAAAGAGTGCTCAATTTAGACGTTTTGCAAGGTACTATGCGTGGCATAACTACACAAAACGGCAGTTATTTATTCGACGCGGTCATAGTTTGTACGGGCGGAATGAGCTATCCTTCCACAGGTTCTACGGGCGACGGCTATTCGTTTGCTATTTCGGCGGGGCACAGCATAATTCCCTTAAAACAAGGTCTTTGCGGACTTGAAGTTAAAGGGGAGTATTGTGCCGAAATGCAGGGGCTTTCGTTAAAGAACGTCCGCCTCGACGTGTTTTTCCGTGAGAAGCCCTTAAAAAGTTTCTTCGGCGAAATGCTCTTTACGCACTACGGCGTTTCAGGTCCGATGATCCTTTCGGCTTCGAGCATTATAAACCGCATCGACCTTGACGGCGTTCGGCTTTCAATTGACTTAAAACCCGCGCTCACCCGCGAACAGCTTGACAAAAGAGTTTTGCGCGACTTCAACGAGTTCAGCAACAAGAGCATTTCGAACGTCTTAAAGGAACTTTTGCCGTCCGCAATTATTTCGGAAGTGCTCAAACGGAGCGGAATTTCACCCGAAAAGCAAGTAAATTCAATAACTCGGGAAGAGCGAAGCCGACTGTTGACAACAATCAAGAAATTTGATATTATCGTTAGTGCACTGCGTGGGTTCGACGAAGCCGTTATCACTTGCGGCGGGGTCGACGTAAAGCAGATAAACCCCTCGACTATGGAGAGCAAACTCGTAAAAGGGCTGTATTTTTGCGGGGAAGTTTTGGATCTGGACGCCTTCACGGGCGGGTTTAACCTCCAAATCGCCTTTTCAACGGGCTATCTTGCGGGCAACTCCGTGTGATTTTTCGCCCGCTCGGTTAAAAGGGTCGAATGGTTAAAGGGTTCGAATGGTTCAAAAGGTTTGAAAAATTCAAAAAGTCCAACAAAAAATTTATTTTACAAATAAATAATAATTTCAACATTTTATAAAAAGGTCATAATATGAAAGCGATACGCGGCGCAACGACCGTGAGCGAAGATTCGCCCGAACAAATCAAACAAGCTGTAAAGGAGCTTTTGACCGAAATTGCCCAAAAAAACGGGCTTTCGGACGAAAATCTCGTCTTTTTGCTGTTTTCAAACACGTCGGATATCAAATCCTATTATCCCGCAAAGGCGGCAAGAGAGGCGGGTTTTTATTCGTGCGCGCTCTTTTCTGCGGCTGAACCGGAAATTTCGGGATCGCTTAAAATGTGTATTCGCGTAATGGCGGTCGTTGAAACCGAAAGCCAGCCCCAACACGTGTATCTCAACGGGGCGGGCGATTTAAGAAAGGATATTTCCAAAATAATCAATATAGCCATCGACGGACCGGCGGGCAGCGGAAAGAGCACGATCGCCAAAATAATCGCCAAACGCCTTAATATGCTCTGTCTCGATACAGGCGCAATGTACCGCGCTGCGGCGATGAAGTGCCTGAGCCTCGGACTTACGACAAAAGACGAGGAAGCCGTCGCAAAAGTCATGGAAAATATCGACCTCAAAGTCGAACTGAAAGACGGCGCGCAGAGAACCCTGCTCGACGGCTCGGACGTCTCCGATAAGATAAGAACGCCCCAAATTTCTATGGCGGCTTCGTCCTTTTCGACTCTCGGTTGCGTTCGTCAAAAAATAGTTGAACTTCAACGCGGCATCGCTTCGGGGATTTCGTGCGTGCTCGAGGGGAGGGATATAGGCACTAACGTTCTCCCCGCCGCACAGTTCAAATTTTTCCTTACGGCTTCGCCCGAGGTTCGCGCCCAAAGGCGGTTCGAAGAAAACAGAGCAAAGGGGTTTATCGAGGACTATCAAAAGATATTAAAGGACATTACCGAGCGCGACGAACAAGACAAAAACCGCAGGATCGCGCCCCTTGTAAAAGCCGCGGACGCAGTTGAAATCGATACTTCCGACTTAAATATCGAACAAGTTACAGCAATAATCGAAAAGAGAATTCAAGAAAAAATATGAGTAAAAAAGTAAAAGAACCCAAAAAAAAGCCGACCAAACTGCAAAAATGGTTCAACTTTATGCACCGTATACACCACGTTGTGATACGACCCTTTTTCCCATTCAGAAAGGTGGGGCACACCGAGCTGTTTGACGACAGGGCGTACATCATCGTCGGCAACCACAGAAGCGTGCTCGACGTAGTTCCCGCCGCAGTTTCGATGAGCAAACCCGTCCACTTTATGGCGAAGATCGAGCTTTTTCAAAAGGGCATGAGCAAGTGGTTCACCAAAAAGTGCGAATGTATCCCCGTGAACCGCGACGGCAACGACGTTAAGGCAGTCATGCTCGCCATGAAGTACCTTAAAAACGGCGAGACTGTCTGCATTTTCCCCGAGGGAACGCGCAACAAGACCGAAGACGTATTTCTGCCGTTCAAGAGCGGCGCGGCTGCGCTTTCGATAAAGACGCGCACGCCCATACTTCCAATTGTGCATGTCAAAAAATTAAAGCCATTCAGAATGACTTATTTTTACTATGGAGAACCGTTCGAGCTTTCGGAGTACTACGGCAAAAAGCTGACCGAAAAGGAGATAGCCGAAGCCGACGAAAAACTCCGTGCGCACCTTTTTGCAATGCACGAGGAGCTTGCCGAAACTCTCAAAGACAAGAAAAAGCTCAAAGCGATGAGAAAGAAGTCAAAAAATGCAAGTCATTCAGGCTAAAAACAGCGGGTTCTGCGTTGGGGTAAAACGCGCGGTCGACACGGCGATGAACCTCGATTCCGAAAACGCATACGTCCTCGGCGAGATAATTCACAACCCCGAAGTAGTAAAAGCCATTGCCGAAAAAGGGATAAAAGTAGTCGACGACCTCAACGAAGTCCCGAGCGGAGCTACGGTAATTTTCAGATCGCACGGCGTTCCCGAAAGTTTTTACGGTGAATGTCAAAGGCGTGATATCAAAGTCATCGACTGCACTTGCGATTTCGTCAAGCGCACGCAGTCGATAGTTAAGGAGCAGTACGCGCTCGGAAAATTTATCGTGATAGTCGGGGAATACGCTCACCCCGAGGTCACGGGTCTGCTCGGGTGGTGCGGCGGCAACGCCGTGGTTTTGAACGACCCCGACGAAATTCCCGACGATTTAAGGGAAAAAGACGTGTGCGTAGTGTGCCAAACTACGTTTTCGGCGGAAAAATTTGAAAAAATAATAAAAAATATTAAAAAAGTCTGTGAAAAAACGGTTGCGGTTTTCAAGACTATTTGTTATACTACTATTAAGCGTCAGAAAGAGGTCGAAGAACTTTCTGAAAAGTGCGAGGCGATCCTTGTGATCGGCGGTTTGAACAGCAGTAATACAAACAAGCTGTACGAGCTTGCGACCAAGCACTGCAAAAACGTATTCCGTCTTGCTGACGCAAACGATTTGGATTATTCCAAACTTAAAAATTTTAAAAGCGTAGGTATTGTTTCGGGGGCTTCCACTCCGAATTGGCAAACCCGGGAGGTTCTCTTAAAGATGGCAGAAAACACAGAAGTAAAATCAGCTATGCAGGAAGTAGTTGATAAAATTGACAGCGATTCGAAGTTCAAAAAGGGTCAGACCGTATCGGCCACTATTTCACAGGCTACGGAAGACGGTTTACAGATCCTTTTACCTTTCTCGAAGAAAGAAGTTTCGTTGAGCAAAGACGAGCTTGACTGCGAAGAATACAGCGTTGCAGACTATGAAGGAAAGATCGGCGAATCAATCGAATTGCTTGTCGTAGAGCTTAAACCAACCCTTAAACTTTCGCAGAAAAGAATTAAGCTCTTGCAGGAAGAGGAAGCTATGCTCGCCGATATAGAAGCGGGCAAAGAATTCACCGTAACCTGCACGGGTTCGAATAAGGGCGGCTTGGTTGCACAGCTCGGAACTTACTCGGTTTTTGTTCCCGCAAAAGAGATCAAACCCGGCTTCGTCAAAGATCTGACAAAGAACGTAGGCAAAACTCTCCGTTTGCGCGCGCTTGAAATCAAAAAGACTGGCAGAAAAGAGATAATCGCTTCGCAGAGAGTAATTTTGCAGGAAGAACGCGACGCCCGCGAACAGGAGCGCAAGGCAAGGGAAGAGGAGTTCTTCGCGAACATAGCCGTAGGCGACGTGGTAACGGGCAAGGTCGAGCGTGTAACAGGCTTCGGCGCGTTCGTATCGGTAAACGGGTTCGACTGCCTCGCGCACATTTCCGACCTTTCGTGGACGGGTGTTGATGCTGTTACCGACGTGCTCGAAATAGGCAAGTCCTACGAGTTCAAAGTACTCAAAATCGACGCGGAAAACAAAAAGGTCTCGATAGGCTACAAGCAGTTGCAGCCCCAGCCTTGGGATCTTGTAAGCGAAAAATATGAAGTCGGTCAGGTCATTCACGGCAAAGTTGTAAGAATAGTTCCCTTCGGAGCTTTTGTGGAAGTTGAAAAAGGCATCGACGGCTTGGTTCATGTTTCGCAGATCAGTCAGGACAGGATCGAAACCCCCGCTTCCGTACTCAGCGTCGGCGAAGAGGTTGACGCGAAGATAATCGCCATCGACCCCGACGCAAGAAAGATGAACCTTTCGATAAAGGCTCTTTTGCCCGAGGGCGAAAGAAGAAAGCCCCGCAGAGCAGAGGGCGAAGAGGGTGAAAGACCCGAACGCCGCGGTCGCGCTCCCAGAAGAAACGTCGACGAAGAGCTTTCGGATTGGTCCGACAGCGGCAGCGGTTCTGTCGGAACGTCGCTTGCAGACGTTCTTGCCGATGCACAGAAAAAGCAGTAAATCATAAATTTTCCCGCCGAAGCGTTTGCGCTTCGGCGGTTTATGTTATTTTTTGATTTGCGCTTTGTTTGGTTGCGTTAAAAAAATTTATATTATATAATAGTGAAAAACAGTCCAAATGGTTTAACCGACTTTTTCAAAGGGTATTAAATATAGTTGTAAGACATAATTTCGGAGGAATTTTCTTATGAAAAAAGAAGGAACTATAAAAATATCGAGCGAAAACATGATGCCGATCATCAAAAAATGGCTCTATTCCGACAAGGATATTTTCCTTAGGGAAATAGTGGCGAACGGCGTCGACGCTATTACCAAATACAAAAAGCTCGTCTCCATGGGCGAAGCGCAGGAGGACGCGGGCGGTTATAACGTCAAAATCACAGTCGACAAAAAGGCAAAGACTTTGACCGTTGAGGATAACGGTCTTGGAATGACCGCGGAAGAGGTCGAAAACTATATAACTCAAATTGCCTTTTCGGGGGCTTCGGACTTCCTCGAAAAATACGAAAAGGCGGGCGGCGACGGCATTATCGGGCACTTCGGGCTGGGTTTTTATTCGGTCTACATGGTTTCCGAAAACGTCGAAATTTTTACTAAATCATATAAGGACGAACCCGCCGTTCACTGGGAATCGGACGGCAATTCGACTTACAGCATAGAGGAGTGCGAAAAGCCCGACCGCGGAACGCGCATCGTAATGCACATTGCTCCCGAAGAAAAGGAGTTCCTCGACGAAAACAACATAAAAAAGCTTGTGGATAAGTACTGCTCGTTTATGCCGTACGATATCTATGTGAACTTCAAGGGCGACGGCAAAGACAAGCCGCTCAACTCAACGACCCCTCTTTACACAAAGAATCCCAAAGACTGCACCGACGAGGAGTATAAGAAGTTCTACACGGATACCTTTATGGACTATAACGAGTCTATTTTTTGGGTTCATCTCAACATGGATTATCCCTTCAAAGTCAAGGGTATTCTGTACTTCCCCAAGGTCAAAAACAAGCTCGAACTCGAACGCGGCAAAGTAAAACTTTACTGCAATCAGGTGTTCATCGCCGACAACATAAAAGAGGTAATTCCAGAGTTTTTGATGCTGTTGAACGGCGTTATTGACTGCCCCGACATTCCCCTTAATGTTTCGCGCAGTTTTCTGCAAAACGACAGTCAGGTTCAAAAAATCAGCAAGCACATAACCAAAAAAGTTGCCGATAAGCTCATTTCGCTTTTCAAAACCGACAGACAGAAGTTCGAGGACAGCTGGGGCGACATAGCCAACTTCATAAAGTTCGGCTGCATAAAGGACAACGACTTCTACGAAAAAATCAAAGACGTTATAATTTACAAGGATATCAACGGTAAATTTATCACCGTTTCCGAACTCATAAAGGGCGACAAACCTCAAAGCGCAGATGGCGGAAACGCCGAGGGCGAAAGCGACGGCGAAAGTTCCCAAAGCAAACCCGACGGAGCGCAAGAGGGCGAGCAAAAGGAAAACCCCGCACCAAAGACAGTTTATTACGTCTCGGACGAGGACCAACAGGCGCAGTATATCAAAATGTTCAAAGACGAGGGGCTGAACGCCATACTCTGCGATAACTTTATCGATCCGCATTTTTTGAGCTTCCTTGAATACAAAACGCCCGAACACGTGAAGTTCATGAGGATCGATTCGGATATCGACGCGGCGTTGAAAACGGGAGAAGAGAGCGACGACGAGGTTCTTAAAGACATCTTCAAAAACGCCATACAGAACGACTCTGTAGTAATTAAGTGCGAAAAGCTCAAAAACGACAAAACGCCCGCCGTCATTCTTGTTGACGAGTATATGAGGCGTTACACCGAAATGGGTCAGTTTTACGGCATGAGCGACGGCGGCTTGAACAAGACGCTCATCTTAAACACCGCCTGCCCCATAATTCAAAAGATAAAACAGCTTGAACCCGACAAGCAGAACTTCACCGCAAGGTACGTTTATTCCCTTGCGTTGGCGGCGTTCAAAAAGCTGACGCCCGAAGAGCTTGAAAAGTTTAACGCCGATAATTTGACTTTACTTGAATACTTTATAAAATAATTGGAATTTTTTTGAATTGCGTCTTGAAATATCCGTAATATTATGATAAAATATATTAGGTATGATAAGGCGTTGCGTAAAAGACCCCGAGCTTGAAAAGTTCCATAAGGGAATGAGTTTTAAGTCTTACGGTTTTTTCGGCTGTCACAAATGCGCGGACGGTGAGTACGCGTTCCGCGTTTGGGCGCCCCGCGCGAAGAGCGTCGAGCTGGTTCTGAACGGAATGATCTTTCCCGCCGAACTGCTTGACGACGGTCAGTCTTTCGCAGTTTATGCTTCGGCAAAAGAGGGCGACCTTTACTATTACCGCATAATCACTTACGATGGCAGAACGCTTGAAAAGTGCGATCCTTACGCGTTCCGCACCGACTTCCCCAACTCGTTCAGTTCTGTAGTTTACGATCTGCCGAAGCCCGAAGATTATTCGGGTTTATACGAGGCTTCGGGATACGACGTTCCGATGAGCGTGTTCGAGGTCAATCTGCTTTCGTGGAAGAGGAAAGAGGACGGCTCGTATTTGAGCTATAAAGAGCTTGAAGAAGAGCTTGTGCCCTATGTACGGGATATGGGCTACACTCACGTGGAGTTTATGCCCGTTACGGAATTTCCGTTCGACGGATCGTGGGGGTATCAGGTCACGGGCTATTTCGCCCCGACCGCCCGTCTCGGTTCGCCCGCAGATTTTCAAAGCCTTGTTGCGGCTTTCCACAAAAACGGCATAAAAGTCATTCTCGATTGGGTCCCCGCACATTTTCCCAAAGACAGCTTCGGCTTGTACGAATTCGACGGACAACCCCTTTACGAATGTCCGCTGTGGGACAGAATGGAGCACAGCGGTTGGGGCACGCGGAGGTTCGATTTCGGCAGGGGAGAAGTAGACAGCTTTTTGCTTTCGTCGGCTTGTTTCCTCTTCGAGCAGTACAGAGTGGACGGGCTTAGAGTCGACGCGGTCGCCTCGATGCTCTACCTCGATTACGACAGAGCGGCGGGAGATTTCACCCCAAACGCGTTCGGCGGCAACGGCAACCTCGAGGCGACGGACTTCATAAAAAAGCTGAACCAAACGGTTAAGCAATTGTACCCCGGCTGTCTGATGATAGCCGAAGAATCGACGAGCTATCCCGCCGTGACCCGCAAAACGCAAGAGGGCGGGCTGGGGTTCGACTTCAAATGGAATATGGGCTGGATGAACGACGTGCTGTTCTATTGCCGTCAAGACCCGTATTTTCGTAACCATCACCACGGCAAGATAACCTTTTCGCTCATGTACGCCTTTTCCGAAAGGTACATTCTTCCCCTTTCGCACGACGAGGTAGTGCACGTAAAAGGCTCGATCGTAAATAAAATGCCCGGCGAGTACGCCGATAAATTTGCGGGTGAGCGGGAGCTGTTGGCTTATATGTACGCCCACCCCGGCAAAAAGCTCAATTTTATGGGCTACGAAATAGCGCAGTTCAGCGAATGGAACTATAAGAGCGGCGTAGATTACTTTCTCGAAAAGTTCGAGTTACACGCAAAAATGAGAGTTTTTGCGCGTGAAATAAATTTATTTTACAGAAACTGCCCGCAACTTTACGAAATTGACGAAAGCTGGAACGGGTTTGAATGGCTCGTCGTAGACGACAGGTTCAACAACGTGATAGCGTTCAACAGATATTCGAAATCGGGCGAAAGCCTTACCGTCATAGTCAACTTTTCGGGCGTGGATATAAAGGGCTACGGAATAGGAGTGGCTGAACGCGCGAAGTACAGGATCGTCTTTTCCACAGATAAAAAGGCGTTCGGCGGAAGAGGAGCTTTGCGCAAAAAGGTTTTTTATACTCGGAAGCAAACAAGTCACGGAAAACGGCACACGCTATTTGCCGATATTCCCAAACTGACTTGTATGTATTTAATAAAAGAAAATAAATAAATTTTTTGGGGGAATTGACAATGCTCAGAAAAAAGGAATGTGTAGCAATGTTGCTTGCCGGCGGACAGGGTTCAAGACTCTATGCGCTTACAAGCAATATCGCAAAACCCGCAGTTTCGTTCGGCTCGAAGTACAGAATAATCGACTTCCCGCTGTCTAACTGCATCAACTCGGGGATAGATACCGTCGGCGTACTTACGCAGTATCAACCCCTCGTGCTTAACGAGTACGTAGGCAACGGTCAGCCTTGGGATCTCGACAGAACTTTCGGCGGCGTTCATATTCTTTCGCCCTACGAAGCGAAGAAGGACACCAGCTGGTACAAAGGCACCGCGAACGCGATCTATCAGAACATAAGGTTCATGAAGATGTACGATCCCGAATACGTGCTCATTCTTTCGGGCGACCACATTTATAAAATGGACTACGACAAGATGCTTGCGGCTCACAAAGAGGCGCATGCCGATTGCACGATAGCCTGCATGAAAGTGCCCATGAAAGAGGCTTCGAGGTTCGGTATACTCAACACCAATCCCGACGGAACTATATACGAGTTCGAAGAGAAGCCCAAACAGCCCAAGAGCGATTTGGCTTCGATGGGTATTTACATATTCACGGCTTCCAAGCTCTTCAAGTATCTCGAAGAGGACGACAAGAACCCCGATTCCGAAAAGGACTTCGGCAAGAACGTGCTTCCCGCAATGCTCAACGCGGGCGAAAAGATGTATTCTTACCGCTTCGAGGGCTATTGGAAAGACGTCGGAACGATAAGCTCGCTGTGGGAAGCGAACATGGATCTGTTGGGCGTAGTTCCCAACTTCGAGCTTGCCGACAGAGACAGAGTTATACATTCGAGAAGCCCGCTCGCGCCTCCCGCGTTCGTAGAGGGAGAAGTTATCAACTCGATAGTAGCGACGGGTTGCGAAGTAGAGGGCAAAGTTGTCAATTCCATAATAGGCACTAACTGCGTCATCGAAAAGGGCGCGGAAGTTTGCGACAGCGTTCTCATGGGCAACATAGTCGTAAAGGCGGGCGCAAAGATAAATTACGCCATAGTCGACGAAGAAGTAACCATTTGCGAAAAGGCGGAGATCGGCGCAACCATCGAAGAAGCTAAAAAAGTCGAAAGCAAAACTTCGGGTATAGCCGTACTCGGCAGGGGAATTACCGTCAGCAAAAACGGCAAGGTTCCCGCAGGCGAAATAATCGATAAGAACGTATAAGGGGGAATTAATAATGGCTACAACAGTTGGTGTTATATTTTCAAGCATAAACGAAGAAAACATACCCGAACTTACCAAAGTTCGCTCCACTGGTTCTGTGCCTTACGGCGGAAGATATCGCCTTGTTGACTTTGCTCTTTCGAACATGGTCAACTCGGGCATAACCACGGTGGGTATCATAACCAAAAACAATTATCAGTCGCTCATGGATCACCTCGGCTCGGGGAAATTCTGGGACCTTGCCAGAAAGGAGGGAGGACTTATTTTGCTTCCCCCTTACAGCGACGAAACCGAAACGCTCTATAAAAACCGCCTTGAAGCTCTCAAAGGCGCAACGGCTTTCCTGCGCAAGGCAAAAGAGGACTTTGTCGTCCTTGCCGACAGCGACGCCGTTTACAAACTCGATTACAGCAAAGTTATCGAAGCGCACATAAAGAACAACGCCGATATAACCCTTGTTTATCACGAGCACGAGCTTAAAAAGTCGCGTTATTATATGGCTTTCGAAACGGACGAAAACGATAAAATCACCGATATTCAGATAAATCCCTCGGCGGGCGGAGTTAAAAAGAACTACATAAACGTTATGGTAGCGCGCACTTCGTTCCTTTTAAGACTCATTCAGGACGCTATCCAGCACGGTTATACGAGTTTCGGCAAGGATATCCTCAGCCCCGGCGTAAAGACCTATAACCTCTATGCCTATAAATTCGACGGATATTACGCCGATATAACTTCGCTTAACGCGTACTTCAACGCCAATATGGACTTGCTCAACAAGGAAGTAAGGCAAGAGATCTTCGGCGACAGAGACGTTTACACAAAGGTAAACGACAGCGCGCCCGCGAAATTCACCGAAACCGCAAAGGTCAAAAATTCGCTCATCTCCGACGGCTGTATAATCGAGGGTACGGTTGAAAATTGTATTCTCTTCCGCGGCGTTAAGATAGGTTTGGGCACGGTCGTTAAAAACTGCATACTCATGACGGACAACATAGTAGGCGAAAACTGCAATCTTTCGTATGTGGTAAGCGATAAAAATTCTGTAATTCGCGATAACAGAGTGCTCGCGGGATGCGAAATTCAGCCCTATTTCATAAATAAGGGTTCACTCATATAAATCAATTCAGGGGGAAAAATATGGCTACTGCAAAAACAGTTAAATCGGCTAAATCGCCTAAATCCGCAAGTGCGGACAAGGCGGTAAAAAAGCAGAAAAAAGCGACGGAAGTAAAGGAAGTTGCCGAAAAGAAGAAGATACTTTTCGTTGCTTCCGAGGCGGCTCCTTTCATTCAGACGGGCGGTCTTGCCGAAGTGACGGGTTCGCTTTCGAAAGCCCTTGCGGCAAGCGGGAAGTTCGACGTGCGCGTCGTACTGCCGCTTTATTCGGACATCAAAAAGGAGTACAGAGACCAGTTCTCGTATATAGGCAACCTCTATGTACACCTTGCTTGGCGTAACCAATACTGCGGGATATTCTCGTACGTTAAAGACGGCGTAACTTTCTACTTCATCGACAACGAATTTTACTTCAAACGTCCCGGGTGCTACGGCTATTACGACGACGGCGAAAGGTTCGCATTCTTCTCGAGGAGCGTTCTCGAAATAATGCCTTTCTTAAACTTCTTCCCCGACGTTATGCACTGCCATGATTGGCAAGCGGCTCTTGCGGCTATTTATCTCAAAACAAATTATTGTTTCAGAGAGGAGTACCAATACATAAGAGCACTTTTTACCATTCACAACATAGAATATCAGGGACAGTATTCGCTCGATCTGTTAAGCGATCTATTCGACATTTACGGTAGCTATCAGTACCTTGTCGAATACAACAACTCTATCAACCTTATGAAGGGCGCAATTGAGTGCTGCGAAAGGTTTTCGACGGTCAGCCCTCGCTATGCCGAGGAGATTAAAGACCCGTATTATGCACACGGGCTCGATCCCATAATCAGAAACAACGAGTTCAAACTTACGGGTATTCTCAACGGTATTGACGACGTCGGCTATAACTGCGCGCTCGACAGTCACCTTTTTGCCAACTACACGCCCGACGATTTCACCAACAAAGCAATATGCAAAAAAGAGCTTCAAAAGATGCTTAATTTGCCCGAAAAGCCCGATACGCCCATCATTTCGATGGTTTCGCGCCTTGTTTCACACAAGGGTCTCGACCTCGTTACCGCGGTAATAGAGGATCTGTTACGCGACGACGTTCAGGTGGTCATACTCGGCACGGGCGATTCGCACTTCGAGGGATATTTCCGCGATTTAGCTTACAGGTATCCCGACAAATTGAGCGCGAACATAGTTTTCAACGGAGACCTTTCCCGCAAGATATATTCGGGTTCGGACATATTCCTTATGCCTTCGAAGTCGGAACCCTGCGGACTTTCGCAGATGATAGCTTGCCGTTACGGCACCGTTCCCATCGTAAGGGAGACGGGCGGTCTTTACGACAGTATCAAACCCTTGCAAAACGGCTACACGTTCGCCAATTACAACGCGCACGACATGCTCTACGTCATACGCGAAGCTATCTCCGATTATAAAAACAAAGAAGAGTGGAAAAAACTTATGTACAGAGCGGCAACGACCGATTTTAGCTGGAGTCACTCTGCAAAGGACTACGAAGCTCTTTATTTGGATATGCTTAAATAATTTACAAATTAGGAGAATTTAATGAGTAACACTGCTATTACCGAAAAGGAAGTCAAGGATCAAATCAAGGGAAAGCTCGCCCGCTATTTCGGCGTAGCCCCCGCCGAGGCTTCCAAAGACCAGATTTACAAAGCCGTAGTGATGGTGGTAAGGGATATACTCCTCGAAAAGCGTCAGCGGTTTTCTAAAAAGGTCAAGGCAAAGCGCGCAAAGAGAGTTTATTATCTTTGCATGGAATTCCTTTTGGGGCGTTCACTTAAAAACAGCTTATACAACCTCAGCGTAACGCCTGTGTTCGAAAAGGCAATTTCGTCTTACGGGCTTAAACTCGACGACTTATATGAACTTGAACCCGACGCCGGCTTGGGTAATGGCGGTTTAGGCAGACTTGCCGCATGCTTTATGGACGCCCTTGCGACGGGCAATTATCCCGCAATGGGGTATTCTCTCCGCTATGAATACGGGCTTTTCAAGCAGAAAATAGTCGACGGCTGGCAGATAGAACTGCCCGACGCATGGCTTCCCGGCGGCGAAGCATGGCTTACTCAAAGAACCGATAAAAACTTTATCGTAAAATTCAACGGACAAATCGAAGAGCGTTGGACGGAGAACGGACTTCAAACCAACTACGTAAACAGCACCGATATTCAGGCTGTTGCCTATGACATGATGATCTCGGGCAAAGACAGCGACGCAGTGTCGGTTTTAAGACTGTGGAAGGCGAAACCCGTTCAAGACTTCAACATGAAGCTCTTTTCGCAGGGTGAATATTATCAAGCGATGTCCGACGACAACGAGGCTGATTTACTCACCAAAGTGCTCTATCCCGCCGATAACCACAATGCGGGTAAGTCGCTCAGACTTAAACAGCAGTATTTCCTGTGCTCGGCGTCAATTCAAAACATAGTGGAGGACCACAAACACCGTTACGGCGATTTGAGGGATCTTCCCAAGCTGGCGGCGATCCACCTCAACGATACGCACCCCGCAATGGCTATTCCCGAGCTTATGCGAATTTTAATCGACGAATACTTCTACGATTGGGATCAAGCGTGGGCTATAACAACGGCAACTTGCGCGTATACCAACCACACGGTTCTTGCGGAAGCCCTTGAAACGTGGAACGAGGATTTAATAAAACGCACCGTTCCCCGTATACATTCGATAATTAAGGAAATCAACAGACGTCTTTGCGAAGAGCTGTGGGGTAAATTCCCCGGCGAATGGGCAAAGATTTCGAGAATGTCTATTATCGAACACGAACGTGTTAAGATGGCAAACCTCAGCGTTTACGGCGGACACAGCGTAAACGGCGTTTCCGCGCTCCACAGCGAGATAATCAAGACCTCGGTTTTCAAAGATTTCTACGATTTTACCCCCGAAAAGTTCACCAACGTAACGAACGGCATCGCGCACAGACGCTGGCTCAACCAGTCGAACCCCGAGCTTGCCGAGCTTTTGAACGAGTGTATCGGCGACGGTTACGTTCTTAACGGTTCGGTTCTTGCCGAATTCAAAAAATTCGAAGACGACGAAAGCGTGTTGAAACGCCTTCAAGAAATCAAACTTATAAAGAAAAAGCAATTTGCCGAATACGCAAGGAAGAAGCAAAACGCGATAATCGACCCCGAAACCATTTTCGACGTACAGGCGAAGAGGCTTCACGAGTACAAGCGACAGCTTTTGAACGTGTTGAACATTATCGACACATATCTCGATCTGCTTGACAACCCCAACCTCGACATCGTTCCCAAAACATACATTTTCGGCGCAAAAGCCGCGCCCGGGTACGACATGGCGAAGAAGATAATCAAGCTCATCAACTACCTTGCCGAAGATATCAAGCAGCACCCGCAGATCAACGAAAAACTCAATATTATCTACATGGAGGACTACAACGTCACCATGTCCGAAAAACTTATGCCCGCAAGCGAAGTTTCCGAGCAGATCTCCCTTGCAGGAAAAGAGGCAAGCGGCACGGGCAATATGAAGTTTATGATCAACGGCGCACTCACCATAGGCACGCTTGACGGCGCGAACGTCGAAATGGCGGAAGCAGTGGGAGACGAAAATATCTTCATATTCGGTTACAAGTCGAACGAAGTCGACGAAATTTGGCGCAACGGTTACAGTTCGAGCAAGTATTATAACGAATCCCCCAGACTGCGCAGAATTATCGAAGCGCTCATAATCGGCTTCAATAACGAATCGTTTGCCGAAATTGCGAACTATTTGCTCACGGGTTCGCCCGTTGCCGACCCGTACATGTGTATGGCGGACTTCGCGGCTTACACCAAAACCCAACACAGAATTTCGGATCTGTATGTATCCGACAAGACCAAATGGAACCAGATGTCGCTCAGAAATATAGCGGCGGCGGGAATTTTCGCCGCAGACCGCAGTATTGCCGAGTATGCAGAAAATATCTGGAATCTCAAAAAATTGAGTCTTGAAACAAAGTAAAATTGCACGAGCCGAGGCTTTGCCTCGGCTCTGTAATAAGTACTATGTCAAACATAGTACTATCAAAATTACCGATATTTCAGCCAAAAACGGCTAAAAAACAGCTAAAAAATCGCCCGAAATCAATTAAACGCTTTGACAATGCGGGAAGTCGGTTTTAATTCAATATTAAAAATTTCAGCGAAAATATAATAGAATCGACCGCATTTTAACGCAATTTTAACGCAATTTTAACGTATTTTAAGCGATTTTCAGCGGAAATTACTTGAATTTATCCGATAAACCGACTTATTTAACAGAAGTTACAAAGCGCAAAAAATCACACGGCAATACAACGAAAATCTATCATAAACGCGATTACTTAAAAAATATTTGTTAAATCGAATTACGAAAAAGCAAAATAACTGCAAAACAAAACGGCGAGATTTTCATAATTTTTTATTAAAATTTTATTAAATCAGCATAAATTTACCAAATTAATAAAATAAAATTTTTTATAAGAAAATGAAATTAAATTTTGAAATCCATAATAATTTAATTGACTTCGCCCCCACCATCGTGTAAAATGGTACTAACGTTACGTAAAAGCTGTGTTTTACGAAGCGTTTAATGCACTCTCATATTCCAAAACAAACCAAAAAAGCAAATAATGGGACTTCTCCCCTTACAAAAGAACAACAGTATCGGAGAACATAAATGGGTACAAATTTCTACGTTCAGCGGAACAATAAGAATCTTGAAACTATCGAAAGGTTGTTAAATGAAGAACTGCCGTCATTCTGTTCTGATTATTTTATGGCGATCGACAGTCAGACTTCCCCGCTTACACGCTTGAACTATGCTCATGATTTAAAGATCTTCTTTTACTACCTTCAGGAACGCAAATTCAGAGGTTCTAAAAAAATCAAGGAAATGACGCTCGAGGACATGGAATCGGTCACGAGCACCGACGTCGAGTATTTCCTCAGCTTTCTCTCCCACTACAATTACAGCGGCAAATTACACACCTGCAACGAACGGGCAAAGGCTCGCAAACTTTCGTCGGTTCGCGCAATGTTCAAATACTTTTTCAATAAAGGTTATATAAGCGTAGACAACTCCTCAAAGGTCGCCACGCCCAAACTGCACGAAAAGCCGATAATAAGGCTCGACACCAACGAAATGTTCGACATAATAAAGACTGCAGAAAACGGCACGGGGCTTACCCCCCACCAAATGGCGTATCACGAAAAGAACAAGGAACGCGATTCCGCCATTTTGATGCTCTTCCTCGGCACGGGTATCCGTATCAGCGAGCTGGTCGGCTTGAACAACGAGGATTTGAACTTTAAGGACAACTCCTTTGTCGTTACCCGCAAGGGCGGCAACAAGGCTGTGCTGTATTTTGACGATGACGTCGCCGCCTCTTTGCAGCGTTACATTGAATATAAAGAGAAAAACGCCGAAAAAATTACCGAAACCACTGCTCTTTTTGTCTCGAACAACGTCAACAGAATTTCGGTGCGTGCGGTCGAAAACCTTGTGCAGAAGTATGCAAAAATCGTGTCGCCACTCAAAAAAATTTCCCCGCACAAACTGCGTTCGACCTACGGCACACAGCTTTACAGGGAAACGGGCGATATTTATATAGTTGCGGACGTGCTCGGGCATAAGGACGTCAACACGACCCGCAAACACTATGCGGCTATCTCCGACGACAACCGCCGCGCGGTAGCGGGTTTGGTTCATTTAAGACCCACCGAAAAAAACAGCGAAGCCGCCGAAGAAACTCCCTCAACCGACCCCGACGAACCCGAAAACGACCATTCTTAGTTCACGCTTAATTTAATATTTCATTTGGTGAACGGTGTTTTTTTGCGATCCTTCCCCCCCCACAGCCATTGTTATTAATGATACGTGCGCGCCCGACCTTTTAAGCTAAAAGGTCGGGCGCGCTTTCCAAAATCACAACTTATTATTTCATATTATATATAACACCCTATGTAACGGCTTGCAAAGCGTATTGTCCAAAAGCTACCGAATTGTGAGGGTTTTGCCTTATTAGATCCGCTTATTCTTTTTTGCCGTCGTCGAGGATTATGCCGTCGATTTTGATAACGGCGTCGTCTTTGATATCGAGGCACTTGCCGCAGTTGTCGCAAATTTTGTCGGGGTCGAGGTCGCACACTTCACATTCCATACAGCCTATGCACTCCCTATCGTACAAAACACATTCCTTGGTGAACTTCATAATTTCCGTCTCCTTAGGCTATTATACTTCAAATAAAATCATAAATCAATCAAAAATACAAAACAAACGTTTGATTTTTTAATTTTAATATGTTATAATGCTATATGAGGTGAAAAATGAAGAGAATTAACCGCGACGACGAAGTGTATGAATTCATACAGAATTTCATCAGCGAGAACGGCTACGCGCCTACCGTGCGCGATATTTGTAAGGGCTGCAATATCCGCTCCACCGCTACCCCCTACCAGATAATCAACCGCCTTTCGGAGCGCGGTCTTTTGGTTAAAACGGGCAACCGCAACCGCGCCATTTCGCTTGCCAACAAGGGTTCGACAGTCAATGTTCCCTTAATTGGTACTGTTGCCGCGGGCGAACCGATTTTTGCGAGCGAGAACTACGAAGATTTCTTCACTCTACCCGGCAACTTTTTCGGCGGCGAAGATCTGTTTATGCTCAACGTTCACGGCGATTCCATGATAAATATCGGAATGTTCGACGGCGATAAAATTGTGGTGAGAAAGCAAGACACAGCCGAAAACGGCGAAATTGTGGTCGCCTTGGTCGACGACTCCGCCACCGTCAAGCGTTTTTACAGGCGCAACGGCAAATTCATTCTCCACCCCGAAAACGACGACATGGACGACTTTGTGTTCGACGACGTCACTATCCTCGGCAAGGTCGTCGGTCTTATGCGGAACATTTAACTCAAATAAAAAGGCGGTCGGGCTTTTAATTCAGCCCAAACCGCTTTTTTTATTTATCTTCGGGTCGTTCTTGCGGCTCCGATTTTGCTTCACCCTTTTCGCGTTCGTCGCTTTCTCCCTCTTCTATTATTTTATGGGGAACCATGACGGGCACCGAATCCTTAAAATATGGGTTGACATGAACGGTAACGTGTTTGACAAGGGGAAAATTACTCTCGATGCCCTTGTGCACTCCCTCCGCTATCGCATGGGCTTCAGAAAGGGGCAAATCCGCCTGACAGGCAATTTCGGCTATTACGTAAATTCTGTTGCCGAACATTCGCGTGAGCAGGCTGTCGACCTCGATGACGCCCTCACACGAAGAAATGAACGCCGATATTTCGTTTTGGGTCTTTTCGTCGCACGCTTCGTCGGTCATTTTTTCAATTGCGTTCCAAAAAATTCTGACCGCCGCAACGAGAATGAACACGCATATGACTATGCACGCGATACTGTCGAGAATGGGAACGCCGCACATTGCGCCCGCAACGCCGATAAGACTGCCCACTGAAGAGAGCGCGTCGGAACGGTGATGCCATGCGTCGGCGCGCAACGCGTCGGAATTTATCTTTTTTGCAACGGCGCGGGTGTACCAGAACATTGCCTCTTTAACCACGATCGAAACGGCGGCGGCGCAGATCGCCAACGCCCCGGGCGAAGCTATTTGCTTGTACGCGCCCGTTACAATATTTTCAATGCCAGTATAACCAATGCCCACGCCCGTCGCAAACAGCACAACGGCGAGCAGAATTGCCGCCACGCACTCAAACCGCTCGTGTCCGAACGGGTGCTTGTCGTCGGCTTTCTTTGAGGAGATCTTTATTCCTATTATAACAATTACGGTGGAGAAAACGTCTGAGGCTGAATGGACCGCGTCGGAAATGAGCGCGTAGGAAAGCGAGAATATTCCCACGAGCAATTTGAACAGCGTAAGCGCAAAGTTCAATGCAATTGTAACGACCGACGTTTTGACGGCGGCTTTTTCCATTGCGGTTGCGGACATTTTTACTCCGAATTTTCAATATAAACGTCAAAAAGAATTGACAATATATTCATTTTAAAATATAATATTCAAGGTAATTAAATTTTGCTGCTGTGGCTCAGTCGGTAGAGCACATCCTTGGTAAGGATGAGGTCGGCGGTTCAAGTCCGCTCAGCAGCTCCATTTTGGCTTTTCGCTTATCCGCGGGAAGCCTTTTTTCACTCACCGATAAGCATTTTATTAATTCATTAAATTTATTAATTCTTTAAATAATTTTAAAGTACAAGCGGGCACAGAATTTGCCCGCTTGAAACAGGTTTTTTTAACCTTTTCTTCTTGCCGTTGCAATTCTTATAACTCGTTTGGGCTTTGCGGGGGGAACTTCCTCCGCCTCGCTTCCCGCTGTCTCCGCGCTATCGGGCGCCTCAACGGGAACTTCCCCCGTCTCCGCGTTCTCGGGTTGAGCGTTGTCTGTTGGAACGCCGTCGGATTGGACGTTTTCCCCGCCCTCTTCTTCAACGCTTTGGGTCGTTTCTATATCTGCGGAGGGTGCAATTTCAACGTAAACGCCCTCCAACTGCTTCATTTTGATATACGCCACGGCGCAAGGGTATTTTTTGCGCTTGTTGCAGGTATCGCAAAAAGGCGCGTATTCGCCGCACAGATCTCTTCCGAGCGCGACGCTGCAAACGTACTTATCCTTGTCGATAGTCTCCTGAATGAGTTTAAGATTATCTTCGTTCAGCGTTGCGGGCATATTTTCGAGTAATTCCAAAGGCGCGTTGCTATCCCAATTCATATTAGTTCTCCGAATCTGACCATTTAATTATACTTATTTTTGCAATAAATTACAAGCGATTTTTATATCTCTTCAACCGTAAGCTGGGAAAGGATATCCTCGTATTTGCTCTTCATGAACGAAATGCTGTCGGGGGTGGTGACCGCCGCCGTGCCCGCCGCAACGCCGTGCCTTAAAATCTCTTTAAGGTTATGACCCGAAGCAAGCGAACAAGTCGCCGCCGCAACCATAGCGTCGCCCGCGCCGAGCGTGGAGTTCATTGCAACGTTAACGCTCTTGCTGTAATAGCTTTGAACGCCGTCGGTGATGATCGCCCCGCCCTTGCCGAGCGAAAGCAACACGCGCTTTGCGCCCTTTTTGATAAGCTCGTTGCAGCCCTCGAGCATTTCCCGACGGCTCGTAAAGCTCTTTTTTAAGGTTCGATCAAGCTCGTCTATATTTGGTTTAATAAGGTCTACGCCGCATTTTAGCGATTCAAGCAGCCTTTCGCCCTCGCTGTCGACTATTTTTTTGACGTTTTGGGGAACGGCGTTGAGTATCTTTGCATAATAGTCGGGCGACATTCCCTTGGCAAGCCCGCCCGAAATTACCACCGCCTCGCACGCGGAAGAAAGGTTCTTTACAAGGGCGATAAGCTCCTCCTGCTTTTCTTCGCTAACGGCGGGGCTTACGTCGTCCACTTCGGTTAGCATCGACTTGTTGTCGATAAATTTATAATTTTCGCGCACCCGTCCTTTGCACCATACAAACTTGTAGGGCACGCCCTCTTTATGTAATTCCTGCTCGAAGCGGTTGCCGTTCTCCTCATACATAAAGCCCGTTGCAAAAACGTCCTTTTTAAGGCGCGCAATGCCCGTTGCAACGTTCAACGCTTTCCCCGTAAAAAATACGCTTTTGTTGATAATTTTATGGGCTTTGCCCACGCTGAGGGAGTCGACCTCGATATTTACGTCTATGCAGGGACTTAAACAAACTGTTAAAATCATATCAAAACACCAAAAATTCAAATTAAAAGCCGCTTTAAAAGCGGCTCTTTGGTAACGTTACATTGAAATCATTTGAAGAGTCTCGTATAACTCGTAGTTAAACTTCTTCTTCATGCTTACAGCCTCTATGATATCCATATCGATAATTTCGTTTTTGTGAATACCGACGACCCTGTTGCCGATCCCGTCGTTCAAAAGCCTTACCGCTTTATTCCCGAACTGTGCCGCAAGCATTCGGTCGGCCATCGAGGGAGAACCGCCGCGCTGTATGTGTCCTATCGTAGTGGGTCGAACCGAATATGTCGTTACGGATTGAAGCTGTTTTGCAAATTCTTCAGCCGTGCAAACGCCCTCGGCAACAACAATTATATTGGAGTGCTTGCCGTTTGCCCTTGAACGGTTGATTTTCATAACGATATCGTCGAGGTCGAAAACGACTTCGGGAACAACTATGATCTCCGCGCCGCTTGCGATACCCGCATAGAGCGCGATGTCTCCGCATCGTCTGCCCATTACCTCAACTACCGAAATTCTTTCGTGCGAGGTCATTGTATCGCGGAGCTTGTTGATAACGTCTATGCACGTGTTTACCGCCGTGTCGAAGCCGAGCGTGTAGTCGGTGTATTCGAGATCGTTGTCGATAGTTCCGGGAATACCTATGGTGGGAACGCCGTATTCTTCGGAAAGGCATTTCGCCCCTCTGAACGAACCGTCGCCG
The DNA here is from genome assembly GCA_947629515.1 of uncultured Clostridia bacterium. Classification (GTDB taxonomy): domain Bacteria; phylum Bacillota; class Clostridia; order Christensenellales; family Borkfalkiaceae; genus Coproplasma. Next base: position 22,443 of record CANRDY010000004.1, read on the forward strand.
CCTATGACCACAAGCCCGTCGATACCGCGAGATTCAAGCGTTTGCACAGCGCGCTTCTGCCCCTCTTTTGTGAGCATTTCCAAACAACGCGCCGTTCTCAGCTTTGTGCCGCCGCGTTGAACTATGTCCGAAACAGAGCGCATTTCAAGCGGTATCATTTCGTCGTCGATAAGCCCTTGATAGCCGCGTTCTATTCCGTAAACTTCCATACCGAAATAAATCGCAGTGCGAACGACCGCCCTGATGCATGCGTTCATGCCGGGTGCGTCGCCGCCGCTTGTCAATAAGCCTATTCTCTTCATAGCAACCTCCGAACCTTTCTGCAAAACGCAATATTTGAAAGATCCATATCATTTCACATTTAATTATAACAAATTCTCTTTTAAATTACAACAGTTTTTGGTTATAATAATGTGAAAAGTTAAAGAATGTAAAAACACCGTTATTCGACGTATTTAACGTCTTTTTGTTCGAGAAACGAGTACAACTCAGCCAAAAGTCCCCTGCAATAATTAAGCCCGTAAGGCAGTTTATATCTTTCGGAACCGCGGACTATTTTGCAGGTAACGTCGCCCTCGTAGTTGGTGAGCATATTCAAAAGCTCGTTGAACTCGTCGTCGCTCAGCGCGCCCGCGTTCAGCCAAAGCACAGGCTCGCGCACTTCCTCGCGGGGCTTATCGGCAGAACCCGCGTTTACTTCCTCGATATCGTCGATTATGCACGAAGCTCCCTTTTCGTCGTCAAGTTCGAGTTTTGCGCGGATCTTAACTATTTTATCGTTCGCGATAATTGCCTTATACCTTTCGAAAACCTGCGGGAAGCATACACATTCGATGCTTCCGTACACGTCCTCGAGATTGAAGAACGCCATATACGCGTTTTTCTTGGTCGTGGCGCGCCGATACGAGGCTATTATGCCAGCCATAGTAATACGCATACCGTCATTTATTTGATTATAAACGCGGTTTCCGTCCTCATCTTCGACATAATCGTCTAAAAGCGAACAGTTGAACGTACATTCGGGGAACGCCGAAATATACTTTTCGAAGGGGTGACCGCTTACATAAACGCCGAGCACTTCTTTCTCTTTTGCAAGTTTTTCGTTAAGTTCGTATTCGGGAACGTCGGGATAGGTAACTTCAAGTTCTTCCTCTTCGAGGATATCGCCGAAAAAGCTCATCTGCGCACTGTTCTTCTGCTTGCCGATTATCTTTGCCCTTGCGCAGAGCGGCTCGTAAATTTCGGCAAGCTGGGCGCGCTTAACGCCCATTTCGTCGAACGCGCCCGAAAAGATAAGCCCTTCGACGAGCCTTGAATTGAGCGAACCCGCCGAAATGCCGTCCACCTGCTTTCCCGTAAGGGCGTTCGTACACCTCAACACAAAATCGGGGAAGTCCTTAAACAGCCCGTTCTGCGTTCTTTCTTCGATAATTACGTCGATTATTCCCTGCCCAACGCCTTTCAACGCCGAAAGCCCGAAGCGCACGCCGTCCTTTTCAACTTTGAACGCCGAACGGCTTTTGTTAATGTCGGGCGGGAGAACCTTATACCCCTTTTCTTTGAGATAAATAACGTATTTGGTTATTTCGTCTATTTTATTAAGGCGGTTATTCAAAAGTCCGCAGATAAATTCCTTACAGTAATACTTTTTGAGCCATGCCGTCTGATAGGCGAGCGTTGCGTAAGCCGCCGCGTGCGACTTATTGAATGCGTAAGACGCAAAACTTTCCATATTGGTAAAGATATCTTTTGCGACATTTTCGGGTATACCGTTAGCCACACAGCCCTTTATCGCGCTTCCGTTCGTATCGCTTACGCCGCCGTTAATAAATTTTTCCCTTTGAGCCATAAGCGTTTTTTTGTCTTTTTTGCCCATGGCGCGGCGCACAAGGTCGGCTTCCCCCAACGAGAATCCCGCAAGGTCCTGAAATATCTGCATGACCTGTTCCTGATAAACGGGTATGCCGTAAGTGACTTTGAGTATTTTTTCTTCGAGCGGGGTCGAGTAATTTATGGGTTCTTCGCCGTGCTTACGTCTGCAAAACGTGTCGATATTCTTCATAGGACCGGGACGGTAGAGAGAAATTCCCGCTATAAGATCTTCCAGACAGTCGGGCTTGAGCGTTCTCATAAACCTCTTCATTCCGCCCGCTTCAAGCTGGAACACGCCGTCGGTGTCGCCCTCCGAAATGAGGTTATACGCCCCCTCGTCCTTATAGCCGATTTGAGTGAAATCGATATCTCTGCCGAAGTCCTCTTTGATATAGTCGACGCATTTTTTAATGTCGGTAAGGGTGACGAGCGCAAGGAAGTCCATTTTCAACATTCCCAACGCCTCTATTTCCTTTGCAACGAACTGCGTGGTAATGTCCTCGCCGTTGCGCGAAAGAGGAACGTTGTCTGCTATCCTCTTTTGGCAAATAACAACTCCCGCGGCGTGCATACCCGTTTGTCTGGGCATACCCTCGATTTTGAGAGCCATATCGATGACCCTGTGCAGAGTTTCGTCCGTCTCGTATATTTCGCAGAACTCTTTGTTCCTCAACCCAGTAAGTTCATCTAATTTAGCTTTGAGTTCGGTCTTTTTGTCCTCGTCGGTCTCGGCTTTATATTTTTGTTCGGCTTTGGGTATATTCCGCCCCAAAAGGTCGCTTATGGAGCTTTTTCCGTCCATTATTTTGGTCAATCTGTCGGTTTCGGAATATGGAACGCGCATAACTCTGCCGACGTCTTTTATTGAGTTCTTTGCCGCCATTGTTCCGAAAGTAACTATCTGGCAGACGTTCTCCTTTCCGTATTTGCGCCGAACATAATCAATCGTCTCCTCGCGCCTGTCCGTGCAGAAGTCGATATCGAAGTCGGGCATCGACACTCTGTCGGGGTTTAAAAAACGCTCGAACAGAAGGTCGTATTGTAACGGTTCAACGTCGGTTATTCCTATAGAATACGCAACAATCGAACTTACGCCCGAGCCTCTGCCCGGACCTACGGGTATCCCCTGCTCTTTCGACCAATTTATAAAGTCCCATACAACAAGGTAATAATCGGCATAGCCCATGCCGCAAATTATTCCAAGCTCGTACTCCGCCCGATCAAGTTCCTTTTGCGTGGGCGTGCCGTACCTCTTTTTAAGCCCCTCGGCGGTGAGTTTGCGAAGGTACTCTTCCGAAGTCGAGCCGTCCTCGGGCGTGTACACGGGAATGAGGGTCTTGTCCTTTTCGGGATAGCCCTTTGCGTTGAGGTTGAACGCGGGTTCGTAAACTTTATCGGCGATCGCTCGCGTGTTGGCGATGGCTTTGGGATAGCTTTTGAAAAGCTCCGCCATTTGATCGCCCGTTTTGAAATAAAATTCCTGCGTCTGGAACTTCATTCTCTTGGGGTCGTCGAGCTGTTTTTTCATCTGTATGCACATAAGAACGTCCTGCATTTCTGCGTCGGACTTGTCGATATAGTGCACGTCGTTGGTAGCGACGAGTTCCACCCCGATTTCGTCTGCGAGCTTGACGAGCAAGGGCAAAACCCTTATCTCCTCTTCGATGTTGTGGTTCTGGATTTCGATATAAAAATCCTCGCCGAACACGTCTTTGAGGTAGAGCGCAAGCTCTTTCGCCCCGTCGTAATCGCCGTTCAGAAGTCTGCGGGGAATCCCTCCCGCAAGGCACGCCGAAAGGCAGATCACCCCCTCGGAGTGCTCTTTCAAGACCTTGTAATCTATTTTCGGTTTGTAGTAAAAGCCGTCGACGAACGCCATCGAATCGAGCTGAACAAGGTTCTTATAGCCCGCTTTATTCTTTGCAAGCAATATAAGATGCTCGGCAGTGTTCGCCGATTTATCGTGCATATCCTTAGTAAGATAGAATTCACAGCCAATTATGTACTTAATTCCCGCCGCAACGGCTTTTTCGGCAAGCTGGAGCGTGCCGTACATGTTGCCGTGATCGGTTATGCAAACGGTGTCGACGCCGTTCTTCTTGCAGTGTTCGATAAGATTATCGATCTTGCACGCGCCGTCGAGCAGCGAATATTCGGTATGAAGATGTAAATGCACAAAATCCGTCATAAGTCCTTCCTCAATCCTGACCGAGCGATCTCGCTATTTCAAGAATTTTCCTCATTCTGTGGTTTAAGCAGCTTTTTGAAATTTTAAGCCTTTCGGCAAGCTCTTGCATAGAGGCGTTTTTGTCGGCAAGTCGGCAGACCGCCACGTCGAAGAGCAGTTTATCAAGGCTTTTTAAGCCTATCGTGCGTGAAATGACTTCGATCGCTCGCACCTGATTTACAGAAGCGGTCAGCGTTTTGTCGATATTTGAAACCGAACAATTATTGACTCTGTTCGCGTTGTTCTGTTTATCCTTCATCTCCGCCAAATTGTTGAGTTTTTCGACCGAACGCGTACAGCCCATTATTGCGAGAAGTTCGGAAATAACCTCGTTACGCTTGACGTAGACGACGGCGGAATCCTTGCGGGTGACGAGTTTTGCAAGAATATCGAAGTCCAACAGCAATTCACAGAACTCGCCCGCCGTTATTTTATTTTGAAAAACGACCTCGAAATGATAGCCCGTGCGGCTGTACAGACCTTCGTCGGGTAAGGTACAGCTTCCGCCGCCCAAAAACGCGCCCTTCAAAAAAGCCGATTTAAGGTTCGGGACTTCGATAAGTCTGTCGGCTATGCCGAACTCGGGCAGCTTTTGCGCGCCGTCAACTTTCAAAAGCCCCGCTTTTATCAAAAAATTCTCGGCTTCCGTGCCCAAACATTCGAACGCGAGCTTGTCCCTCCCGCTCATCAAGTCGAATTTCGCGCCCGAAACTGTGAGATTGAGCGAAAAATTGCTTTCGAGAAGGTCGGTCGCAAGCTCTGCGGTTCTCTCGTTTTCGGTGATAATTTCGAAGCCGAACCTGCCTTCGCGTGAAAAAACCCCGCCCGAGGTTCTTATAAACGCCGAAAGCAAACTCAGCTTTTCTTCGTCCGAAAGCCCCGAACGTGCGGAGACGTTGGCTATTATTTCTTTTTTTATCTCTTCGGTAAAGCTCTGCATTTTACAAATTTTTTTCCTTGTATTCGGAAAATCTGAACTTCGGCAGTCTGCCGTCGATGTTCTCTATGCTCTCCAAGGGCACTTCCGCCTCTTTCAAAAGCTCTTCGGCTATCTTAGTATCTCCCACTCTGTCGGCGGAATGGGCATCGGAATCTATAACGAACTTAGCCCCGACCGAAGCCATAAGGTTGAGTTCTTCGGCGGAAACGTGTCGTTTTTTGGTGTTTATCTCGATATAAGTCCCGTAGTCGGCACAGCACTTCGCGACCTCTTCCAAATTGCAATAGCACTTGTAATTGATATGCGTAAGAATGTCGACGGGGTTGTTTTTAATGAGGTTGATATACGCGCGGGTCGTGTTGTCGATTACCTTTTGCGAGGGCTTTTTCCCGAGCTTGTACGCGGCGTAGTTCTTCATCATAATGTTGAACATGTCCGAAAAGCTCTTATATTTCAGCACTTCGTGGATACCGCAAAGAAAAATGTCGAAAAACTGCAAGTCATCGGGCTTCATATCGGTGTCGCCGTCGAGGGAAATGAGGTTGCTCTCCATTCCCATAAGCACTTTAACGCCCGTAAGTTTTTCTGCTTCAACGCATTCGTCGCGCAAATCGCCTAAATTTTTTCGCTTTAAGCCGAAAAGCAAATGGTTGAACCCGTGGTCGGTGATGCCGATCTGCTGCAAACCTGCCTTTTTAGCGGCTTTAGCGTTCTCCAAAACCGTATTTTTACCGTGTGAATACGGCGTGTGAGTATGAAAATCAGCCGTAAGTTTCATTAAAATCACCTATGTAAACGACCTCTTCTTCAAGCAAAACGCCCTTAATTTCGTAAACGCGCCTCTTGACGAAGCTGATAAGGCGGAAAATATCGTCGGAACTGCCGTTATTATTTATAATAAAGTTGGCATGTTTTTCGCTTACCTGCGCCCCGCCGAATTTATAACCTTTCAGTCCGCATTCTTCGATTAGCTTGCCCGCATATCCGCCGCGCGGATTTTTGAAAACGCAACCGCACGATCTGCCTTTCGGCTGTTTGCTCCTTAGTTTCAAAACCTTTTTGATTTTGCTTGCAACCTTTTGACTTTCGCACTGCTCAACTTTGAGTTCAACGCTCAAAATTAAGCAATTTATGTTACGCATAGTACTATGTTTATAGCCAAAATCACATAATTTTTGCGGGATTTTGCGTAATTTTCCGTCATAAAGCGTAACGCTGACTATTTTATCGCCAATATAAGAATTTAACGCTCCTCCGTTCATAAAGGCAAGTCCGCCCACCGTTGCGGGTATTCCCGCCAAAAATTCCAACCCGCCAAGCCCGAAGTTTTTACAAAACTCCAAAAGACTTGCCACGGTAACGCCGCTCTGCGCCGTCAGCACTCCGCCGTTATAAGAAATGCTTTTTAAGTATTTGGTTGAAATTACACAACCGTCAAACCCCTTGTCGGAAGCGAGGATATCCGAACCCCGACCGAGCACAAAGAACTTGCGGTTTTGATTTATAAGGCTTTCAAAGACCTTTACCGCCTCTTCTTCGCTTTGGGGGAAATACGCTATATCGGCGTTACCGCCCGCGCCGTAAGTGGTATTTTGCGATAAATCGAAGTTGCGCTCTTGCCTTATATCGCCGAGTTCGTCGCCCGAAAAACCGCCGCGCATATTTCCACCTCATTTAATATCATTTTTTGCAACCTTTGTCAATTATTTCAACAAACTTTTTAATAAATTAAGGTCTGAATTTGCTATTGCAGAATCCAACTGCCTTTTGAAGTCCTCGCTTATCGGCGTTTTAAGGGCGTATTCGTAAGTGATCCCCTCCAACTTCCCCATCTCGTCGGCGTAAACATGTTCGTCACCGAGCATGCCGATATCGGCAAGCCCCGCTCCGTTTTCTTTAAGCGCGGATATAAACTTCTTAGCGCAGTGTATCTGCCTTTCGTCGGTTGCCGTTATCGAAATGTTCTGATACAAGTCGTTGAACTCGTTTACGGCTTTGACCGAAAAAGCCGCCCCGCGTGTTTTTAATCGATAAATATCGCGCTGTGTGCCCAATAAATACTTATAATCGCCGTCTAAGAGCTTAACGTAAGCCGCCGTAGGCTTCTCCCGCGCCGCGCTTTCAAGCCCGCAGAACAACGCCGCCGCGCCCGTAAGGTTTTCCGTGCCGATGTTTATTACCGTGTTCTGCGGCGTAACGTCCGAAAAGTCGGCGTTCTCGCCGAGCGTCAAAACGCAGTAACCGCCGCGTGCCCAACAGACGTAAGGCGGCTGACCTTTAATATAACTTTCCAGCCCGTACACACCCGCCCCGTATGAAATCATATCGGGCAGAACGCCTTTCGAAAGATTTTCACGAACCGCGTCGGCAGAGAGTGCGATCGCCTTTACGTAAATTTTTTCGTCGGCGAACCTCTTTCCCACCTTTTCAAGATAACTCGCCCGCGATCCTTTTCCACCCTCAAAATAATCTATTTGCCAGATCGTAAGTACGCAAGGCGATATTTCTTCGTCTTTTTGGCTCTGCGCAAGGACTGCGGGAAAGGCTACGATCGGCGCAAGCACAATAATGAGCGCACACATCAGCAACAGCGCACCCCGCAAAAGAGTTTTCAACCTAAATTGCATATACTATTTTACTTGCTTAAAGCCCCGAAAATGCGCCTTTGGCTACCGATATTTATATTTGTTGTTCGATATTTATCTTTGTTGCCGATAACGGAAAATGATTTACCGAAAACGCGGGAAGCGCGTTTGCACTCCCCGCGGCTTATCTGTTTAACTTTCGCCCTAAACAGATAAGCATATATATTAAAGCGTTTTACCGCTTGTAAAAATATCTTGCGCAAACCTCGTTGATTATATGCGCTGTTTTATTTTATTTAAATTTATTAAAAAAAGTGCATAGCCGCACGCGATTTTTCCGCCGTTTTTTAAAACGATTTTAATATTATTTTATATAAAAGCGGCGCAACTTTCAGTTGCGCCGCCCCCGTAAAGACCTTAAAACTTCTCTTATTCTTCCTCGTCCTCGGGAAGTTCGACGTTGTGATAAACGTCCTGAACGTCGTCAAGCTCGTTCAATCTGTCGAGCATCTTCAAAAATTGGTCGAGTTTTTCGCCCTCGAGCGTTATATAGTTCTGCGGGATCATTTTGATTTCGGCTTCGAGGAAGGTCACGCCCTTGCTCTCAAAATACTTTCTCGCTTCCGACCAATTTTCGGGTGTCGTGAACACCTCGTAAACGTCGTCCTCGGCAATGTAGTCCTCGGCTTCGGCTTCAAGGCAGTACTCCATCATCGTGTCTTCGTCGAGTTCGACCGTCCTTTCGATAACAAACACGCCCTTGTCGTCGAACATGTACGAAACACAGCCCGTGTTCCCCATCTGCCCGCCACACTTCGCCATTGCCGAACGCACGTCGCCCGCTGTTCTGTTTACGTTATCGGTGAGCGTTTTTATAATAACCGCCGCGCCGCCCGCGCCGTAGCCCTCGTAAGTCAGCTCTTTATAGTCCTTTCCCGCAAGCTCACCCGCCGCCTTGGCTATCGAACGCTTTATAGTATCGTTGGGCATATTTGCAGCTTTTGCCTTGGCTATAACGTCGGCAAGTTTCGAGTTGGTATCGGGGTTTGGGTTGCCCTTTGCCGCCACGGCGATCTCTCTGCCGAGCTTGGTAAACATTGCGCCCCTTGCGGCGTCCGTCTTGCCCTTTTTAGCCTGTATATTGTGCCATTTTGAATGTCCTGACATTTGATTACCTCACATAAATTTGCGCCTTACAAGCGCGTACATAGCAATTCCCGCCGATACGGCGGCGTTTAAGCTCTCGGTGCTGTTGTCCATGGGAATTTTAACCCTGAACTTCGCCCTTTCCATTATTTTATCGCTTATTCCCGAACCCTCGTTGCCGATGCAAAGGCAGAACTTTGGGGGCGGATCGAACTTAAAAACGTTTTCTCCGTCCATATCGGCGCATATTACGGGAACGCCCGAAAGCGCGGATAAAACTTCGTTCTCGCTTCCGTCGAATACCTTTACGAAAAATATCCCGCTCATGCTCGACCGAACCGCTTTGGGCGAATACGGGTCGGCGCAGTCTATCGTGTATATCTCGCGATAACCCGCCGCGTTCGCCGTTCTTATGATAGCTCCGATATTCCCCGGGTCACGTATTCTGTCGAGCAAAAGGCAATTGCCTTGCGGCGCGCACAGTGCGTTTTGGGGTATTTTTATGACCGCCATAACGCCCTGCGGGCTTTTTTCGTCGGAAAGATAGGAATAAACTTCCTCGCTTATCAGCGTTGCCTCGGGATAGCTTTCGGCAAACCGAGGCGTGCAGACGAGTCTTTCGACAGCGCACCCCGCTAAGGAGCTTTCGTTCACAAGTTTAACGCCCTCGGCGATATAAAGCCCCCGCTCTTTGCGGAACTTTTTATCTTTCAGCTTATATATATCCCTCACCAAGGGGTTCGATTTAGACGTTATTACCATAAAAAATTAAGCCTTTCGATTAAAAAAGGCTTAAAATTATAATTATAATGCTTGCTTAGCCTTGTCTGCGAGCGCGGCAAATGCCTGAGCGTCGTTTACGGCAAGATCGGCAAGGATCTTTCTGTTGAGATTGATCCCCGCGTTTTTAAGCCCGAACATAAATTTGGAATACGAAAGTCCGTTGATCCTCGCCGCCGCGTTGATACGCGCTATCCAAAGACTGCGCATATCGCGTTTGCGGAGTCTTCTGCTTACGAACGCGTAGTTCAAGGACTTCATAACAGCCTGACGGGCTATTCTGTAATTCTTCGACTTATAGCCGTAATATCCTTTTGCAAGACGTAATATCTTTCTGCGCTTTTTCAAAGCGTTTACAGTTCTTTTAATACGCATTTTTCAGTCCTCCGTCAATCTTTGTAGGGAATCATCGCTTTTACGTTGGATTCCGTTGCGCTCGAAACGAGTGTGGTCTTGCGCAAATTTCTCTTTCTCTTTCTGTTCTTGGTTTCAGCCTTATGGTTCTTGCCGCCATGAGGTCTTTTAACCTTACCTGTTGCGGTAAGCCAGAAACGCTTTTTGCTTCCGCTGTGTGATTTCTGCTTAGGCATATCTATGTCCTCCAATATGATTTACGATTTAATTTTTTACGGGTGAAAGCATCATTATGATGTTTCTGCCCTCTGCGGTGGGTTTTTTATCCTGAACGGCTTTGCCGCCTAACCCTTCAAAGAAGTCCTGCATTACCTGAATGCACTGGTAAGCCCTCGAATTTTCGCGACCTTTCATTCTTATGGTAACTTTGACCTTGTTGCCCGCTTCGAGGAATTTGAGGCACTGCTTTGTTTTAACGGCGATATCGCCCACGTCGATAGTCATCGAAAGCCTTATCTCTTTTATCTCGACGACCGTCTGGTTTCGGCGGTTCTCTTTATCGCGCTTTGCCTGCTCGTATTTGAATTTGGAATAATCCATTATTTTGCATACGGGCGGAACGGCGTTGGGGGAAATTTTAACAAGGTCGAGGTCGGCTTCTTCGGCAAGTCTGAGCGCGTCGAAACTGCTCATAACTCCTATCATCTCTCCGTCGCTTCCTATAACTCTCACTTCCCTGTCGCGTATCTGCTCGTTTACGGAATACAAGTCTTTTATAGCTTTATACCTCTTTATAATTTTTCGCAAAAAAATTCGGGCTGCAACAAGGCAACCCGAAATAATGCGACCCTTTAAGGGCTTAAAACATTATTGTGCCGGACAAAATCTCCGTACGGCGAAAGGGGTTGACCTTTACTTTGCTTAATTATTTTATTATAGTCTGAACCAAATGTCAACTGATTTTATCAGAAAATTACCTTATTTGCGTTTTCAAACACAACTTTGCGGGCAAATTCTTCAAAATTGACCGTTTCTTTCTCTTCCTGTCCGCGTCTGTTAACGTTGACCGTGCCGTCCTCGGCTTCCTTGTCGCCCACGACAAGCACGTAGGGAACTTTCTCCATTTTGGCTTCGCGTATCTTGTAGCCGATTTTTTCGTTGCGGCGATCGACTTCGCATCTTATTCCCATTGCCGAAAGTTTTGCGGCGGTGTCCTCGGCGTAGGCAAGCGTTCTGTCGGTTATGGGAAGAACCTTTACCTGTGTGGGGCACATCCACAGCGGGAACGCTCCGCCGTACTTTTCGATGAGGAACGCAAGCGTTCTCTCGTAACAGCCTATCGAGCTTCTGTGAATGACGTATGGCGTTTGCCTTGTGCCGTCGAGGTCGACGTACTGCATATCGAAGCTGTGCCCCGCGGCAAAGTCTATCTGAATGGTTATAAGGGTATCCTCTTTGCCGAAAACGTTGCGTATCTGAATGTCGAGCTTAGGTCCGTAAAAAGCCGCCTCGTCGTCCGCCTCGACGTAATTTATTTTAAGGTCGTCGAGAATGTTCTTCATCATGCTCTCGGTGGTGTTCCACGCAACGTCGTCGTCGATATACTTATCGGACTTCGCCTTGCCCCTCTTCGAAAAGCGGAACGTAACGTCGTCGCGCATGCCGAGCGCGTCCAAAAGATAATAGCTAAGGTCGAGGCAGCGTTTGAACTCCTCCTCGATTTGCTCCTTGGTGCAGATTATATGACCGTCCGAAAGGGTGAACTGCCTTATTCTTATAAGACCGTGCATTTCGCCCGAAGCCTCTTTACGGAACTCCGTCGCCGTTTCGGAATACCTGCAAGGCAGGTCGCGGTACGATTTTAAGCCGTTTTTGAATATCTGATACTGGAACGGGCAAGTCATGGGTCTTAACGCCATGATCTCTTCGCCCGAGGGGCTTTCGCCGTTATCGTCGACTTCGCCCAAAATGAACATCTTGTCGCGGTAGTGCGACCAGTGCCCCGAAATTTTGTAGAGGTCGGACTTCGCCATAAGGGGCGTTTTGGTTATCATAAAGCCCCTCTTTTCCTCTTCGTCCTCGACAAAGCGAGAAAGTATCTGTATCATCTTCGCGCCCTTGGGCATCAGAATGGGCAACCCCTGACCTATTACGTCGGAAGTCATAAATATTCCCAAATCTCTGCCCAGCTTGTTGTGATCGCGCTTTTTAGCCTCTTCAACGGCTGTAAGATACTCGTCGAGCTGGCTCTTCTTTTCGAACGCCGTGCCGTAAATGCGGGTGAGCATCTTGTTTTTCTCGTTCCCGCGCCAATACGCACCCGTAAGCGAAGTGAGCATAAACGCCTTTATCTTGCCCGTGTTGGGAAGATGAGGTCCTCTGCAAAGGTCGGTAAACGTACCCTGCTTGTAGAACGAAATTACGGCGTCGTCGGGCAGATCGTTAATAAGTTCCACCTTATAGGTCTCGCCGTACTTTTTCATAAGCTCTAACGCCTCGGCGCGGGGAAGCTCGAACCGCTCGATGGGCGTTTTTGCCTTTATTATCTTCTCCATCTCCTGTTTGATTTTGGGGAAGTCGTCCTGCGTGATGGGCGTTTTAAAATCGATATCGTAATAAAAACCGTTCTCTATAACGGGACCTATCGCAAGTTTACTTGTTGGATAGATATTTTTGATTGCTTGCGCAAGCACATGCGCGCAGGTATGGCGGTAAACTTCAAGCCCTTCTCTGTCTTTGAGGGTGACGATATCGAGCCGATCGCCGTCAGAAAGTTTTGCCGAAAGGTCGCAAAGTTTTCCGTTTATCTTTGCCGCAACTGCGGCGCGCGCCAGACTCTCGCTTATTTTAAGCGCGGCGGCGGCGCAGTCCGCCCCTTCCTCAACTTCGATTTTTTCGCCGTTTTTGAGTAAGATCTCCATAATTTCCTCCAAAAAAAATGCCTTAAACAATAGCTTTGTCTATCGTTTAAGGACGCATAAACTTGTGCGCGGTTCCACCTTAATTGCCCTTGGGGGCGATACTGCCCCCAAAAGACCTCTTTTTAACGTGCTCCGCTAAGTGCGAGTGGTTTCCCGTTCCCCTTAAAATTATGCGCCTCACAGCTTACGGCGCACTCTCTGCGAATTCTTCGGCGGTACTTGTCTCGCGCGGAATATCAACATACTTATATTATTACAAGAAAATCATTTTGTCAACAACTTTAAAAGGCTTTTCCGCTTAAAATATTTGCCAATGCGCCATTAATTATGTATAATTTATGGTGAAATTCAAAAAGAAGGTTACTTTTATGGCTTACACAAATTTCAACGCGGTCGAAAAGAAATGGATTAAGTATTGGGACGAACACAAAACTTTCCACACGGATCTTCACGACTTTTCGAAGCCAAAATACTACGTGCTCGATATGTTCCCCTACCCCTCGGGTGCGGGTCTGCACGTCGGTCACCCCGAGGGCTATACGGCAACCGACATTCTCGCAAGAATGAAGCGCATGCAAGGGTTCAACGTTCTGCATCCCATCGGGTTCGACAGCTTCGGACTTCCCGCCGAACAATACGCCATAAAGACGGGTCACAACCCCGAGGGCTTTACGCAAGCAAACATTAAAACCTTTACTTCCCAGCTGAAAATGCTCGGGCTTTCGTACGATTGGGATCAGACCGTTTCGACCTGCGACCCCTCGTACTACAAGTGGACGCAGTGGATATTCAAACAGCTCTGCAAGGCGGGGCTTGCGCGCTATGTCGAAACGCCCGTAAATTGGTGCGAAGAGCTTGGCACTGTGCTTGCAAACGACGAAATTATCGACGGAAAGAGCGAGCGCGGAGGCTACCCCGTTGTCCGCAAGAACATGAAGCAATGGGTAATTGATATAAATAAATACGCCGAAAGACTTTTGGAAGGGCTTGACGAACTCGATTGGCCCGAATCTTCCAAAATCGCACAGCGCAACTGGATAGGCAAATCGGTGGGCGCGAACGTCGACTTTAAGGTAGACGGAACCGATAAGCAGTTCACCGTGTTTACCACGCGTTGCGATACCCTCTTCGGCGCGACCTACTGCGTGCTTGCCCCCGAGCACAAGCTCGTTGCCGAAATCACAACTCCCGCACAGAAAGCCGAAATCGAGGCTTACATTAAATTGTGCGCAAGCAAGTCCGACCTTGAACGCACCGAACTCAACAAGGAAAAGACGGGAGCGTTTACGGGCGCGTATGCCGTAAACCCCGTAAACGGCAACAAAATCCCCATTTATATATCAGATTACGTGCTCACCTCTTACGGCACGGGCGCGATAATGGCAGTTCCCGCGCACGACACGCGCGACTATGAGTTTGCCAAAAAGTTCAACATTCCCATAATCGAGGTTTTGGAGGGCGGCGACATTACAAAGGAAGCCTACACGCAGGACGGCGTTCACATAAATTCGGGCTTCCTCAACGGTCTCAACAAGCAGGACGCAATAGACAAAATGGCAAAATGGCTCGAAGAGCACGGTTGCGGAAAAAAGACGGTAACTTACAAACTTCGCGAGTGGATTTTTGCCCGTCAAAGATATTGGGGCGAACCGCTCCCCGTCGTTCACCTTGAAAACGGTGAAATCGCACTGCTCGACGACAGCGAACTTCCCCTTGTTCTCCCCCACATGACCGACTACAAAGCCCACGGCGGGAACGCCCCGCTCGAAAACGCGGCGGAATGGGTCAACATTTCGATAAACGGCGTTAAGGGCAAGCGCGAGACAACGACGATGCCCGGTTCGGCGGGTTCGAGCTGGTACTTTATGCGCTATTGCGACCCTCACAACCAAAACGCCTTTGCCGATTACGAGCTTTTGAAGCACTGGCTGCCCGTGGACTTTTACCTCGGCGGCAAGGAACACCTTGTCGGACACCTGCTCTACTCCCGCTTCTGGACGAATTTCCTCTACGATAAGGGCTACTGCCCCTGTAAAGAACCGTTCAAAAAATTGTTCCACCAAGGAATGATTTTGGGCGAGGACGGAAACAAAATGTCGAAGAGCCTCGGCAACGTCATCAACCCCAACGACATAGTGCGCGATTACGGCGCGGACGTTATGAGAATGTACGAAATGTTTATGGGACCCGTTGCCGACACAAAGCCGTGGAACACTTCGAACATAGAGGGCGTAAAGAAGTTCATCGACCGCATTTACAGAATTTACTGCGAACTCGACGCCATTTCAACAAAGCCCAACGCAAATTTAGAGAAAATTTACAACCAGACCGTCAAAAAAGTCACCGAAGATTACGAGGCAATGAAGATCAACACGGCAATTTCGCAGATGATGATCTTCTTCAACTCGGTAACCAAAGAAATTACCGAGGGCAGAAACTATCCCAAGGAATACGCCGAGGGGCTTATAAAGCTGTTGAACCCCATTATCCCCTTTGTCACCGAAGAGATCTGGAACACCGTGCTCGGGCACGACGGCACGATAGCTTACGAAAAGTGGCCGACCTTCGACCCCGCCAAATGCGGCGACGACGATTTTGAATACGCCGTTCAGGTCAACAGCAAAATCAAGACCAAAATCACCCTGCCCGCCGACATGCCCGAAGAACAGATAAAAAAGACCGTTCTCGAAAACGGCGATATAGCTCCCCTTATCGCGGGCAAGACTATCAAAAAGTTTATCCTCGTTCCCAAAAGACTTATTAACATTATTGTATAATAAAGTGAAGTGAAGTTAATTTAAATAGTTAATATAAAAACACCCCGCCGCGGCGCGTCTTAAACGCGCCGCGGCGAGGTTTTCAAATGCCAAAGCATAACGGCAACTTAACTTGCCGCCTTTGATTTGATTAAAGGCTTTCGATCATCTTTACAACGTCGCCAACGGTTTTGAGATCGGTAACTTTGTCCTCGGGAATGGTCTTGCCCGTGTTGTCCTCCAAAGTCATCAATAACTCAACCACGTCGAGAGAATCCGCGCCGAGGTCTTTTACGATATCGCTTTCGGCGGTGATTTCGGACTGCGCGATCCCCAGCTGGTCGGCAAGAATTTTAGCTACTTCTTCAAACATTATAATTATCCTCCGAATTTCCTTAAAACGTCAATTAAAAGTTTACATTAAAGTAAGCCTTTTGTCAAGCGAATACCGCCTCAATTGGCTTTCTTTTGAACCCTCTTGATTGAAAGTCCTATTCTGTGCTTGGCTTTATCGAGGCTTATTATAACAGCTTTGACCTGCTGTCCGACTTTAAGAACGTCGGAAGGGTGTCTTATATACCTTTCGGTTATCTCCGAAATATGCACAAGCCCGTCCTCGTGTATGCCAATATCGACGAACGCGCCGAAGTCAATGACGTTGCGAACCGTTCCCTCTACTTCCATTCCCACGGCAAGGTCGTCTATGCTCAAAATGTCCTTTCGTAATTGTCTTGCGGGAAGCCCGTCGCGGATATCTCTCCCCGGCTTTACAAGTTCGCCTACGATATCTTTGAGGGTGGCAACGTCGAGTTCGCACTCCTTTGCCGCCTTTTCTTCGCCGTACTCTTTGACCTTTGCGGGAAGTTCCCCCAAACGGCGTGATTTTACGTCGTCGTCGGTGTAGCCGAAGAGCTGTAAAAGTTTTTCCGCCTTTGCG
Organism: uncultured Clostridia bacterium; assembly: GCA_947629515.1. Taxonomy (GTDB): domain Bacteria; phylum Bacillota; class Clostridia; order Christensenellales; family Borkfalkiaceae; genus Coproplasma. The sequence goes on from CANRDY010000004.1 coordinate 38,961, forward strand.
TAGGACTCGGGGTGAACGGCGGTGTTGTCGAGAATGTTGCTGCCGTCGGTAATTCTCAAAAAGCCCGCGCACTGCTCATAGGTCTTTGCGCCGAGCTTGGGAACTTTAAGAAGTTGCGCCCTTGTGGCGAACTTGCCGTTGCCCTCGCGGTAGGTGACTATATTCTTCGCAATACCCGCGTTCAGACCTGCGACGAACTTCAACAGCGAAACGCTCGCCGTGTTCAGGTCGACCCCAACGCTGTTCACGCAGTCCTCGAGCACGCCCCCTAAAACGCTGTCGAGCCGCTTGGGGTCCATATCGTGCTGATACTGCCCGACGCCTATCGACTTGGGATCGATTTTAATGAGTTCGGCAAGCGGGTCTTGCAATCTGCGCGCTATCGAAACGGCAGAACGCTGAGTAACGTCGAAGTCAGGGAATTCTTCCACGGCAACTTTGCTTGCCGAATAAACGCTTGCGCCCGCCTCGCTTACAACGGCGTAACTTACGCCCTCAAACTCTTTCAAAAGGTCTGCAACAAAAATTTCCGTCTCCTTGCCCGCCGTGCCGTTACCTATGGAAATTATGTCGACTTTGTATTTGGTGATAAGCTCGCGCATTATCTTCTTTGCCCCCTCAATATCGTTTTTGGGGGGAACGGGATAAATTACCGAAGTTGCAAGCACTTTGCCCGTTTCGTCGACGACGGCAACTTTGCAACCCGTGCGGAAGCCGGGATCAAGCCCAAGGGTGATTTTGTTTTTTACGGGCGGCTGTAAAAGGAGCGGACGAAGGTTGACTTCGAACATTTTTATAGCTTGTTCGCTCGCTCTGTCGGTGAGGATAGAGCGCACTTCGCGCTCAACAGACGGCTCTATAAGTCTGTCGTAGCCGTCGGAAGCCGCCTCTTCAATGAGCTTTGCGCACTCGCCCTTGCTCTTTATGTATTTCGCAACGCACACGCGCTTTGCTATTTCGGGGTCGAAGTAAATTTTTGCCTTTAAGAACTCTTCCTTTTCGCCGCGGTTGATAGCCAGAATGCGGTGACTGCGGATCTCCGAAACAAGCTCCTCGTAGTCGGCGTACATGGAGTACGTGCCCTTTTCGTCGTCCTTGACGAGTTTGACCTGAAATTCGCCGTGCTTTTCGAACAGCTCGCGCAATTTTTTGCGGAGTTCGGCGTTATCCGAAATGATCTCGGCTATTACGTCCTTAGCCCCGTCGATTGCCTGTTGAACGTTCTCAACGCCCTTTTCGGCGTCGACAAACTTTTCGGCTTCCTTGTAAGGGTCTCCTTCCTGCGCAAGAATGAACTCGGCAAGCGGCTGTAAGCCCTTTTCGATGGCGACCGAAGCCCTCGTCTTTTTCTTCTGTCTGAACGGGCGGTAGATATCTTCAACCTCGGTGAGAGTGCTCGCCGTATCGAGAGCCGCCGAAATTTCGTCGGTCATTTTCTCCTGCTCGGTAATGGCGTTCGCAACCTCTTCTTTGCGCTTTTGCAGATTTTTAAGATATTCGTATCTGTCGTTGAAAGCGCGAAGAACCTGATCGTCGATAGCTCCCGTCATCTCCTTGCGGTATCTTGCGATGAACGGGATCGTGTTGCCGTCGTCGAGCAATTTCAAAATATTCTCGGCGTGGTCGGGGCGGAGGTTGAACTCTTTAATAAGCTGTTCTTTGATTTCCATACTATCTCTTTAAACCTTTTATATAATTTTTACGGTCGTTAGAAAGCCTGAAACTCTCCAACGCCTTTGTAATTGCCTTGTTGTGCGTCTTTTTGTCGAGCGTGCAATCGCTTAAAAATCCCACGGTTCTCGAATAATACTTCGCCAAACATTCGGCGACGAGCCATGCGACCGCCATATGTACGTAATACTTTGAAGTATCAGCCCTTTCGCAAAGTGAAAATATAACTTCGAGATAGCGTTCTTCAACATAAAAATGCAACAGTGTTGTAAAAGCGAACCTTTGAACGAACTCCCGCCCGTCGGCGGCAAACTTGCGCACAAAGGGCAAAAACTCTTCTTTGCGATCCTTTACACAAACGGGTGCAAAGCAATCGCAGGTCGCCCAATTGTCCAAAAGCCCCACGCACTTCTCAACCTTTTTTACAAACTCTTCATAGGGCAACATCGCGACGACTAAAAGTTTGACAAAAGTCACTTCGTAATAATCGTCGGGGAAAGTCAAAAGATTTTCGGCTTCGCCGCGGTACTTTGCGGCGAGTTTCCTCAAAATCGGAACACGAACGCCGAGCACGTTGATTTTATCGTTTTTTAAGAGTTTACCGTGAAAAGCCGCATACTCTTCCTCGGCATAGCCTTTAAGTTCTTCCAAAAACTCGGGATAAGGCGTCATACCATTCTTCCTTTTTGAAGTAAACGTTTCTGCTGCTCGTCGAGGTAAGCTCGACGACGGGCGTTTCAACGCTGATATGTTTGCGGAATATCTCTGCGCACTTTCTGCCATTTAAAATTATAAGTTCAATTTTCGAGTTGTCAAGCACTTTTCTTATGGGCGCGACGGCGTAATTTGATATACTTTCGTCGCGCGAGCCTGAAATTCGGCATTTTTCCGCCACGTCCCACAGCGCAATATTGTGCTTTTGTAAAAATTTTTTCTGCTCGGCGGGGTCGTTCGGTCTCGGTTCGCCGAAAAATTCGCTCAGCGTTCCCCAAAAGCGGTTCTGTCTGTTGCCGTAATAAAACCCGACTTGTCGGCTCTTCACCGACGGAAAGCTGCCCAAAATGAGCAGACGGCTTTGACTGTCGTAAAAGGGCGGAAAACCCGTAAATTGTTGTTCCAACTGAATACCTTATCGAATGTAAATAAATTAAAGAGTTTAGAATAATTTTAATGGCTTGTCCGCCGCCCCAACGAGCGAGCACGCCGCCTTTGAGCTATCGAAGTTTATCTCTACCGCGGCTTTCACGTCGTCAAGGGTCACGTCGGTTATCTGCTGTACGCGCTCTTCGAAGTTATAAACTCTGTCGTTGTATATCATCTCTTTGCCGAAAAGGAGCATTTGCGAACTTGTGCTCTCCTGCGCATAGACCGACGAGGAGATCAGCTGTTCCTTTCCCCTTACAAATTCGTCCTCGGAAATATTCTTTTTCTTCAAATCTTCTATACAGCCGAGTATGGCTTCGGCGGATTCGACGTATTTGCCCGCATTGACACCCGCGTAGACCGACAGCGCGCCCGCCTCTGCATACGCCGTAAGGTATGAATAGACGGTGTAAGCAAGCCCCAGCTTCTCGCGCACGGTCTGGAAAAGGCGCGACGACATGCTTCCGCCGAGTATGGCGTTCAATATCTGCGTTGCGTCGTAATACTCGCCGTAGCGCGCAACCGAGGGAAAAGCAATTCCTATGTGCACCTGCTCGATGTCCTTTTTCTTAATGAGCGACTTTGCGGCAAGTTCCACCTTTACCTGCTTGTGGGCGGAGGGCTTTGCCTTTAACCCGCCGAAAAACTTTAACACAAGCTCCTCGGCAAGTTTTACGTTGATGTTCCCTGCCATTGAAATAACTATGTCGTCGGGCACGTAGTGCTTGTCCATGTAGTCTTTGATATCGTCAACGGTAAACCCCGCCACGTTCTCGCGACTGCCGAGAATGGTTCTTCCGTATCCCCTTTCGCCGAAATATGCGTTGGCAAGCAGATCGAGGCAGAGGTCGTCGGGCGTGTCCTCGTTCATGTTTATCTCTTCGATGACGACGCCCTTTTCCCTTACCATTTCCTCTTCGGGGAACACGCTCTCCAAAAACAGATCCGAAAGAATTTCGAACGCTTCGCTCGCATGCGCCGTAGTGGATTTGGCGTAATAGCACGTAATGTCCTTTGCGGTAAAGGCGTTCATCTGACCGCCGATCCTGTCCATTTCGTCCGAGATCTGATAGGCGGTACGCCTTTTTGTGCCCTTGAACAGCATGTGCTCGATAAAATGCGAAATGCCGTCCTCTTTGTCGCTCTCCTGCGCCGCTCCCGTCCGCACGATTATGCCCATTGTCACCGAAAGAAGCGCGTTCATCTTGTTGACAACAAGCCTTACGCCGTTGTCGAGTTTTTTGTAATAGACCATCATTCTCCTATATTGCGGGAAACCGTCGAGGCGGTCAACCCGCGTTCTCGTATGTATTTCAGAATATCGGGCAAAACTTCCGCCGTGTGCGCCTTGGGGTGCATCAGTATAATTTCGCCCGCTTCAAGATCCTCTGTTGCGCGTTTATATAAAGTCTTTTTGTCGCTGTCGCGCCAATCTATAGTATCTCTGCTCCACATAATAACGTTCAGCCCCAGCTCCGCGCAAGCTAAAAGGGTGTTGTCGTTGAACGCTCCCGAGGGCGGCGCAAACAGCCCGACTTTATTCATACATATCATTTCAAGCAGTTTAACGCTCGGTCTTATTTCTTCCAGATTACCCGCATAGCTGAGCCGCGAATGGTCTTTGTGAAAGTAGCCGTGACTGCCTATTTCGTGTCCGCGCCTATAAATTTCGCGCACACAGTCAACGTTGTCGTCCGCCCACGAACCGCCTATAAAAAAGGTAGCTTGCGCGCCGTATTCGTCGAGCACAGACAAAATGTCGTACACCACATCCGTGCCCTCATAGACGTTGAACGTCAGACTGACGCAGTTGCCCGACTTTTCTCCGCCGTAAAAGAGGTTCTCCCCCTCAGCCGAAACGGCTGCGGTTCCCCCGCTTAAAAATCCCACAAGGCTTACCGCAAGCACTATTGAAGCAAGAAAGACGTTGATTATAACTGTTTTAAGTTTACTTTTCAATAGTTTACCCCTAAAATAATTAACTATTTATATAATATTAATTATCCGCGGGGTTAATTCTTTTATCTGCGCGGGGTCGATTCTTTGCGCCGTGCGGTCGGTTATTTATTTGTGTTTGTAACTTCACGGGCTTGGTCTGTGCCTTACGGGCGGGTTTGGTTATTTGCAAAATATAGTAACTTCACGGGCTTTGTCTGTTCATTACGGGCGGGGTTATTTATAGGCAAAATTTATTTGAGTTTGACAAATGTAACGCCCGTTTCGCCCTCGCCGTACTTGCCGAGCCGCAGGCTATCGACGTTTTTATGGCGTTTGAGGTGCTCCCATATGGCGGCTTTGAGCTTGCCCGTGCCCACTCCGTGAATTATCTTAACTTCGGGAAGATTGTCGGTTACGGCTCTGTCGATAAAGTTATCGACCTCGTAGAGAGCTTCAACGACTGTCAGCCCCAAAACGTTGATTTCAAGCAAGGGCTTTTCCCTCGGGATCGAGCGCACGACCTTTACGAACTGCGGCTTTTTGCTCCGCTCTTCGCCCACGATCGACAGCTCCGACGTCTTTAAGTGCATTTTTATGCTTCCGCACAGAATTTCTGCTTCGCCTTTTTTGGGGTTGAACGAAACGACCGTCCCGCGCGTTTGCATGGGTTTTATGAAAACCGTCACGCCCGATCGCAGATTTTCGGCGGTGGCTTGTTCAAGCTCTTCAACTTTGCTCCGCTCGCTCTCTTCCTCGTATGCCTCGTCTTTCAGCTTGTTTTTGAGCGTGCGCGCCTCGATAAGATCTTTTTGCGAAAGTTCGGCTTTTCCGAAAATTTCTTCGATTTTGGCAAGAATTTCCTCCGCGCGTTCGGTGCGTTCGGCGATTATCCGCCGCGATTCGCTCCTTGCCCCGCGTGAAATTTTTTCACGTTCGCGGTTGACTTCTTCGATTTTTTGATTGACTTCGGAAAGTTTTTTCTGCCATTCGGCTTTCATTGCCGCCGCCCTCGAAAGCTCTTCCTCGGCTTTTACGCGGCTCTCTTCAGCCCTTTGCAGTATATTTTCAAAACTCCTCGCCCCCACGGATAAAAAGCCCATGGCGTCCGAAAGGATTTGGGCGTCCATTCCGAGGCGACCCGCTATGGCAAGCGCGTTGCTCGCCCCTGGGAGACCTATTTTAACGCTGTAAAGCGGTCTCAACGTAGCCGAATCAAACTCCATACTTGCGTTTTCAATGCCGTCGCGCGTGTATGCAAACTCCTTTAACGCCGTAAAATGGGTGGTAATTATGCCCTTTGCACCCTTTTCGAGCAGAAATTTGACAACGGCTTTTGCGATTGCCTGCCCCTCGTCGGGGTTGGTGCCGCCGCCAAGCTCGTCGATGAGCACAAGGCTGTTGCCGTCCGCCTCGCGGCAAATTTCGGTTACGTCGGCAATGTGCGACGAGAAGGTCGAAAGGCTCTCTTCAATGCTCTGGCTGTCGCCCAACCCGCAAAAGATATTGCCGAAAACGGCTATTTTACTTCCGCTTGCGGCGGGAATAAACAACCCGCATGCCGCCATAAGGCAAAACAGACCGCACATCTTCATGGTAACGGTCTTTCCCCCCGTGTTCGCCCCGCTCAACAGTAAAAAGTTGTACTTTTCGCCGAGTTCGAGATTAACGGGCACAACTTCGTCGGCTTCAATAAGCGGGTGTCTGCCCTTGTTTATCGATATTATCCCCCGAGCGTTTACTTCGGGCTCGGTGCATTTTTTGTAATAACAGTACTCCGCAACGGCGTACGCGCAATCGAGCGAATACAAAAGCCCGACGGTGTTCCAAAGCTCCGCGGCGATTTGACCGACGCGCCCCGAAAGGGCTTTTAAGATAGCCTCGACCTCTTCCCGCTCGTCTATTTGAAGCGAAACAAGTTCGTTGTTGAGTTCGAGCACGTACTCGGGTTCGATAAAATAAGTAGCTCCCGTCTTCGAGCGGTCGTGCACAAAGCCCTTGACTCTGCTCTTATACTCGGCTTTTACGGGAATTACATACCTGTCGTTGCGCATGGTGACAATGGAATCCTGCAAAAACTCCGCGCTCTTGCCCGAAACATATTCGTTGAGTTCGGAGCGGATACGCTCGTTCAGACTTTTGATTTTGGAACGTATGGAATAAAGTCTGTCGCTTGCGCGGTCGGAAACGCTATCGACCGAAATTATCTTTTCAGAAATATCGGCTTCGAGATTTTGGTTAAAGCAAAGCCCGTCGGCAATTCTTCGTGTAAATTTCAATTGCCCGTCGTCGTATTTAACAATGCTCTGATATGCGCAACGCGACGAACGCAAAAGCGCGCACACGTTCAAAAGTTCGGCGCAGTTGAGCGAACTGCCCTTTTCGGCTCTCTTCAACACCTCTTCGGGCTGACCGAAATTTTCTATCTTACCCGCGCCGAACACATAAAGAAGTTTGTCGCACTCGCGAGTAAAAGCCAGCCTGTCGCGAACCTCGGCAATGTCGTCCGAGGGCGCAAGATTCAAGGCAAGCCTTTTTCCGCCGTCAAGCGAACAATACTCTGAAACGGCGGAAAGAATTTTATTAAGTTCAAGCCTTTGCAGTGTTTTAGCGTTCATCTTAAAATCTTACAATTGAACTACAATATGCGTTAAAACGTTTAGTAAATAGGTTAAAATCGGGGTTTTAGGCAAATTTTATTTACTTAAAACAATTTACAACGATCCTATACACATGCGAAAATTCAAAACACGGGCGAATTGGAATGACCAGACGTGCGGTTGGGGAAAAGCTCTTTCAAACTATTAATGTCGTCGCAACAATTAACTACGTTTGAAACCTCTTTAAGTTGTGATTTTCCGAATAAAGTGCAGTCGATGAGCGAACCGACGGGCGAAACCGACACAAGATCGGCGCAATTGTACAGCTCGAACCGACAAAAATCGGAGGTTTTATATCTTACGAGCGGGAATTTTCTGCCGTTTTCGTCGGTAAGGCAATACACTCTTTTGCCGTCGCAGTCAAAACAGCGTTTTCCAAACGGGCAGTAAATAAGGTCCATAACCTTGATATTGCCTACAGACAGCGCAAAAGCGTTGGGTTTTGAAAGTTCTTTTTGCTCAAAAACAGTCAATTCTTTCGAAATTGCAAAGTACTCTGTCTGACATAAATCGATATCTACGACATTCGAAATATTAAATCCGCACCCCGCAAAAAGGGGTTTTTGTATGCTCTCGCAGAACTTTACCGCCCAAATTCCGTCGCAATAAACGCCATGCGCCTCCCTTGCCGCCGCGGTTATTTTTTCGATATCCTTACCGCTCATAAACGGCGGAAGATACAAAAACAACTTTTTGGGGGCAATTTCCGCTGCTATTCTGCCCAAATCGGGAATTTCGCAATAGTTTTCGGGCTTAAAAATAATTATATCCGCGTCGGGAATTTCAGGCGATCGCCCGTCTGCGCCTGCTCTTGCCTTGTCCGAACCGACTTTCGCGGCGGAAAAACTTGCTCTTGCCTTGTCCGAACCGACTTGCGCGTCGAACAAACCCGCCTTTACTGCTTCGGCTGAACCGACCACTGTGACCGAAGAACCGACATTTTCCGAAAAATTACCGACATTTGCGGCTGATTCGCCCGCATGTTCAACGCCTTTTTCGGCGTTTTTGCGTTCGGTCGATACCCCAATTTTATCATAAGGAAAACACGAAGAACTTAAAATTACTGCTTTTTTATGATTTGCGGCGGGTCGGTTTTGGGCTTCCGCTTGGTCGTTGGTTTGGCTTTGGCTTTGGTTTTTATTTTGCTTTTGGACTTGTTGTTTATTTTGAACTTGGGCTGGAATTTGGGGCAACTCAAAATCGCCCTCCGCCCGCTCGTTCTTGCTTTCGGTAATGTTGCGGTAAAAATCCCCGTAGGCTTGCCGCCGAACCGCGTTTAAGTTCGCCGAAGTCACAAACACTCCGTCCGTTATCACCTCGCCGAACTGCACGTCAAACGGATATTTATCAGTCTTTTTGAAGCAATTTTGTATATCTTCTGCAGTAAGCGGGCGATTTTTCGCACTTTCGAGCGCATCGCCGCCCTTAAAAGTAAAGCCGTTTATTTCGATTTCGGCGGGTTTGCCTTGCAAAAAACGCGCCGAAACTTTAATTTTTAATTTCCGCTCAACGCTTAACAAGCGTGAATTTACCGACGTGTCGGTCGTGATAAACAGCTTGTCGCCGTTCAGAAGCCGTGTTTTCGAGGTAACTTCCATTCCGCCCTTTGCGGTTTTGAAGAAGTCCGCCCCGTCAATTTCCTTTCCGCCTCTCAACACTTTAAAGCTGTCGCCGACTTGGCATTTTGTTGAAGTCAAGCACAAAAATTTGCCGTTTTCGACCTTGACCGTTCCGACAAACTCGCCTATATGCCCCTGCACTTTATACGAAATAAAGTCCTTTTCTTGCCCGAAAGCAAGCCCTTTTGTGTAATTTCCGCGGTTAAACGTACGTTTCAAGTCGCTCAAACCGCTTCCTAAAACTTCCGCCGCCGCGCCGTCCAAAATATCGCGGTAGTATTTGACAGAAGCCGCAACATACTCCGCTCGCCGCATGCGCCCCTCGATCTTAAACGACGAAACGCCCGCCTCGGCAAATTTTTTTATGTCCTCGCCCACCGAAAGATCTGAGAGCGAAATTCTGTACGCCTCTTCCCCGAACCCGTTGCGGTCGATAGAGTAACGCTTTCTGCACGGCTGTTTGCATCTGCCGCGGTTGCCGCTGTTGCCGCCCGCAAACGACGAAAGATAGCATTGTCCCGAAAGGCAAGTGCACAGCGCGCCTTGCACAAAAACCTCGGTTTCGATGATTTTTGCAATGGTTTTTATGTCCTCAAACGCCGTCTCGCGCGCAAGAATGACCCGTTCAAACCCATATTCACGCGCCAACAACGCGCCGTAAACATTGCAAACGCCCGCCTGCGTCGAAAGATGCAGTTTTATCTGCGGGAACCGTGATTTTACGAACTTGCCCAAAAACACGTCTGAAAGAATAATTGCGTCCGCTCCGCCATTCCACGCCCTTTTGAGCGAGCAAAGAAAACCATCAAGTTCGCTGTTTTTAATGAGCGTATTCATGGCGACGTACACTTTTACGCCGAACGCATGGGCATAGCGGACTATTTCATTAAAAGACTGCTCGTCAAAGTTCTCGGCAGAACTCCTTGCCGAAAATTGCGAAAGTCCCAAATAAATCGCGTCCGCGCCCGAATTTATAGCCGCAAGCGCGCTGTTTTTGCCGCCCGCAGGGGCTAATATTTCACACATAGTACTATGCAAACCCGTATTTTTCTATTATTTCTGCAACTGCGCCCTCGTTATTCGTCACCGAAACAAGGTCAGCACTTCTTTTTAATTCTTCGTCGGCATTGCCAGTCGCAACTCCAACCGCCGCCGCTTCTACCATTGAAAGGTCGTTTAAGTTGTCGCCTATCGCAACTGTCTTGCTCATCGGTATGTTGTAGTGCGCGGCAAGGTATTTGAGTGCTTCGCCCTTTGTGTCGCCGAGGGGCGACACTTCAACCAACACTTTCGCACTGCAAGTTACGTCGAACCTCTCCCCCACCTTTTCTTTTAAGAAGCGATAAAGCCAATCTCTGTCTTCGGGGGAAATAAGGCTTGCGATTTTTTGACATTTGAGTTTATTTTTGCGGATATGTTCCGAAATGGGCTTAACGCTCACCGCGTCAATTCCGACTATCCTTTCGTATTGCCGCAAATAAATGTTGTCTTTGGGAATGTCGGTGAACAGCGTATCGCCGCAATAGGCGTTGACAAACTGCCCCGTTCCCTCAATAAGTTCGCAAATTTCTGCGGCTTCTTCCCATAAAAAACCGCCGTCTTTTATGAGTTCTCCGCTCTCGATATCGCTGATCTGCGTGCCCTGATAGGCAATAACAAGCCCTTTTAAGCCCAAACTCCGCACTCTCGGCAAAATCGAAGCCGTCATTCTGCCCGTGCAAACGGCAAATATCCCGCCCGCGGCAACATATTCTTCAATTGCTTTTTTGACTTTTTGGGGAACGCGTTGGTTGTCGTCGATGAGCGTTCCGTCAAAGTCGGAAACGATCAGCCCGTAATTGATTTTTCTCATAAATTTTCTTCGAGGTACGTCTTTATCTTCTTTGCAAGCGCGGGGCTGATGCCCTCGCACTCCGCAAGCTCCTCTTCCGAAGCCTTCAAAATGCGTTCAAGCGTGCCGAACTTCTCTAACAGCGCAAGCCTTTTCACCTTGCCAATTCCGTCGATTTCGGTCAAAACCGAGCTTAAATTGCGTTTTGAGTGGATATTTCTGAAATAAGTTATGGCAAAGCGGTGGGCTTCGTCGCGGATCCTCTGCAACATTTTCAAGGCATAATCGCGGTGCGGAATTTTAACGCTCTCGTCGAAGTTCAGCGTGAATACCTCTTCCTCGCGTTTGGCAAGCGAAATGAGTTCGATGTCGCTCACGCCCATTTTGTCAAAAATCTCCTTTACCGACGAAAGCTGTCCCTTGCCGCCGTCGATTATAATGAGGTCGGGTTTGGGGAACTTGTCCTCTTCGTCCGTGCAGAGCTTCGCAAGCCTGCGCGTAAGCACTTCCTGCAACGAGGCAAAGTCGTTCGCCCCCTCAACGGTTCTTATTTTGAACCGTCGGTAGCTGTTTCTGTCCGCCTCGCCGTCGGTAAACACGACCATCGATCCTACCTTGTCCACGCCGCTTATGTTCGAAATATCATAGCACTCCATTCGGCGGGGGTAGCGTTTAAGTCCGAGAATACTTTGCAAACGCTTGCACGCGTTTACAGTCATATCGTCCTTGTGCTTGATTTTGTCGACAGATTTTTCGAGGAACTCCGCGGCGTTCTTTTTAGCCATTTGCAAAAGTTTGAACTTGTCGCCCTGCTTTGCAAGCGTAATTTCAACGTTTTTGCCGACTTTTTCTTTGAAATAGCTCTCCAAAAGTTCCTTTTCGCAGAAGTCCTCAACAATAATTTCGGCGGGTGCTTCGTGCCGCGAATAGTATTGAGTTATAAAAGCCGTCAACGCTTCGCCGTCGGAGAAGTTCGCCTCGTCCAAGGCAAAACTGCTTCCGCCCTGCATTATGCCCTTTCGGGTAATCAAAACGTTCACCGCAGAATACAAGTTGTTCGTTGCATAGGCGATAATATCGGCGTCGATTGCCTTGTTGAGCGAAGTTATCCGCTTTGCCTCGAGCTTGTCGAGCATTTCCAGCTTGCGCTTGTAGTCGAGCGCAAGCTCAAAATTTTCGCTCTCGGAAGCCGCATACATCTTTGAAGTTAAAAGCTCCTGCGCCTCTTTTAAGTTACCCTCCAAAAAGCCTATCGCCTTTTTTATCTGTTCGGCGTATTCCTCTTTGGTAACCTTCCCCGCACATGGCGCAGTGCACCTGCCTATGTGGAAATTAAGGCACTCGCGCTTGGGCTTCGACGTAATCGAAGTGTGGCACAGCCGAACGCAAAAAGTCAGTTGCAGAGTGTTGAGAATGTCGTTGCAGTTTATGCCGCCCATAAACGGACCGAAATATTTGCACCCGTCCTTCTTGATTTTGCGGGTCAGATAAAAATTTGGAAACTCCTCTCTGAGGTCGACCTTGATATAGGGATAAGTTTTGTCGTCCTTCAAAAGAATGTTGTACTTGGGCTTGTACTTTTTGATAAGGTTATTTTCAAGCGCAAGGGCGTCAATTTCGGAATCGGTGATAATATAGTTGAAATCGGCTATGTTTTCCACCATTCGCATAACCTTTTCGGGCTTTGGCGAATTATGGAAATATTGGCGAACCCTGTTTTTGAGAACGCGAGCCTTGCCCACGTATATAACGTTGGAATACGCGTCGAGCATTATATAAACGCCCGGGCTATCGGGCAAAAGTTTGAGTTTTTCACTTATAACGTCCATAAAAACCTATTTTATATTATAGCACGCTCTTATTCGTTTTGCAACGGTTATGGACAATTTTGCACGGCAAGCGTAAAAAAAGAGCCGACCGCACAGGTCAACTCTTCTTGAATTTTGCGATAAACAGGTTTTTGGGAACCTTAATTTTTGTGAACGCCCGCAATCTGCGGTATCTTATCCTTTACTTGGGCGGGGGCAAGCATTTCGGTCACGTTTGATTTTGCGCCGTCATAATAGAACTTGCTTGTATCCGTGTCGAAATTCTGCCCGAACTGGCAATTGCCGTTATTTATGTTATTATAAGTTACAGCGTTTAGCGCCTCTGTTCTGCCGGATACAACTTTGATAAAGCCTGCCGTAACAGCCCATTGTTGGGTAATTTTGAAATTCGACGCAGTTAATGCGCTTCCGTTCCACATGCAGTTATAAAGTTTTGCATATCCGAGTTTTTTGCTGCTTGAAAACTCGGTCTCTTTATAAGTATCTATAATATTCGCCCCATGAGCCGTGGTATCGAAGTAGCAGTTCTCAACGAACACAAACGCGGTGGCGCGAACGGAAATGAAGTAACTTGTTTGACCGCCCGCCTTATAATAGTTGTTGTACATGTGCATATTAGCCTGTCTGCCGAGCGGCAACCTGCTCCATGCCAAATCATAGTAATTATGGTGGAAAGTAATATTTGCGGTTTTATTACTATCGTTACCGCCTACAAGCCCCGTCTTGTGGTTGTTATAGTAGTGATTGTACGAAACGGTTACATAGGAACAACGTTTAAAGTCGGTTGAACCGTCGCCGTCGTGCTTATCCTGCTCGGCTGAAACATCCCAATAGTTCATTCCCTCGAGGAAGGTATTATGGTGAAGCCAAATTCTCTTAGAATCAAACTCATCTGCACTGTTTTTATCCGAACTGCCCTCAAAACTGCAAGCGTCCTCGGTGTAATCATCGAAAGTAAGATTGCGCACTTCAATGGAGTTACTGTTTTTCCATGTAAAGCCCCATTGGAAAAGCCCCGCTTCGGTCCCTATGCCCTCTACCGTCACGCTCTTCGCACCATCAATATCGCACATATTCCAATAAGAATCCCATTCGTTTCCGCTAAGCGACATTCTGCTTGTAAGACCTTCAAGCAAGGTATATTCGTCCTGCAAGTCATTATATCCTTTGGTTGTGATATCACTTTGGTTTAATTTACTTGAACTTGTGGGGATTTGCTTGCCATTCTTATCTACAATTTGATCTGCCGTTAAATTATATTTATTATTATCACCAGGTTTATACTTCTCCTTATAATCAATACCCTTTTTCCATGTCTTTGTGGTTATTGTATCGAGTATACGGACAATAACGGGTGTGCTGTCGCTCTTGGCGTTCTGCAAAATGGACACAAGCCCCGTATACGTTTTACTGCCGATTTTTGCCGTAACCGTGTTCTTTGTTGCGTCGGTAACGTAAATTATCACAGCGTTCGACTTGGGCGTGCCGTCCGCATTATAACCCCCAACTCCCGCGCTTGCCTTAAAATGCGCGTAACCCGAGCGATCGTACGCCGTAACCGCAACGTTTGTTTCGGTAGCCGACTTCGAGCCTGCGGTCACCTTAATATCGTAGCTTCCCGCCTTTATGCCGACTATGTCGGCGCGTATCTCGCCCAACTTATTTTTTCTTATCAACTGCGAGTCTATCGCCGTCCACGCCGCCGCGCCGCCCGAAGTTCTGTATTCAACCTTATAGCCGTTGTCGGCAACTCCGCTCACGGGGTCGAGCAAAACGTACGCGCCCTCTTCATAGCCGCCGAATTGCTTTATCGTAAGGTCGTTTACCGCAACCGCGTTCCACTTGGCGTAATAGGTCTTGTCGCCCGTAGCCGTTGCGGGAATTTTAACGACGGCTGATCCGCTGAAATTGCTCTGTTCGAACCACCCGCCGAAGTCGGAATCAGGCTTTGTGGGAATGGGTAACGTAAGTCCGACGCCCTTTGTGTATTTGGTGGGATAGCCCGCGGGCAAAGTTCCCCCGTTCAAAACATAGTCGATATCATAGGTCGTCTGCGTGGGTTCGCCGCTCTGCACGAAATCCCACTTGGCGTAATAGGTCTTGTCGCCCGTCGCCGTTGCGGGAATTGTAACGACGGCTGAACCGCTGAAATTGCTCTGTTCGAACCACCCGCCGAAGTCGAAGTTGGTCTTTGTGGGAATGGGTAATGTCAGCTCGACGCCCTTTGTGTATTTTGTGGGATAGCCGGCGGGCAAAGTTCCCTCGTTCAAAACATAGGTGATATTATAGGTTTGGGTCTGCTCGCCGCCGCCAGAAGGGGGATTTTGTTCCCCGCCGCCCGAGGGAGGGTTCTGCTCCTCTCCGCCCGAAGGAGGATTTGTAGTCGAAGTCTCTTCCCACTTCGCCCAGAATTCCTTGTCGCTTTTTGTTTGCGACGAACTTATTTCGTCATAGGAATAGCCCGTAAAACCTGCATTTTCATACCACCCGCGGAAAACATTTTCGGACTTCGTGGGTTTGGGAAGTTCATAGGTTTTGCCCTCTTCGAACTTGCGCGTAACAACATCGGTCGAGGTTTCGCCCGCGATCGTTCCGCCGTTAAGGTGCAAAGTTAATGTGTGCTCAACTTTTTGATTTTCCGAATTGTTGCCGTCTTTATTGACAACGGGCGCGCACGCAATAGATCCCGCCATCGTTATTGCAAGCAGAACCGCAAGCGCGATCTTAAAAAATTTCACGGTCAGACTCCTATCATATATTCTATAATATTTTAACACAAAATTTTAATATATGCAATAGTTTTTAAGATTTTTGATACGGAAAAACCGAAGCCGCTACCCCGCGCCGCCTCGGTTTTATATCCGACATTATTGAGTTTTTCGTGCAAAATTTACATTCGGCAGACCAAAGAAAAAAAACAGACTAACAGCCCAAGAACTCCACGCCTTTTAACATAACGTCGTTCACGGTCTCGTTCACCAAAGAGTAAAAAATTATCTTGCCGTGACGTTCGCACTTTACAATACCGAGGTTTTTCAAAAGCCTCAGCTGGTGCGAAACGGTCGTTTGATTTATATCGAGAACCCTCGAAATATCGGTTACGCACATTTCCGATATAGCCAACGCAGACAACATTCTCACGCGCGTGGGGTCGGCAAAAATCGAAAAAAAGCAAACTATGCTGTCGAGCACGTCGCCGTCGGGCACATACTCGCGCACCAAATCCTTAGTACGTCTGTCTAAAAGCATCGTATCCTGCATAGGTTACCTCCGCTTTTAATTATAATGCCCCGTATGCTGATATGTCAAAGCGTAATAAGCGCGTATTTTGTCACAAAACCCTTTTGTTTGTCACTTGCTCTCGATTGCGGTAACGGTGTAGCCCGCTTCGGTAACTGCGGCTTTGATTTCCTCGTCCGAAACCTCTTCGCGGCTGCGTATAACGGCGCATTTCTTTTTGAGTTTAACGTCCGCCGAGACAACGTTCTTTACAGCCGCAAGGTGTTCTTCGACCCTCTTTGCGCAGTGTTCGCAACACATTCCGTCGATCGATACGATTTTTTTCATAAAAATTTCTTCCTTTATATTTTCATTTTTAATTTTTTTGTTTTTATAAAGCAACAGCCGCAGGGCGTTACCCACCACAAACAGCGAGCTTAAACTCATGCACGCGGCGGCAATTGTAGGAGTGAACACAAAATTCAATGCCGAAAAAGCTCCCGCCGCAACGGGTATCATAATTACGTTGTAGAAAAACGCCCAAAAGAGATTTTCTTTGATATTGCGAACCGCCGCACGGCTTAAATCGAACGCCGTGTCGAGCGTTCTCAGATCCTCGCGCACGAGCACTACGCCCGCAGAATCTATGGCGACGTCGGTTCCGCTGCCTATGGCGATACCCACGTCGGCTTGCTTCAGGGCGGGGGAATCGTTTATCCCGTCGCCCACCATGGCAACGCAACCGCCAGCGTTTTGAACGTTTTTGACGGCGTTCAGCTTATCCTCTGGAAGAACGTCGGCAACAAACTCGTCAAGCCCCACTCTTTCGGCAACGGCTTTTGCCGTGGACTCGCTGTCGCCCGTGAGCATTGCAAGCCTCATTCCGCGCTCTTTCAAAAGGCTGATTGCCTCTGCACTGCCCTCTTTTACGGTATCGGCAACGGCTATGAGCGCAAGAACCTTTTTTTCGTCCGAAAGGTAAATAACCGTGTTTCCCTGAGCCGAAAGTTCGCTCGCCTTTTTGGCGACCTCGGAGGGAATTGCGGCTTTGCCCACGTTTTTGGAATTGCCCAATCGCCAGACCTTGCCCTCGAACTCCGCCGAAGCCCCCTTGCCAGCCGTATATTCAAAGTTGGTAACTTCCGCTCCCTCTTCGCAGTAGTCGGTAACGCACTTTGCGAGCGGGTGATTTGAATTTTTTTCGATGCCGCTTGCAATGAACAGCGCGCGGTCGCGGTCTATGCCGAACGCGTAAACGCCCGTTACGCGGGGTTTACCCTCGGTTATCGTAGCCGTTTTATCGAGCAGAACGGCGTTCACCGAACAGAGGTTCTGCAAAGTTTCGGCGTCTTTGTAGAGTATGCCGAGCGAAGCCCCCTTTCCCGCCGCCGTCATAATTGCGACGGGCGTTGCCAGCCCCAACGCGCACGGGCACGACACAACAAGCACGTTTATCGCATAAGTCACGCAGTGCTGAGGGTTGAACCCGCGGTCAATTAAAAGCCAGATTATAAAGGTAAGAACGGCAAACGCCGTTACGAGCGGTACAAAAACACCCGCCACCTTGTCGGCAAATTTCTGAATGGGGGCTTTGCTTTCGCCCGCCTCGCGCACCATTTTTATTATTTTGGAAAGGGTGGTCTCTTCCCCCACCTTTTCGGCGCGCATTTTTATAACGCCGCTCTTGACGAGCGCGGCGGAGGTTATCATATCCCCCGCAAAAACTTCAACGGGCACGCTCTCGCCCGTGACGGCGCACTTATCGACAAACGAAGTTCCCTCGGTAATTACCCCGTCGACGGGAACGTACTCCCCTTGCTTGACCACAAGGATATCGCCCTTTTTTACGTCTTTGACCGAAATTGTAATTTGCTTTCCGTCGACCTCTTTCGTAACCGTGTCGGGCGCAAGTTTCAAAAGTTTTTCAATTTCGCCGCCCGTGCGCCTTTTCGACTTCTCTTCGAGCCATTTACCGACAGTTACGAGCGTGAGGATCGTTGCCGCGCTTTCGAAGTGCAGGCTCATGTGGAGCGCGACGAACTCCGCGTTCCCCTGCGCCTTTCCAATAAATATAAGAACCGTAAGCACGAGCGCGTACGTGAACGAAACGCCCGAGCCTAATGCAACGAGCGTATCCATATTGGGAACGCGCTTAAAAAGTGCGACCGCGCCGTTCTTGAAAAAGGCGTAGTTTATGCCGATTATCGCCGCCGAAAGTATGAGCTGATAGAGCGAAAACCACTGCTCGTTGCCCTTTGCGGGGTCGATGAAAAAGGGAAGCGGAAAATTAAAGGGCTTCATGTGCCCCATCGATACGTACAAAAGGGGCAAAAGCACGATTACCGATATTATAAATCTAATAAAAAGTTTTTTATCCTGCGGCTTTTCCTTTGCCTCGGGAAGTTCGCCCTCGTTGAAAATGCCGTAGCCGAGCGATCTTACCACTTCGAACACGCGCTCTTCGCCGATCACGCTTTCGTCAAAGTCGATTTTCATCGACTTTCCCATAAGGCTGACTTCGCAAAGCGACACGCCGTCGAGCTTTCCCACCGCTCTCTCTATGCCGGACGAGCACGCCGAACACGTCATGCCCGTGACCGAATATCTCTTTTCCATATTATTAATTATGCCCTTTTATTGTATGTTAAAATTATACGCTTTAATTCCTATTTTGTCAATAGGAATTAAAGCGCATTCAAATAAGTATAAAAACTTTTCTGCTTTATGGCTCGAAATTCAGTTTATCTTTTCAAAAAAGTAGTTCTTCTCAAGCTCTTCAACGATGTCTTTGCCCGAACCGAGCGCGAGCATAACTTTAATCACGGTCATCTCGAAGCTCATGTCGTAACCTATGACGCACTTGTCTTTAAGTTCGAGCGCGCTCGAATAAACGCGGGCTACGCTGTCGACGGGCGCAAGAATTACCGTTATTCCGAGTTCGCGGCAATATTCGATGAAGTTTAATACGTTGGTCTCCTCTCCCGCCGTGCAGACCGTTCCGCTGTGATAGAGTTCGATTAGTGCCGCGCGCGGTTTTTTCGCCCCGAAATTATAGTAACTGAAATCGAGGAACGAACGGGCGCGAATGGTGACGATGTCCTTGCAGAGCGCGTATGCGCCGTAGGGGTTGCGCTTTTGGAGCAGTTGCTCCTTTGAGGGCATGTGCGCCCCCGAGGTGTAGACAAACTGTCCGTCGATAAGTTCGCAAAGGGGCAAATCGAGCACGCTCTCGCATCGCCCGCTTATCTGTTCGGCAAAAATCACCCTGCTTGCAAGGTGAATTTTAAGGTTTTCGCCCTCGTTTTTGAAAGATACGTACACCCCGCCGAGCTGTTCATGCTCGATAAAATCGACCGCCCCCGCAAAATTTTCAACGCCTTTGCTCCTTGCGTCGTTCAACGGGTGAAGCGCAGAAACGAACACCACGGGTATTTCGATATCGCAGAATATCTGACTGAACAGCCCTGCCGTAAAGCAAAGCGTGTCGGTGCCGTGGGTCATTATAACGCCGTCGTACTTCTTTTTGTTGACCGCACGCAGACACGCCGCCATTGCGTCGAGGTCGGTGAACTGCACGTTTTCGCTGAGAATGTCGAGCGGGCGGAATTCGTCGAACTCTATTTCCGACCCGTACTTTTCGCGGTAAAGTTCAAGCAAGATACTCTTGTTCTCGTGCCTTAAATCGACGGTCTTGCCCTCGGCAAACGAACCAATCGTTCCGCCCGTAAATATTACGCAGATCCTGTTTTTCATCATTATATAATGCTCTTATCAGAGGCTTCCCACCGTGCGGGGGAAAAGCAAGGTATCTCTTATGTTCTGAACGCCCGTTACGTACATTATTATCCTCTCCAATCCCAGCCCGAACCCGCTGTGGGGAACGGTGCCGTACTTTCTTAAATCGAGGTATTGCTCATACGCTTCAAGGGGCATTTTACGCGCCAGCATGGCGTTTTTGAGTTTTTCGGGGTCGGCTTCGCGCTCACTGCAACCTATTATTTCCCCTATGCCTGGAACAAGCAGATCGGTTGCGGCAACGGTCTTGCCGTCGGGGTTCTGCTTCATATAGAAGGCCTTTATCGAAGCGGGGTAATCAACGACGAACACGGGCTTTTTGTAATATTCCTCGGTGAGATACCGCTCGTGTTCGGTTTGAAGGTCTGCGCCCCACTCCACGGGATATTTGAATTCCCTGCCCGATTTTTTGAGAACTTCGACGGCTTCGGTATAGCTTATCTTTGCAAAATCGCTCGAAACGACCGATTTGAGCTTTTCTATCAGCCCTTTCTCTGCGCGCTCGTCGAAGTACGCCAGCTCGTCCTTGCAGTTTTCGAGCACGTCGCTTATTATAAATTTAATAAATTCTTCGGCGATCTCTATAATATCGTGAATGTCCGCAAAGCAAACTTCTGGTTCTATCTGCCAGAACTCCGCCGCGTGCCTTGTGGTGTTGCTGTGCTCCGCGCGGAACGTAGGTCCGAACGTGTATATCTTGCCCAGCCCCGTAGCCGCCATCTCGCCCTCGAGCTGACCCGAAACGGTGAGGTTTGCACGCCTGCCGAAGAAGTCCGAAGCAAAGTACTCCTCTTCGGTTTTGCAGTCGGTTTTCCACGGCATGGTGGTTGCGCGGAACATCTCTCCCGCGCCCTCGCAGTCGCTCCCCGTGATTATGGGCGTGTGTACGTACTTGTAGCCGTGTTCCTGAAAATACTTGTGAATGGCAAACGAAATTCTGCTTCTTACCGCAAAAACCGCCTCGAAGTACTTGGTTCTCGGTCTTAAATGGGGAATGGTCCTCAAAAATTCAAGCGTGTGATGCTTTTTCTGCAAGGGGTAATCCTGCGGGCATGAACCGAGAACTTCCACAAAAGTAACGTTCATCTCGCAGCCGTTCCTCTCGGAGGCTATCAACTCGCCCTCGGCTTTCAACGCCGCGCCCGTAACAAGCGCGTCCTTAAACGAGGCTTCGCTCATCTTCTGTTTGTCGAATACGAGCTGTAAATTTTTAAGGCACGTGCCGTCGTTCAGCTCGATAAAGGCAATGCTCTTCGAATCGCGCCATGTGCGCACCCAGCCGCAGACCGCAACGGTCGTGCCGACGTACTTAGCCGAAGAATTAAAAAGTTCGCAAATATCGGTATGCTTCATAATTTTCTTCCTTGATTATTCACTAAAATACGGACTGCCTATTCAGACAGTCCGCAATAAATTGTTTAGTCTTTCTTTGCGTCTTGGGGTATTACTTCTTTTTTGTCGTAATAACCGCACTTTGCGCATACCCTGTGCGCCGGAGTCAACTGATGACAATGAGGGCACTCCACGAGCGTGGGATTGGTTGCCTGATAGTTTGCGAACCTTTTGTCGGTTCTGCTTTTTGATTGCTTTCTCTTGGGTACTGCCATATTCTAACACCTCTTTTACTTTTTAATTACGTCAATACCCTCGCAACCCTCTTTACACAACAGAATTTCAGGCTGGCTAATAAGTATTGCATCGTGCACGGCGGGAACAAGATCGACTCGCCTTCCGTCGTAAATATAATTTTCGTCGTCGGAATTTGTAACGAACAGAACGTCCGATTGAAATTCAACGCTCTTTTCGGCGGGGTTCAGACAATAAGAACAACTGCCGCTCAGCTTATACTTCACCGTAAAGGTTACGCCCACGCTGTCGTCATCGTAAATTTCAAAATTTCCGAAAACCTTAACGGTTCCGTCAATTTTGCAAAGCGGTATAAGACATTCGTCGTCGCTCGCTTCGTAATCGTACGAAAAGCCGCCCGTGTACTCGCCCTTGGCGCAGAGTTTTCTTACATCTATTTCCATACCGAAAGTTGACTATCAAATTATATTATAAGGGTAACGCTTTGTCAACTCGTTTTGCGCCCGAATAGTTATTTTTTTATAAAAGTTCAGCCGTTTCTCTTGCAATAACGAGTTCTTCGTTGGTGGGAATGACAAGAACCTTGACTTTTGAATCCTTAGCCGAAATTTCGCGGATAGCGCCCGTGTTCTTGCCCGCGTTGGCCGCTTTGTCGAGCTTGACGCCGAGGAATTCAAGTCCCTCGCAAACTCCCGCGCGAACGACGGGCGTGTTTTCGCCTATGCCCGCGGTGAACACTATGCAGTCAAGACCGCCCATCGCCGCCGCAAACGCACCGACGAACTTCTTGGTTTGATATGCGAACATATCGAGAGCAAGCGCACAACGCGCGTTGCCTTGCTCCGCACCGGCTATAAGGTCGCGGAAGTCGCTTGAAACGCCCGAAATTCCCGCAACGCCACACTTCTTGTTGAGGTAATTTATAACTTCAGCATGCGACATTCCCTTCTTCCTTGCAAGGAATTCAACGGCGGAAGCGTCGATATCGCCCGAACGCGTCCCCATGAGAACGCCCGCAAGAGGCGTAAAACCCATGGTCGTGTCGACGCACTTGCCGCCGTCTACCGCAGTTATCGAAGAGCCGTTGCCGAGGTGGCAGGTCACGATTTTAAGTTCCGAGGGCTTTTTGCCGAGGTACTTTGCCGCTTCTGCCGAAACGAACTTGTGGCTTGTGCCGTGGAAGCCGTATTTTCTTACGCCGAAGTTTTTGTAATCTTCGTAATCGATACCGTAAAGATAAGCCTTCTCGGGCATCGTTGCGTGGAACGACGTATCGAAAACGAGCGCCATAGGGGTTTTGGGCATAACTTCCATGCAGGCGCGCAAGCCCGTTGCCGCCGCGGGATTATGCAAGGGCGCAAGTTCGAAGGTCTTTTCTTCGAGAGTTTTAAGCACTTCGGGGGTGACGAGGGTCGTCTTTTTGAAGTATTCGCCACTCGCAACAACGCGGTGACCTACCGCGCCTATTTCGTCCATAGACTTAATAACGCCTATTTCTCCGTCGTGCAAAGCGTGAAGCACAAGCTCTATCGCAACCTTGTGGTTGGGCATGTCCTGCTCGTAAACTTTTTCTTTGCCGTTGCCCTTTGCTTTAAGGATCGAACCGGGTATTCCTATTCTCTCGCACCCGCCCTTGGCAAGCACTTGTTCGGTTTCCATGTCGATGAGCTGGTATTTAAGCGAAGAACTGCCCGCATTAACAACAAGTATTTTCATTATTGACCTCTTTTAAAGTTTATTCCGCCTGAAGCGCGGTAACGGCTACGGTGGCAACTATGTCCTCTACGTTGCAACCCCTCGAAAGGTCGTTCAAAGGCTTGGCAAAGCCCTGACATACGGGACCTATCGCCATGTACTTGCCGAAGCGTTGCGCGATTTTGTAACCTATGTTGCCCGCGTTGATATTGGGGAACACAAACACGTTTGCGTGACCCGCAACCTTTGAACCGGGAGCTTTGAGCTGGCCTACTTCGGGCGCGACGGCGGCGTCGAACTGGAATTCGCCGTCGAGCGCAAGGTCGGGCGCGGCAGCCTTTGCAAGGGCGGTCGCCTGCTGAACCTTGGGTACGGTCTGATAGAATTTATCATCGTTTCCGCTGCCCTTTGTCGAGAACGAAAGCATAGCGACCCTCGGTTCTATCCCCGCTATATCCTTTGCGGTCTTAGCCGAAGTTATTGCAATATCGGCAAGCTGTTCTGCCGTGGGTTCGATATTTATCGCGCAATCGGCAAAAACGGCTACGCCGTCGGGGTTGTAGGGATTATTTTTATCGGGAGCTATCAATATAAAACAGCTTGAAACGGTTTTGATACCGGGAGCGGTCTTGACGACCTGCAAGCCGGGACGGAGCGTATTTGCCGTGGAATGGCACGCGCCCGAGACATAGCCGTCGACGTCGCCCGCTTTGAGCATGAGCGCGCCGAACATCGTTCTGTCCTTTGCCTGAACCTTTGCCTCTTCTTCGGTCATTCCCTTTGCCTTTCTCGCTTCGTACAGGATAGCCGCGTATTTTTCGGCCTTATCGGAAGTGAGCGGGTCGATAAGGGTCACGCCCGTAAGATCGACTTCGGGCGCAACTTTTTTGCACTCCGCCTCATTGCCGATGAGCACTATCTTTGCGATCCCCTCTTTGGTTATCTGCGCCGCCGCTTCGATAACGCGCTTATCCTCGCCCTCGCAAAGAACTATTGTCTTGTGACGGGCAGCCGCCTTTGCCTTGATTTCGTCAAGTAATGACATATCCTTTCTCCTTAAATTACTTTATTTTTCCGACAAATTAATATATAATATAGCCGTCGGATATCTACCGTAGATTATTATATAACAGATTTTTGAGAAAGTAAAGGTTAAAATGAAAATTTGTGCGATAATTTGTGAATTCAACCCCTTTCATAACGGTCATAAATATTTGATAGAACGCGCAAAGGTGCTTTCGGGGTGCGACGCGGTGCTGTGCGTTATGAGCGGAAGTTTTACCCAACGCGGCGAAATATGCGTTCAGAACAAGCTCGACCGCGCCCGTCACGCCGTGTTGAACGGTGCGGACTGCGTTATAGAACTCCCCACCGCTTTCTCGGTCGCACCCGCCGAAATTTTTGCAAAAGGCGCAATAAAACTAATAAACGCGATAACTTCCGCCGAAGTTCTGGCGTTCGGCTGCGAGGACGACGACCCCCAACTCATTATGCGGTCTGCGAAAATCCTTCTTTCCGAGGGCGAAAAATTCCGCAATGCGCTTGCGGAAAAACTCGGCTCGGGGGAAAGTTATATAAGGGCGTATACCGCGGCTTTCGGGGAATGCGGCGGCAACGCGCGTTTTCTTTCCCGCCCCAACAATCTGCTCGCCGTAGAGTACGCAAAAGCCGTGCTCTCCTTTAAGTCGCGGGGCGGCTACGGGCGAACCGATGATTTGCGAACCGATAAGGTGCGAACATTCACCCAAACCGACAAGGCGAAAACTTGCGAGGAGCAAAGCCGAACTTTGGATATTTTACCCATAAAACGCGTCGGCGCGGAACACGGCGAAACAGAGCTTAAAAACGGCATTTCTTCTGCCGAAGCCATACGTAAAAACCCCCGCGACCCGTTGGCAAGGGCTTGCGTTCCGCCTTGCGTTTTTGACGATTTAGGCGACATTTCCGCACAAAATAAGCTGTTTTACGCCTTTTTGAACTTCAAATTGCTTCAAACCCAACCGCAAACGCTCGCAAGAATTTACGGCTGTTCTGAGGGTTTGGAAAACAAAATCATTTCGTGCGCGGATATGCCCGCCGAGGACATTATAAAAAACTGTTCGGGCAAGCGTTATTCCAATGCCCGCATACGCAGAATTTTGACGGCGAATCTTTTGGAATTGTACGCCGACGACTGCGCGCGCTATCTCAAAAGCCCCCTTTATATAAAGCCGCTCGCCGTTAAAAAGGACCGCGCCGACGAGATTTTGAACGCCCTTTCCTCCTCCGCTTTTCCATTGATTATGAGAAAAAAGGACGAAGACAAACTATGCGGCGACGCGCTTAAATGCTACAAAAGCGATCTGTTCGCCTATAAAATCCATAACTTTATCGGTAATTTCAGCGGCGGTGTCTGCGGCGGCGGAGACGGCGGTTCAAACGCAATCAAGGCGACCGACTTCGGCTATTGCCGATTCGTCTGAAAGGGTTACGGTAAAAAAACTTTCGGTTCAAAAAAATAAAAATCAAAAAAACAGCGGCTGTTCGTTCAATAAACAGTCTGCCGTTAAATTAAAAGAGCGGTTCCGTCGACCGCTCTTTACGTTAAAAAATTAACGAAACTTCGTTGAAATTGCAAAATTTACGCCGAAAATCAACCAAAACAAACGCCGTCAAAGACTGTTGAGGTAGGCGATTTCCTGCTTTGTGAGCTTGCGATACGCGCCTCTGTCAAGTCCTTTTAAGGTGAGTTCGCCGATTTTTATGCGCTTTAACAGCATAACTTCCTTGCCGATCGCGGCAAACATCTTGCGAATTTCTCTGTTTTTGCCCTCTGTTATCGTTATATGTACTTTGGTATACGCCTTGTTGGTTTCGACTATGTGCGCCTTGCACTTCTTTGTCTTGTAACCGTCGATCTCGATGCCGCTTCTTATGGGGTTAAGAGCGGCTTCGGTCAGCGTTCCCTCCACCTTTACAAGGTAGGTTTTGGGAATTTCGTGCGAGGGGTGCGAAAGCCTTTGGGCGAGGTCGCCGTCGGTGGTTAAAATGAGCAAGCCCTCGCTGTCGTAGTCGAGTCTGCCGACGGGAAAAATTCTGCCTGTGCTCTTGGGAAGAAGATCAAGAACCGTCTTTCTTCCTCTGTCGTCGGAAACGGCGGTAATATAGCCCTTGGGCTTGTTTAAAATATAGTATTCGTTTGTTTTGACCGTCACCTTAACTCCGTTATATAAAACTTCGTCGCTTTCGGAAACGTCCATACCGAGCGTAGCTGCCGCGCCGTTCACGGTGACTTTGCCCTCTTCTATAATTTTATCGCACTCCCTGCGCGCGGCAATTCCCGCCGCCGCAAGAAACTTGTTTATACGCATTTATATGAACCCTTATAAGCAATTATCGCTAAAATCTATCCGCTTATATACTATATAAATCGCGCTTCAAAATCAAGTCTTTTTGGTCAAAAATTTGTAATTCGGCAACAACTTCGCCTTTTGTAGTTTTTTTGCAACTCTTCAAAGATATCACTCTGTAATTGATTTCCTGCGTACATTTTGTTACAAAATTGACCGATTTTTCAAGTTTGCAAGGTACTATGCCACACATAAATACCTTATTTTCACTTATTTTATGGAGTTCGTAATTGTTGAACGCGTTATTTAAAAGGCACGAACTTCTCTCGTACATATCGGGGCAATTCAAAACTACGCAAAGAATGCACATACCCTCTCTTTCGGCGGAGCTTACAAGACACCTACCCGCGCGGGTCGTGTAACCCGTTTTAACGCCGTTCGCGCCCTCGAAGTTGTAGAGCATTTTATTTTTGTTTGAGAAGTTGCGGAATTTTCCCTTATAGCTTTTAGTACCAACCGCCTCTTTGAAAACGGGGTTTTGCATTGCCGTTCGGGCAATTTCGCACAAATCTCTCGCCGTTGTGTAATGCCCATCGGCGGGCAGTCCGCTCGGATTTTGAAAGTGCGTGCTCTCTGCTCCTATTTGCCGCGCGCGCTCGTTCATTAATTCCACAAACGCCTCAACGCTCCCAGCGCGGTGAATGGCAAGCGCTTCAGCCGCGTCGTTGCCCGAACGCAACAAAAGCCCGTAAAGCAGATCTCTTATATCTATCTCTTCGTCTTTTTTAAGATAGATACTCGAACCCTCCACCCCGACCGCCTCGTCGGGAACGGTAATTATTTCGTCAAGGTCGCAGTCCTCGGCGATTATCAAAGCCGTCATAATCTTTGTAGTGCTCGCCATGGGAAGCTGTTTTTCGGCGTTCGCGCTCTCCAAAACCGTGCCCGTGGTCAGCTCCATCGTAATTTCCGCCGACGCGCTCGCTTCGGCGGTGACGTTCTTCATTTTTAACGCGCAGAGCGAAATACCCGAAATCACGAGCAAAAGGCAGGCTGCGCGCAGATATTTTTTAGCCATTGTCGGTCAATTTTCTGACAAGCTCCCCCGTCTTTTCGACGAGCGTGTCGATAGCCCCCTCTTCAAGTTTGAGCAGTTTGCAACCCTTGCCGTCGTCAACGATAAACCCCTTGGGCTTGACGGTAATAACCGTTCCGTTCCCGCCCGCCAGCTTAAAGCCGTCGGCTTCCTTAAAGGTTTTAACGTCGCCGTACTCGCCCCCGCCGCTCAGGTTCACCACCGTAACCGAGCTTAAAGGTATAACTTCCGTACCGCTCACCGTCACGATCGGCTTGCCGACGACGGTATTTGCGTCGGCTACCTTTTCGACCGAGATCGCGGGTGAATCAAATTCGTTTTTAACGTTCTTTTTAAGTTTTCCGTTCATTTAACTTCTCCCAAATAAGAATTAAAATTATTTTGCCAACCACGAGCGAATTTACGATCGTGACCGCTTTCATATAGAACCGCACGTAGCCGTGCTCCATATTCAGAACGGCGTAATTTCGAAGTTTGGCGTAGTTGCCGTTTATCTGAATGAACTTGTATATCGCCGTAGTCAAGGCGTTTTGAGCAAGCGCGGCGCAGGCGTTGCCGTCCTTTTGCAACCCGTAATCACCGAGCTGAACTATCTTGAAAATGCAAAGACTGTTAAAAATTTTATACGCGCTTCTTCGCACGACTTTGAGGTTGATTTTTTTGCTCTTGCCGTTTATCTCCATTTCGGTCGGCTTATCTTTAACGGTATTTGCGTTAAAAAATGTGACGAACCGAAAAAATCCGACGTTCAACCCCGCGTATTTTTCCTCGGAATTGAAGTAAATATAGTTGTAAAGATGCACGGGAAAGAGCGTCAACGCAAACCCTATGGCAGTCATATACACCATAGCTTCATTCATAAACTTATTATTTGTAACACAAAAGTAAATATACAAAAAGCAAAGTTTTCATATTAAAAAGGCGTTAAAAAAGACGGCTTGAATGAGTGTGTTTCTTAGAAAACCAAAAAATAAAATTTTATCGGAATACACCTTTGGGCGGGTAAAAAAACAGCGAGGAACTTTCCTCGCCGTTTTTGTACAACATTTTATAGCACTTTGCTCAGATACTTTTTAATTGCACCAATGCTTGCGCTTGTCTTTGCGCCGTGAATGAAAAACCTCGACCAATCAATCCATATAGGATTGAAAGCTGTTTTCAAACTGCGTTTTTACTGCTTCTTTGAGAGCGGCGGTCACATCGAACGCACCGCCGATTTTAGCCGTCTCTTTTGAGTAATCTCCCGATTCAAAAGCAAGATCGTATATAGTTTTATCTACTTTTTTATTTCGCATTGCCGTTCAGATACGGCTTCATTATCGCGGGCAGAAACATCGTGCAAAACGTTTTGGCGCGCTCCTCAAAGCTGTACGCCCCGCCCGACATACCCCAACAGAGCATTTCGCCGTAAATGACATCCGTAAGCGCATCGGCAAGCGCGTCTATCGGCGTATCCTCTTTGAGTTCCCCCCGTTCAACGCCCGTTTGTATCATTCCTTTCATGGATTCGTTGTCCATGCGGAGTTTTTCCTTGTCGTAAGGGTTCTCCACGAGATCGGGGTCAACGATATTGCGCACCCATTCCTGACAGAGTTTTAGCCCATCCCGTTCGATATGTCCCGAAAAAGTTACCATATAAAACGCCAACCGATCCATAAACGGTCCGTCGTAGTTTTGCGCTTCCTCGTAGATCTCACGAAACATATCGTGGCTTATCGCAAAAACCACATCTTCCTTGCGCTTGAAATAGGTATAAAATGTTCCGTTTGCAACGCCGCACGCCTTTGTGATCTCTTCGACCGAGGTATTTACAAGTCCCTTTTCGCGGATGATGACCTTTGCCGTTTCCAACAATTTCTTCCTTGTTTCCAAAGCGGCAAGTTTTCTGTTTGTCATTTTTTCAGACATAAGTCCTCCGCTTCCCTGCGCCGCACTTCGTAGCTGTTCGGCTTTCTTTGTGAGCGCGATGTATGCCGCAAACGGATCGTCTATCGTGAGCACGGTCTGCTCCATCGGGCAAAGCCCCGTCCCCTCACGATTGATAATGTTTGGCGTAAGCGCGGCGTATTCTGCGCAAATTCCGTATTTTTTCAGCACGGCAAGACCGCCCTCCGAAATCACTTCGGCAAATACGCCTTCCACGCCCATCAGAACATACAAATTAGCGGCGGCTTTGCCTACGATCCTGTCTGCGGCGCAAGCGCCATGCAAGTTTTCTCCCCGCCCTATCCAATCCAGGAGAGGACGGATACCCCGCAATCTGCTTGTAAGAATACGGTCGTCCTTTTGCACAATGCACGTCAGATTTTCTTCTTTAAGCCGCTCGCCGAGTCGGGCGAGCGAAACCGACATTTCGGTCATAACGCACCCTTTATTCCTTGTCCTTTATAAGGAGCATGCGCAGTCCCATAACAATAAAGGGTACAATAACGGCTTGTAAAACCATTCCCAAAAGTCCCGTCTGTATCTGCGCCCAAACAGTTGCCGCCGAGAGAGAAGAAACGCTTTGGAAAATGGCGGCTATGGCGAGGAAAACGATCCTGCCGCAAACCTGCGCAAGGAGTACCGCGGGGAACGCCATCCAACCGTTTTTGGCAATACTGCGCGAAAAGAGTCCCGAAACAGCCGCAAATACCGCAAGTTCAACTATCATATAAGGCAGACGAACCAAAGCGGGCATGGGGTTGCCGACAAGCGAAGTTATCGCAAAACTGACGACGGGTGAGAGAATACCCACGCCCAAGCCCCACTTCCAGCCGAGCAAGCAACCGCCGAGCAGTATCGGAAGATACATCGGCAGCCATTGTACGCCGCCGGGCACGCCGAGGGCAAGATGAATAAGCTGCGGAAGAATTACCGCAAGCGCGATAATTCCAAGCGAAATAAGCGTTTTTACCGTGATTTTAACACGGAGCGTCACGTTGCGCCTTGTAAAAACCTGTTCAATCATCGTAAATAACCTCCAAACTATCGTTATTGATATTGTATCACATTCGTTGAATGATAGTCAACGATTTATAATCACCATTAAAAAATTTTTTAATTTCACTTTTTAAGAGGAGTTCCTACTTATTTTGGGTCTGTTTAGGCAGAACTGCCCACGATCCTACTCTGCTTCCACTTGAAAAATTTTCCCGCTTTTGTAAAACATAAAAAGCAGTCTGACAAACCGCCAAACCGCTTAATTCTTAATCGTTATGGGCGCACTCCGAAACGCCGTCTTTTTATACTTTATACATATTATTTATTAACTTTATTAATAACTTTATTATTAACTTTTATCTGCCCTTTTTTAACTTTTTCGGCTTTGTTTTTATCGGCGAAAACTTCGTTTTTCAAAAGTTATTTTATCGTTATCACTTCGCCGTCATCGTCGTCATCGCCGTTGCCGTCGAGGAAATCGGGCAATTCATAGCCGTCCTCGGTGTACTTCTTTTCGCTATCGGCTTTTTTCGCGCTGTCCGTGCTGTCGGTTCGCGCAGTTTTTTGACCGCTTTCGGCGGTCGCTTCCTGACTTTCCTCAACGTATTCGTCTTTTTTGTATAAGTAATTCGAATCGTCGTCCTCTTCGTCGCGCGCGCCGTTGAGCGAAGCGATCTGCTGCATAAGCTCGTCGTAGTCGGGAAGCTCGTCGAGAGAATTCAGTCTGAACCGTTTGAGAAAGTTATCGGTCGTGGCGTACAAAATGGGCTTGCCCACAACGTCCTTTCTGCCGCAAGGCGTTATCATCTCCAATTCCAAAAGGGTATGTATTGCGTAATCGCAACTCACCTGCCTTATCTCTTCGAGTTCGGGCTTGGTTATGGGCTGTTTATAGGCGATTATCGCCGCGCACTCCAAAATGGTTTTCGAAAGCTCCTTTTCCTTTATAGGCTGCAAAACTTCCGAAACCTGCGACCTGAGCGCGGGGTTCGTTGCAAGCTGTATTTTTCCGTTAAAGGTAAGAAAAACCACGCCGCTGTCCGCGCCGTACTTTTCTTTCAGCTCGCTTATTGCGGCATTCACCTCTTTAAGGCTGCACCCCAGCTTTTCTATTATGTATTTTACGGGAACTTCCAGCCCCGAGGCGAACACGATAGCCTCAATTATACTCGTCAAATTGTTCATCTGTTAAATCCTTTCCGTCCCATTCGGGATTGAGTTCGATTGAAATAGAACCGAAATTCTCGTTCTGCTTAACCAAAATAAATTGGTGTTTGAGCATTTCCAAAAGCGCTTGAAAAGTAGTTATAACTTCGCTGCGCGAAAAAGTCGTAAACAGATTTTCAAACTCTATTTGCTTGCTCTCGGTAAGTCTGTCTCGGATATAGACGACCTTTTCTTCAACCGTGTACTCGTCTTTGGGTATTTCTTTTACCGTTTCACGCTCGCGTTGCATGCTCTCGTTGCGAAGCATCATATTCGCAAACGCCTTCAAAAGCCCGTCTACGGTAAAATCCTTGTAAACTATTTTAACCCCGTCTAAAAATTTATCGGGTTCTTTATAGCAATAACCTATCGTTTCAAGCTCTTTGAGTTTGGGCGTTTCACCCTTTATAAGCTCGTATTCCCGCTGTTTGAGTTGTTCTATGAACGCCCGCTCTTCCTCTTCCGCGCCGCCCATTTCCTCGCCCGCAACTTCCACGGGCGGCAACAGACTCTTCGATTTTATGTAGATTATCTGCGCGGCAATAACGAGGTACTCGCCCTCTTTTTCCAAATCGCGGCTCGGCTGAGTTTTCATATACTCGACGTATTTCAAAAATTGGTCTGTGACCTGCGAAACAAACACGTCCTCTATATTTATCTGCGCAATATTGATAAGGTGCAACAGAAGGTCGAGCGGTCCTTCAAAGTTATCGAGAACCGTATCATAATCCACGTTCGATTCAAAATTGTCGTAATTGTAAGATGCCATACGCGCTCACTAATAGGGTGAAATTATGGGAAGCGGCAACCCGAACACCGCTCTCCAAAGGGCGATTATGGGATAGCCCAAAATGTTTTTGGCGAACCACTGAACGTAGCCCAAAATATCGAAATATTTTACAATGTTCGAGGCGACATAGCTTGAAATTATATCGCACAAATAACTTTCGAGCACCAACGCCACAAGGATATAATAGCCGTATTGCTGTAAAAATCTGCGCACGGGGTTTACTTCTCTTGTGAGCGACTGCACAACTCTGAACCCGTCGAGCGGCGAGAACGGCAGAAGATTGAACACGAAAACGCCCAAGCTGAACAAAAAGATCTTTCCGAAAACATTACGCAAAAAGTCGATGAAATAAACAAGCGCGCCGCTCACGGGCGGGATCTTTACAAAGAGCATGAACACGAGGTAGGCAAAAAGCGCGATGATGTAATTCGCCACAACGCCCGCTATCGAGGTCAAAAACAGCCCTTTTCTGTAATTTTTGAAATTGAGGGGATTAATGGGAACGGGTTTCGCCCAGCCGAATCCGACGAACACGCACAAAATATAGCCGATCGGGTCGAGATGCTTTATGGGGTTAAGCGTCATTCTCCCCTCGAATTTTGCGGTTGCGTCGCCGCATTTATATGCAACGAACGCGTGTGCGAATTCGTGCGGGGAAAAGACGAAAATAACCGCCACCGCTCCCGCAAGAATCTCCAAAAAATAATCTAACGCAAACACTTTTATCCCTGTTTAAGTCTTTTCGGAATAACGTCGTTCCGCACAAGGTCGGCGTAGGTCTGGGGTTTTATAATGTACTCTGCCTTGCCGTCTTTAACAAGCACTGCGGGCGGAACAAAATTTCTGTTGTAATTGCTCGCCATGGAGTAATTATACGCGCCCGTAGTCAAAACGGCTAAAACGTCGCCCACGCGCGCTTCGGGCAGAGGCACGTCAACGGCGATAAGGTCGCCGCTCTCACAGCACTTCCCCGCTATCGAAACTTTTTCACAACACGGCTCGTTGGCTCTGTCGGCAAGCAAAACGGTATATTTGGACTGATAGAGCGCGTAACGGGGGTTGTCGAACATTCCGCCGTCTATGGCAACATACTTTTTAACGCCCGGTATATCTTTGATCGCCCCCACGGTGTAAAGCGTTATGCCCGCCTCTCCCACTATCGAACGACCGGGTTCGATGAGAAGGAAAGGCTCTTTAAGCCCGTGCTCTTTCGCCTTTGCCTTGACCGCCGAAATGAGCGTTTTGAGGTAATCGGCATAATCCGAAAGTTGGAGTTTGGGGTCGTCGTCGTTATACCAAACGCCGAAACCGCCGCCTATGTTCAGCCTTTCGGCTTCGTAGCCCGTGGATTTTTTGATTTGCGAGATGAAGTCCATCACCTTGTTTGCGGCAAGCACGAACGACTGCTTTTCGAATATTTGCGAACCGATATGGCAATGGTAACCGCACAGCCGCAGATTGGGCTTTTTGATAAGGTAATCGGTCATTTGGGCGGCGGTGCCGTCGGAAACGGAAAAGCCGAATTTGCTGTCCGTTCTTGCAGTCTGAACAAACGCGTGGGTGTGAGCCTCGACCCCGGGGTTGATTCGCAACAAAACGTCCTGCACAACGCCCTTTTTGCGCGCAAGCCCGTCAAGGCGGTCGGCTTCGGTGCGCGAATCGACGACCACAGCCCCTATTCGGCTGTCGAGGGCGAACTCAAGTTCGGAAGGCAGTTTGTTGTTGCCGTGCATATACGCCTTTTCGGCGGGGAAGCCCGCCTGAACGGCCGTGTAAAGCTCTCCGCCCGAAACGACGTCGACGCCTATCCCCTCCGAAGCGGCTATGGCGTAGATAGCCTCGCACGAAAAAGCCTTCGAAGCATACAGCACAAGCCCGTTGCCGCCGTATTCTTCATCTATTACCTTTTTATAAGTGCGCATCATGTTGCGTATATGCGCTTCATCGAACACGTAAAGGGGCGTGCCGAACTCTTTTGCAAGCTCTCCCGCCGCTATTCCGCCTATTTCGAGCCGTCCGTCGACGTTGATTTTTAATGTATCGCGTTGGTTCATCAGTATTTCTCCGTATGCTATATTATTTATTGTAACAAAACGCAGCGTAATAGTCAAATATTTTAACAAAAAACATAGCGAAAAACACAAAATGAGGCGCGCCAAAATTCAGCGCGCCTCAACATATTGAGAGAAATATTCCATTGTTCAAAAAACCGTGTCGAAGGATCGCATGTTAAAGCGCCCATTCGCCCGCTATTCTTCTGAAATTATCCCCGAACGAAGCCTTTTCAACGTTTTCCGCGGCAACGATATTGACGGTATCGCACAGCACGCCGTTCTTATAGACCTCGATTTTTCCGACTACCTGCTCGCAGGCGACGGGGGCTTTTACTTCGTAGGCAATGACGTTATGGGTGATCTGCGCCTCGTCTTTAATGTTCAAGAACATGTAGGAGTTGCGCTCGGGGCGCACGGCAAAGCTATCCTTTCTGCCGCCCGTCACGGCAAATTCGTCGTTCAAAGTGACGTTTTTATCGAGCACTATCGCGTTTTTGTAGTTTGCAAAACCGTAATCGAACATATGGATCGTTGAGTTGAACCTGTCGTCGCTCGATCCTGCACCGAGCACCGCCGATATCAAACGCATGTTATTCTTCTTTGCGGTTGCGGCAAGACAAAACCCCGCCTCGTTCGTGAAGCCCGTTTTACCGCCGTCGCAAGCCGAGTATTTACGCAACAGTTTGTTGGTATTTGTCATTGAAGTCGTCCTGTTTTCGGGGTGAACGAAGTCCTCCAACCAAATTTTACTGTACTTGAAATAGTCCTCGTAGCCTATAAGATTGTTGAACATTACCGCAACGTCCTTCGCGCAAGAGTACTGCGTTTCCCTCGGAAGCCCCGTACAATTGGCAAAAAGAGTATCGTTACAGCCGAGTTCGGTCGCTTTTTTGTTCATCTCCGATACAAACTGCTCCTCCCCGCCCGAAATAGTTTCGGACATGGCAACACAGCTGTCGTTTGCCGAACATACGATTATCGACTTGATGAGCTGATCGACGGTATATTTACCGCCTTGTTCCAAAAAGACCTGCGAGCCGCCCATGCCCGCGGCGTTTTCACTGACGGTAACAATGTCGTCGTAGGCAATCTTTTTTGCCGCCACCGCCTCGAAGCAGAGCGTGAGAGTCATAACTTTGCACACGCTTGCTATCGGCATTCTCGCCGTTTCGTTCTCTTTATATATACATTCGCCCGAATTGCCGTCCATAAGATATGCCGACTTGCAGTTCGTAACAAGTTGCGCGCTCGTCGCCGCACAGGCTTTTTCGGCAGTAAAGCCGCTCATCGCGCCGCCGCAGGCAATTATGCCCGCAGAAAGTAATATCCCCAATAATTTTTTCATACCAACAGTATGCGTGTTTGACTGCAAATTATACTTTTGAGTGCGGCTGTTTTGCTGTGCAGCCGTTTTGCTTTGCGGCTGTTTTGCTTTGCGGCTGAAAGATTTATAAAGGTTTATAATATGTATTTCTATAGTTTGACTTATTAATTAATGGTTTGAACCACTATGGTTGCCGATTAAACTATTTTCTATCGCCTACTATTATATATCGCCTACTATCGCCGCTTAAACTATAACTATCACCACGCGGAACACCACGTTTATCAAAAGAGCGTAAACCACGAGGTCGGCGATCGCAAGCACCGCGGGCACAAAAACGGCGTATTTTTTGTTTATCCTCTTGCAAAATTCGGTAACGGCATAGCAGATCGCAAGCGAAAACAGCGTTGCGGGCAGAAACACAAATACCATAACAAACACCCCGCCCACCGTATCGACAGCTACAAGTATAACCGAATATATGCCCAAAAACAGCCCGCGCAGATAAATAAAGATAAGCGTAATGTACTTCAACTTTGTAAAATACGCTATAAAAAAGCAGATATAAAAGTAAATCAAATCGCTTAAAAGGTGCGTAAACAGAAGTTGAGTATTGCGGAAGTTGAACACGTTAAACACGTATTCGTCCGCCAAATCTATGAAGTAATAGTTGGAAATTACGGGTTTGTATAGTACTATGCCACATATAATAGCGCAAATCAGCGTTATTATGAACGCTAGCAAGTAGCGTTTATCCCATTTTTGCGAACAAGATAAATTCCTCATATACAATTATATGAGGAATCGAATATTAATATGAACTCAGCATTTTGTCTATCCCTATCCCGTACCCCCTCGTCGGGTCGTTGATAAATACGTGGGTGACCGCTCCTATCAGTTTTCCGTATTGCACTATGGGGCTTCCGCTCATTCCCTGCACTATTCCGCCCGTCTTTTCCAACAGTCTTTCGTCGTCAATTTTAATTACAAAGTTTCTGTTGTCCTTATTCGTCTTATCGACTTTGACTACGGAAATATTGTACTTTTCGGGCGTTTTGCCGTAGATAGTCGTATAGATATAGGCAGAACCGACTTCGGCTTCGTCAAGTCCCGCTTTCTTTATCCGCAAAAGGTCGGTATAGTCGTAGCTCTCGCTCAGATTACCGTAAACCCCGCAGGCGCAGTTGACCTTTGCCGTGCCTATGGTAACGCCGTTTTCGAACGCTCCCCTAAGCTCCCCGGGCGTGCCGCGCACTCCCTTTTTGACGTCGTATATAATACTTCCGAAGAGCGTTCCGCCGCTTATCTCGGTTATATTGTTCTGCACGTCGGTAACGGGGTGACCGAGCGAAGCGAATTTTTTGGAAATGCCGTCGATATAGGTTATCGTTCCCACGCCGTTGATGCTGTCTTTAACAAGCACCCCGAGCCGCTTTCCGCCCGTCGTGATCTCCTTGGCTGGGTCGACTTCGAACGTCATTCTTTCGCCGTCTCTCAAAATTTCAACTTCGTACTTTTTGTATTCGCGTGAGATAATTTTATTGATGTCCGCCGCGGAATTGACCTCATCACCGTTAATTTTGTCGATTATATCACCCGTAACGATCCCCGCCTCACGCGCAGGTGACTTCACCCCGTCTTGCGTAACGATCTCGCAAACGCCTACAACTTCCACTGTCGTGGTATTCAAAACAAACCCTGCGGGAAAACCGCCGAGATATAAGTAATCCTCCTGCGCGCTCGCAAAAACGGGCAAACACATTGCCGCGCACGCCACCGCCGCAACAAAAAGGATTATCGCTTTATAAACTTTCTTGCAGTAAGACATAACAGTATTGTGCGCAAGAAAGGTCAAAATATTCATTAAAAAAAGGCGACCCCGCCGCCTTGTTTGTTCATTCTCGCCGTATTTCAACGCGCGTTTTGCCGTGTGACAAAGTTGTTGAACCATTTTTCACCGAACGGCAACCCGCCGTTCCAAAATATTACTAACGTATTCAGACAACATTCCCAAACAAAATTTATGAAAACTTAATTTACTTTGAAAACCTTGCGATAAGCTCTTCGGCGTGTTGGCGCGCCGCCGCGCTCTCGACGTTGCCCGTCAGGCGAACGATCTCGTCCACCTTTTCGTCTGCCGAAAGGCGTTTTACTTTGGTAAGCGTTTTGCCGTTCTCCTCGGTCTTGTATATCAAAAACTGCGCCGAACTTGCCGCGCATACCTGCGGCAAGTGCGAAACGGCGAGTATTTGCGTGTTTTGGGCAATTTTTTGGAATTTTTCGGCAACGGTGTTTGCCGTGTAGCCGCTTATTCCCGCGTCGATCTCGTCAAAAATATATGTGGAAATGCCGTTAAGATCTTTAAGACAGGTCTTTATTGCAAGCATAAAACGGCTCATCTCGCCGCCGCTTATGACCTTGTTCAGCGGCTTCAGCGGTTCGCCCTTGTTCGCCGAAAAGGCAAAACTTATCTTGTCGGAACCGTTCGCGCTGTTAAGCTCCGCCGTGCTTTGGTCATAGTCCTTAAAGTCCACCTCGAAACGCGCGTCGGCTATGTTCAAAGTCTTTAACTCGCCAGTAACGTCGGCGCAGAACTTTACCGCCGCACTCTTTCGCAACTGCGTTAATTTTTTGCAAAGGTCGTAAATTTTTTTGTCGCAATCTTCGATCTGACCGCCGTACTTTTCGATCAAAGTCGCACTGTCTGAAATGGCTTCGAACTCCTCTTTGGCGTTTTTGAGAAATTCCAAAATTCCCTCTTCGTCGCCGCCGTATTTCTTTTTAAGACCGTTCAACAGCGAAATTCTCTCGTCAACGGCTTGGGCTTCACCCTCGTCAAAATTGAGTTCGTCCTTAAAATCGCTCAAAGTTTCGGCAATGTCTGTCGCTTCCGCGCCTAAACTTTCAAGTCTGTCGAGCACTTCGGAGTATTTTTCGTTGAGCGCGGCTATGCTGCTCATGTACCGAACCGCGCTGAAAATTCCGTCCGCCGCGCCGCCGTCGCCGTTCAGAAGCCCGCAAACCGCGTCGATAGCCGATAAAATCTTCTCGGTGTTGGCGATCAGCGTCTGTTTTTCCTTTAACTCGTCGTATTCGCCGACGGTAACCCCCGCTCTCTCTATCTCGTCTATTTGGTAGCTCAAAAGCCCAAGCCTGCGTTCGCGCTCTTCCTCGCTTCCGCCGAGCCGAGCTATCTCGGCTTTCAGTTCCCTCTTTTTGGCAATAAGTCCGCGAATGTCGTTTTTTAACAGCTCACATTCCGAACCGCAAATTCCGTCGATGACTTTCAGCTGGTTTTCTTCGCTAAGCAAAAAGAAGTGTTCGCTCTGTCCGTGCACGTCGACAAGGTGCGAGGTGACCGACTTCAACATCGAAGCCGTAACAGCGTTTCCGTTCACCTTGATATTGCCTCTGCCGTCGGCGGAAAACTTCCTTGAAATTATTATCGTTCCGTCCGTCTCGATATCGAGTTCGTCGAGCGCGCGCACGGCTTCCGACTGCAAATCAACCGAAAATTCGGCGCGCACGCTTGCTTCCTGCTCGCCGAATCTTATCATCGTTTTGTCGGCTTTGCTTCCCAAAACAAAGTTTATGGAATCGAGAATGACCGACTTCCCCGAACCGGTCTCGCCCGACAGCACGTTCAGTCCGCCGTCGAACTCTATATCCGCTTCGGAGATCAACGCTATATTTTTGATATGCAGTCTTGTTAACATCAGCTCAGATATTCTTTAAGCGTATCAACCACTTTGGGGGTGTTTTCGTTGGTGTCGACGACGATCAACAGAGTATCGTCGCCCGCAACACAGCCGATAATTTCGGCAATTTGCAAAGAATCGACAAACACGCCTACGGTCGAGCCGTTTCCGCGCATTGTCTTTATAATAATAAGGTTATTGGCGGAAGATATCGTAAGAACGCAACCTTTGAAGAGGTTTGTCATTCTGTCGGTAACGCTGTCTACGTAGGTATCGAGGCTGGCGTACCTGTACTTTTTCTGCGTTCCCGCAACCTTGTAGAGTTTAAGGTCCTTAACGTCGCGCGAGATAGTCGCCTGCGTAACGTTGAAATTAACCTTGTTGAGTTCTTCGCACAACTCTTCCTGAGTGTCGATTTCTTTGCTCGCAATGATTTCGAGGATCTTTTGCTGTCTTAACGTCCTTTGCATTATTTACTCCAGATATTTAATTTAATAAGTAACTTGTTAAAAAAGTTTTTGTCGCCCGAAGTTATAAATTCGACCGTGTGCGCCGCCTTTACGACCCTGACCGACTCGCCCTGCAACACGCTTCCCACCACTTTTCCGTCTATCGACAGAACGAGCGGAACTTTGCAGTTTACCGCGCGCAACGTCAAAGTTTTGTCGTCGCCGTAAACGACGGGGCGCGAATGTAAGCTGTGCGCGCAGATGGGCGTCAATATGAACGCTTCGAGTTCGGGTGCGAGAACCGAGCCGCCCGCGGCGAGCGAATACGCCGTTGAACCCGTGGGCGTGCTGACTATGATTCCGTCTGCGGAAAAGTTATCGACCGTAGTCCCGTCGATTTCGGCGTGAAGATTTACGGTGTTGGTGAAGTCGTTGCCGTTGGTACTGCGCTGGATCACGAGGTCGTTCAAGGCAAAATACTTCCTCTCTCCGCAGGTTATTTCGAGCATGCTTCTCTTTTCTGTCGAAAAATCCCCTCCGCAAACGAGCAAGATCGCCTCATCGAGCTTTTCGGGTTCAAACTCGGCAAGAAAGCCCATGTGCCCGTAATTGACGCCGAGAATTTTTACGCCCCTCGGCGCGCACTCCGAAGCGATCGAAAGAATAGTTCCGTCGCCGCCGAGCACGAACAGAATGTCTAAGCCGTCAAGCTCGCCCGCGCTCTCAACGACCTTACAGCCGTGACCGCGCTTGCAGAGCGCGGCTTCGATCCTGCGCACGTAGTCGAGGTTATCCGCCAGATAATTTTTGTTAAAGTAAATACCCGCGTTCATACGAAATATATTATAATACTATTTATACAAATATGCAAACAAAAAAGTCTGCAAATTTATAATTTTACAGACTTAATTAATAGATTTACATCTTTGGGAACGCCCGATTTTACAAGCAGAACCAAATATTCGTTATTTTTTCCCTTAACGACGGGCGCGCCCGTCAAAGCCACGGGGGCAAGATCGCACTCCTTTGCGAAGTTGAGAACTTTTCTTATCGCTCTCTCCTTTAACGCGGGGTCGCGCACGACGCCGTTTTTACCTATGCTCCTCTTCTCGCACTCGAACTGCGGTTTGATAAGCGCAATGACCTCTTTACCCGCGCCGAGAACTTCGGCAACGCCTTTGAGAATGTAGGTGAGCGAAATAAAACTTACGTCAATGACCGCCCCGTCGAGGCTTTCGGCAAACAGCTCTCTGCGCAGATCCCTCGCGTTGAAGTTATCGATTATAACTACGTTGCGGGTTTTGAGCCGTTCGTCGAGCTGGCTTTCGCCAACGTCGATGCAATAGACTTTTTTTGCGCCGTTCTGCAAAAGGCAATCGGTGAACCCGCCCGTGCTTGCGCCTATATCGGCAAAAATTTTGCCATCGGGCGAATAGCCGAAATCTTTTAACGACTTTGAAAGTTTGAACCCGCCCACCGAAACGTAATTTTCGGGGGCTTCGGCTACGTCGACCTTGTCGTCCTCTTTAACTTCGTACGAGGGCAACACCCGTTTGCCGTTGACCGTAACGCGCCCGTCTTTTAAGGCGCGCGCCGCCTTGTTGCGCGAACCGAGGCTTTCGCTTAAATATTTATCTATTCTCATTTTCGAGCACGTAGTCGACGATCGCCTTTGCGCTTACGCCGAAATCACGCATGAGTTCCGAAGCTACGCCTTGGGGAATGAACGCGTCGCCGTAGGCAAAGTTCTTCACCTTTTTGTCGCTGTCGGCAAAATATGTATCAATCAGCGAGCCGAAGCCGCCGGCAAGCATATTATCCTCAACCGTGATTATGCGTTCGGCTTTAAGCGCGTTCAACATTTCGCCGTCTAACGGTTTAACGAACCGCGCGTTTATTATCTCGACCTTAACGCCCGAAGCCGCCAACTCGTCCGCCGCCGCGACCGCTTGGGTCAGGGCATACTCACCGCACGCAAGAACGGCGTATTTTGCGTCGTCTGCAACGTCTTTGTTGAGTATCTCCCACTTGCCGTATTCAAGCGGCGCATGGCTTTTGAAAATTCTTCTGCCCTCTCTCGGGTAGCGTATCGCAAGCGGGGCGTTGAAAGTCGCGCTCATTTCGAGCATATCGGCAAATTCGTTTATATCCTTGGGAACGGCTATCGTTAAGTTGGGGATCATACTCAAAAACGAAAGGTCGAAAACGCCCTGATGGGTCTCGCCGTCCGCGCCCGAAATTCCCGCCCTGTCCGCGCAGATAGTAACGGGCAGGTTCTGCGAGCAAATATCTATGATTATCTCGTCGTATGAACGCTGTAAAAATGTCGAATACACCGCGTAATAGGGTTTAAGCCCCTGCGCCGCCATTGCCGCGCACAAAATCGTGGCGTGTTCTTCGCAAATTCCCACGTCGACGGAGCGATTGGGATATTTTTCGAAAAATCCCGCAAGCCCCAGCGAGGAAGTCATTGCCGCCGTCACCGCGCAGATATTCGAATTTTTTGCGGCAAGTTCTGTGAGCTTCGAACCGAGCACGCGCGAATATTCCGTGCAAACCTCGTCTGCCTTTATCGCCGCTATGCCGTGAGTTGCCTCGGGGTTTTCCTCGCAAAAAGCGTACCCCTTGCCCTTTTTGGTGACGACGTGCAAAATTACCGACTCGCTCTTCAACCTCTCCTTTATTTCGGAAAGTTTGGTTATCATACATTCAAGGTCGTTGCCGTCGTACACTCCGTCGTAACTGAACCCGAACCGCTCGAATATTTTGGCGTGTCGGTCGTTCTTCTCCTTTTGCCTTGCGTCCTCGCTCAGAATTTCAAGGTATTCGTGCATGCTCCCCACGGTGGGCGCGATAGACATTCCGTTGTCGTTTATGATGAGCAGAATGTTTGTGTGCAGAAGTCT
This sequence comes from uncultured Clostridia bacterium, assembly GCA_947629515.1. GTDB lineage: Bacteria > Bacillota > Clostridia > Christensenellales > Borkfalkiaceae > Coproplasma. The sequence continues at coordinate 81,719 of CANRDY010000004.1, forward strand.
TAAACTGTTGAACGCCTCGTACACAAGACCGTTATTAAAAGAACCGTCGCCGATAACGGCGATGACGTTGAAGTTTTCGCCCTTAATGTCGCGCGCCTTGGCAATGCCCAGAGCCGCCGAAACCGACGTTCCCGCGTGACCCGTGTTGTAGCAGTCGTACTCGCTCTCTTCGCGTTTGGGAAAGCCCGAAAGCCCTCCCTTTTGCCTTATGCTCCCGAACTTCGAATACCTGCCCGAAAGGAGCTTGTGGGTATAGCACTGATGTCCTACGTCGAAAATGAGCTTGTCTTTGGGGAAATCGAACACATAATGAAGCGCAACCGTCAGTTCGACCGTTCCGAGGTTGGATGAAAGATGCCCGCCGTTTTTGAGCACGGTAGACGTTATCTTTTCCCTCGCTTCTTCGCTCAGAGCAAGAAGCTCTCTTACGGTCATACTTTTGAGTTGCGCGGAATTGATATTTTCAAGCATTACTTCTCTCGCTTAAAGAAGGTAGTGAACTTTGCAAAACCGAACACTATCTGCTTGTTGAATTTTATTGCAAAGTGCTTAAAGAGCGCCTTGCCGCCCACGGTCAACGCGCCTATTATCGCGCTGACGAGAATAGAAGTTATAAGTTCGGCGACCGAATCGCCCGCAAGCGCAATGTGCACAACGAGCGCAGTTCCCGCGGCGCCGCTCACGATACCGCAGATATCGCCTATCACGTCGGCAAAAATACTGCCGAGCTTGCTTGCGTTGCGGCAGAACGACACCGCCCGCTTTGCGCCCTTTATTTTGTTTGACGCCATTGAATGGAACGCTTCGGGCTTGCACGAAATAATTGCGTTGGCAAGCACATCGCACGAAATGTTCAGCACCAAAAGCACAAGCAAAACCACAACGCAGATCGCGGCGGGGCTGTTCTTTATTGCAACTTCGGTCAAAAAGCTGAAAATAATGGTCAGCGCAAAGGATAAAAACAGCACCGACACGCCCCAGACGAGCCAACTCGGCGGGCGTTTCTTTTTTGCTTTTAACGCCGCGTTCTTCTTTTTGCGGCTACTTGGGGGAGCGGGATCGTCTTGTAAATTTTGTAAATCGTCGTCCATAAATTTCTAAAAATAATACGCACAGACAGTGTGCGTAATTAAATTAATATAGTGGTTTATATTAAATAAATTTTGCGGCTTAGGTTCGGTAGGATTTCCCGTGCGCCTCACTTCCCGTCGCCGAAGAAGCAGTTTCCTATTATGAGCCGACATACTTGCGTATAACCGAATCGCCACTCAGTCCACACCGTAATCTCTAATATAAAATCAGTCTAGAAGCTTTCCTTGACAATTTCCGTTGAGCTTATCCTCTTTTGCAAAATCAATTTCAAATAGCAAT
>CANRDY010000005.1 GCA_947629515.1 uncultured Clostridia bacterium
TAAACCTTTCGGAATTTCAAAAAGTCGGGCGCGCAATAGCTTATTTAAGGCAACCCTTAAAAAAAATTCAGGAGGATCACAAAAATGCCCAGAAGAGGCGGAGTTCCCAAAAGGGACGTTTTACCCGATCCCGTGTATCATTCCAAGGTCGTAACCAAACTTATCAATCAGATAATGTACGACGGAAAGCGCGGAACGGCACAGAGCATCGTTTACGAGGCTTTTTCGATAATGAGCGATAAACTCCAGAAAGACGCAATGGAGATATTCGATCAGGCAATGGCAAACATAATGCCCACGCTCGAAGTTAAGGCAAGGAGAGTGGGCGGCGCGAACTATCAGGTTCCCGTTGAAATAAGACCCGAAAGAAGGCAGACGCTCGCCATTCGCTGGCTGGTCACCAGCACAAGAAAGAGAAGCGAGCGCGATATGAGCGCAAAGCTCGCCGCGGAGCTTATGGACGCGTACAACAACGCGGGCGGCGCGGTAAAGAAAAAGGAAGATACCCACAGAATGGCGGAAGCAAACAAGGCGTTCGCACATTTCAGGTTCTGACAAGAGGTTGAGTTATGGCAAGAGAATACGATTTGGTCCATACCAGAAATATAGGCATAATGGCGCACATAGACGCGGGCAAGACCACGACTACCGAGCGCATACTGTACTATACGGGCATCAACCATAAGATAGGCGAAGTGCACGACGGCGCCGCCACCATGGACTGGATGGTTCAGGAACAGGAGAGAGGTATAACCATAACCTCCGCCGCGACTACCTGCCATTGGACGAGGAGCGGACTCACCAAAAAGGACGAGTGCAGAATCAACATCATCGACACCCCCGGACACGTCGACTTTACCGTAGAGGTCGAAAGATCGCTACGCGTTCTCGACGGGGCTATCGCCACGTTCTGCGCCAAGGGCGGCGTAGAACCCCAGTCCGAGACTGTATGGCGTCAGGCGGACAAGTACAAAGTCCCCCGCATAGCCTACGTCAATAAGATGGACATAAACGGCGCGGACTACAAAAGAGCTATTTCGATGATGCGCGAAAGGCTCAACGCCAACCCCATACCCATCGAACTGCCCATCGGCAAGGAAGCGACTTTCCAGGGCATAGTAGACGTTATAGAGATGAACGCCGAGATCTACGACTCGGACGACGGCAAGCAGTATCACAAGGCCGAAATACCCGAGGACATGCGCAAAGAAGCCGAAGAGGCGCATATAGTCGTTATGGAAGCCGCCGCCGAGGGCGACGACGAGATAATGGAAAAATACCTCGACACCATGGAGCTTACCCCCGACGAGATAAGAAAAGGTCTGCGCGCGGCTACCATAGCCATGAAGTGCACCCCCGTGCTCTGCGGTTCTTCTTACAAGAACAAGGGCGTACAGATGCTCCTCGACGCGGTCGTCGACTTCCTGCCCTCTCCCGTAGACGTTGCGCACGTCACGGGCGTCAACCCCGAAACGGGCGCGGAAGAGGAGAGAAAGACCTCCGACGAAGAGCCGTTCGCGGGTCTTGCGTTCAAAATAGCTACCGACCCGTTCGTGGGCAGGCTCGCGTATTTCAGAGCCTATTCGGGCGTTCTGAACTCGGGTTCGTACGTCTACAATTCCACCAAGGGCAAAAAGGAGAGGGTCGGCAGGCTCGTGCAGATGCACGCCAACACCCGTACCGAAATAGACAAGATATATTCGGGCGATATCTGCGCCATAGTCGGGCTTAAAGACACGACTACGGGCGATACGCTCTGCGACGAAGCGCACCCCATAGTGCTTGAACAGATGACCTTCTCCGATCCCGTCATTCAGCTCTCCATAGAGCCTAAAACAAAGGCGGGTCAGGAAAAGATGACGCTTGCTCTCGTAAAGCTCGCCGAAGAAGACCCCACGTTCAAGACCTACACCGATCAGGAGACGGGTCAGACCATAATAGCCGGCATGGGCGAACTTCACCTCGACATTATAGTCGACAGGCTTTTGAGGGAATTCAAAGTCGAAGCCAACGTCGGCAAGCCGCAGGTCGCCTACCGCGAGACCATAAAGAGAGCCGTAGACTGCGAAGGACTCTACAAGAGGCAGTCGGGCGGTAAAGGTCAGTACGGTCACTGCAAACTTCATCTTCTTCCCGCAGAGCCGGGCGAGGGATATACCTTCGAGGACCTCACCGTCGGCGGTTCTATCCCCAAGGAGTTCATTCCCGCCATCGACAAGGGTATCCGCGGAGCGGCGAAGAACGGCTTTTTGGCGGGTTACGAAGTTGTGGACTTCAAAGTGCAGGTTTACGACGGAAGTTTCCACGAGGTCGACTCGTCCGAAATGGCGTTCCAGATCGCGGGCTCTATGGCGTTCAAAGACGGCATGGCAAAGGCAAACCCCGTTTTGCTTGAACCCATAATGAAGGTCGAGATCATAACCCCCGACGATTACTTCGGCGACATAATGGGCAACGTAACGGCGCGCCGCGGCACGATAGTTTCCACCGACGACAGGGCGGGAGCTAAGGTAGTCGACGCGGAAGTGCCTCTTTCGGAGATGTTCGGCTATGCGACCGACCTTCGTTCGAGGACTCAGGGAAGAGGTCAATTCACCATGCAGTTCGACCACTATTCCGAAGTGCCCAAGTCCGTAGCCGAAAAAGTTATAGGCGAGCGCGCCAAAAAGCAGAACTAAGAGTTGCAACGCGCTTAAAAATTATTTATTTTCGCTTAAATTCGTTTGTCTTTTTTGAAAATATAAGATATAATGAATAGGACGCAAAAAGGCGAGCAGATAGCTGCGACGCCGCAAGGCGGAAGTTATCATTTTTATAAAATATAATTTAAGGAGAAAAAAGAAATGGCAAAGGCTAAGTACGACAACAGCAAGCCCCACGTCAACATCGGTACTATCGGACACGTTGACCACGGCAAAACCACTCTGACCGCAGCTATCACTATGGTAATGGCTTGCAAAGGTCAGGCAGAAAAGATGAAATACGACGAGATCGACAAGGCTCCCGAAGAGAAAGCGCGCGGCATAACGATAAACACCGCTCACGTCGAGTATCAGACCGACAAGCGTCACTATGCGCACGTTGACTGCCCGGGACATGCCGACTACGTAAAGAACATGATCACGGGCGCGGCGCAGATGGACGGCGCGATCCTCGTAGTTGCGGCTACCGACGGTCCCATGCCCCAGACGAAAGAGCACATTCTGCTCGCCCGTCAGGTCGGCGTTCCCTACATCGTCGTGTTCCTCAACAAGTGCGACCAGATGGACGACCCCGAACTTCTTGAACTCGTCGAGATGGAAATAAGGGATACCCTTTCGGGCTACGATTTCCCCGGCGACGATATCCCCATCGTAAAGGGTTCGGCTCTCAAAGCGTTGGAAGTTGCTTCTAACCCCAATCTTTCCAACGAGCAGATCCTTGCCGCTCCCGAGTGCAAGTGCATTCTCGAGCTCATGGACGTTATCGATACCTACATTCCCACACCTCAAAGGGATACCGACAAGCCCTTCCTTCTTCCCGTCGAAGACGTGTTCACCATTTCGGGACGCGGCACGGTTGCGACCGGCAGAGTAGAGCGCGGTAAGGCTAAGGTAGGCGATCCCGCCGAGATAGTAGGACTTATCGACAAGCCCGTATCCACTGTAATCACGGGTCTCGAAATGTTCCACAAGAGCGTTGACGAAGCCATCGCGGGCTTCAACATCGGCGCGCTTCTCCGCGGCATCGACAGAAAGGGCATCGAAAAGGGACAGGTTCTCGCAAAGCCCGGCACCGTAAAGACGGCGACCAAGTTCACCGCGCAGGTGTACGTGCTCAAAAAGGAAGAGGGCGGACGTCACACGGCGTTCTTCAACCACTATCGTCCTCAGTTCTTCATCAGAACTACCGACGTAACGGGTTCTATCGAACTTCCCGCGGGCGTTGAAATGGTTATGCCCGGCGACAACGTTGAGATCACCGTTGAACTCATCAAGCCCGTTGCGGTTGAAGAGAAGCTCCGTTTCGCTATCCGCGAGGGCGGCAGAACGGTTGGCTCGGGCACGATCGTCAAAGTTCTTTAATCGCCAAGGTTAAAGAAGTATAGTAGAATAAAAAGCGGCGGGGCGCAGAAAACTGCGCCCCGCCTTTTTGTTGCCGTTAAACTTCGTACAGCTATTGCCCATTCCTCCCCTTCCATTTGGAGGGGGAGGGGAGGGTAGGGGTAGCATTTTGAAATAATATCGGATTACATTATGGCACTGTCATTTCGAGCCGATTGAGAAGACGTGAAACGGCTTCGCGCGAGGGCGTAAGCCCGACGCTCTGCCGAGGGTTCCCGCTTGCGGGAAACGGCAGATTGAGCGAGAGAATCCCAACGGGGTCTGCTCGGGGCACTTTGAAACGCGTTACCATTTCCAAATAATATCTACCATATAAAAAACTCCGCTATACTGCGGAATAGACCCGTTCGACGCGCTTCGCTTGCTCAGGGTGACAGTTATTATTTAAAATGCGGCGGTGCAGTTATCTGCCCCGCCGCCTCATCACTTTCCCTCGAACTCGCACAATGTGCGCAGAGTGCAGTGGGCGCAGTCGGGGTTGCGGCTGTGGCAGACCTGCCGCCCGTGATAAATAAGGTAATGGTGCGCCTTCGACCAAAGTTCCTTGGGGATAGCCGCTTTCAGCCCCTCTTCAACCTTGTCGGGCGTGTTTCCGCGCGCCAGCCCCAAGCGGTTCGACACTCTGAAAACATGCGTGTCCACCGCGATCGCGTCGCCGCCGAACGCCACCGCATACACCACGTTCGCCGTCTTTTGCCCGACGCCCGCAAGCGTTTTGAGTTGGGCGTGCTCCGACGGCACTTCGCCCCCGAACTTCTCGACTATATCGCGCGAGGCGGACAGAATGTGCGCCGCTTTGTGTCTGTAAAACCCGCACGAAAAGATATATTTTTCAAGCTCTTCCTGCGTTAGTTCAAGCATAGTGTCAGGCGTATTGTGTTTTTTGAAGAGTTCGGCGGTCACCTTGTTCACGCGCTCGTCGGTGCATTGCGCCGACAAAATAACGGCGACGAGCAACTCGTATGGGCTGTTGAATCTGAGCGCGGGAGCGGCGTTCGGGTACAGCCGCGCCAGCTCTTCCAGAATTTTTTTCTTTCGTTCCATAAAAAAATTATAGCATATTTCCGCCGATAAATCAACATATATCGCAATTTTCGCATATTCTGTTATAAAGCGTTCAAGGAGAACTATGCAGGATTTCAAAAGTTACAGGCGTCCCGACGACGGGCGCGATAAGGCGCAGAACGCCGCCCGCGCGGGCGGCTTCAACGGCAATTCGGGTAGCGCAAGCAGTGCGGTTGGCGGGGTCGGGGACGCCCGCCTGAACGATACCGTCGAGCTTGTAAAGCTGTTTTCGGCGGCGATGAACGGCAAGAGCGCGTCTGAAATTCTTTCGACCGTTATAGCCGAAGCCGAGCGCGGCAAGCGCGCGGGCACGCTCACCAACGCCGACCTCGATAATTTTTACTCTTCGCTTTCGCCGTTTTTGGACGGCATCAAGCGCAAAAAACTGCGGCAGGTCATCAACCGCTTAAAGGAAATTTAACCTTATAAAACGACCCGCCGCAACTCAAAATTGCAATATATATTGATATTTTTGAATTTTTAAGCCTATGGACGACCTCGGAAACCTTATCGCGCTTTTGGAGTGCGACGATCCTTTGACCGAGATTTTTAACTGCATCTTGCGCGACGTGCGCCGCTCCCCGCAGGCAAACTCGCCCGCGGCGTACCTCTTGTGCGCGCTCTTAAACGAGCTTTCGCACGGGCTTAACGGCGGCGCGCAACCGCCCCAACCCCGCCCGCCGCACGGCGAACGCCCGTTGCACTGCGAACGGAGTTGTCAACCATGTCAGCCCTGCGAACCGTGCGGACCGTGCACGGCTTGTGAGGAGCGTTCCGCACAGCCCTCGGTTCAGCCAACAGAAAAACCCTGCGCACAGTCCGCAGTTCAATCAATTGAACAGCCCGTTCAGCCCGACATATTGTCGCCGTTGGGCGATTTGCCCCCGCGGGAGATAGAGGTTGCGCTCAAACGCTTGATATGCGCCGACCGACGTGCTATAATGTGAGTATGAAAACGGGAATTTCAACCGCCTCGTTCTTTTTGAGGCAGGAGTGCGAAGAGGCGATAGCCGCCATCGGCGGGCTGGGCGCGCAGTGCGCCGAGGTGTTCCTCGGCTCGTTTTACGAATATCGCCCCGAGTTCGCGCGCAAGGTCGTGCAGACTTTCGCCGAACGCACGGGGGGCGATCGCTCCACCGTGGGCGAGGGCTTTTCGGAAAACGCCGCAGACGGCGGGGAAAGAAGGGCGGGCGAACTGCATATTTTGCAGCCGTCGGAGCGACCTTTCGGGGACATGGAAGTGACGTCGGTGCACGCGCTTTCGTCCAATTTCGAACCGCAGCTCTTTTCATCGTCGCGCAGGGTGCGCGGGGACGCCTTTTATTGGCTCGACCAGATAATGCGTTCGGCGAACATATTAGAGGCGAAAAAGTATACCTTTCACGGGCTTTTCGGGCATGCGGCGCACGGCGCAGGTCGTAAAGATTTGGGTTCAACCGCGGAATATCTGAACGGCGCGATTGAGTTTTGCGCGCGCTACGGCGTGGAGCTGTGCCTCGAAAACGTGTGCTGGTGCCTCTATAACCGCCCGGGCGTGTTTGCGGAATTAAAGGAGAGGTGTCCCTCGCTGAGGGGCGTGCTCGATCTGAAGCAGGCGCGCCGTTCGGGCTATCCCGCGCAGATGTACATCGAGGATATGCGCGGCTGTATTTCGCACGTGCATCTTTCGGACGTCACCGCGGAGGGCAGACTGTGTCTGCCGGGCAAGGGTGTGACCGACTTTTCGGAGCTTTTCAAAAGGCTGGCGGGCGCGGGCTTCGACGGCGAGCTTATTATCGAGACGTACAGCGACGACTATTCCGACTTGTCCGAGCTGAAAACCTCGCTCGAATACATATCCGAACTCGCCTGTAAGCAGGGCTGAGTTTTGCGGCGGGGGCGAACACGTTTGCGTGTATAATAGGGTAGAACCGATATGGGGGGAATAATGATGGCGGCGGGGCGCGCGATTAAAATCGCACGCCCCGCCGCAAGCGTTCCCCACAAAAAAACCGCCGTTGCCGCTCACCGAAAAAGTACAGGGTCGTATTGATTTTTTACGGCGGTTATCGTATAATGTTTATAATTAAAAAGAGCGGTAAATTTTAAGGAGTTCAATATGCAGATACGCAATATGCAGCCCGATGACTACGAAAGCGTTTACGCGCTGTGGCTGAGTTGCCCCGGTATGGGGTTGAATGATTTGGATGATTCGCGGGAAGGTGTGGAAAGGTATCTCGCGCGGAACCCGAAAACCTGTTTTGTTGCAGAGGAAGAGGGTTCGATAATAGGCGCGATATTAACGGGACATGACGGTCGCCGCGGGCATATCGGTCACACGGCTGTGTCGCCGAGCTTTCAAAGGCAAGGTATCGGCAAAAATATGGTCGAAACAGCCCTTAAAGCCTTAAAAGCGCAGGGTATAAACAAAGTTAATCTGGTCGTCTTTGCCCGCAACAAAATCGGCAACGCTTTTTGGGAAAAGATGGGGTTTACCCAACGCCCCGATCTGGTGTATCGAAATAAAAATCTTGTGGATATGATACGTATAGACACATAGTCTATCGTGTCTTTTAAATAATTTATAAGTATAAGAACCGCAGTTATTTTGCGCGCGGGCGTTGTTTCAACGCCCGCGCGCTTTGCTCCCGCTCCCGTTAAACTTCGTATATACGTCGCAATACTGTGTTGAACATCGCTCCGCCTTGGTCACGTACTTCATTGTACGCTCCCTGCGGTCGTCGCTCGTTCGCCTTGTCTTGCTCGCATCTCCGAAGTTTCTCACTTCGTACAGGCAACCCCCACCTTCAATTCCTCCCCCTTACCAAGGGGGAGGGAATAGGGAAAAAATATTCGCTCCCCTTCGTCTGCCGCGAGGGGGAGCTGTCTGCGACAGCAGACTGAGGGGGTGTATTATAAATATTATCGGCGCACATTAAGGTATTATTCGCGCGCCCGCTTCCGCAAGCGTTCACAACACCTCAAATATAGTTCAAAATCACGGCAATTTGTTTTCAAACGGTTGCCGAATTGTTTTAGTTATGCTAAAATGTGAATGAAAAGCGAAAGCCCCTAGGGGCTTTGTCGTTTTACAAACGACAAAAAACACTTTAAGAAAAAAATTATCGGAGGTACTTCAGATGAGCGACGAAACAAAAGCTCCCCAAGAGCCGCGACCCGACGAGGGCGGCTCGGCGGCGGGTGAACGGCAAAGCCCGTACAAGGGGTTTTTCGGAAAGGTCGATAACTTCTTCACAATAACCAAGAGCGGCTCAGACTACAAAAAGGAAGTTATCGCAGGTCTCACCACCTTTATGGCGATGGTCTACATTCTCATGGTCAACGCGGGAATGTTCTCCGAAACGTGGGTCGGGCTTTCCTACGGCGCGGCGTATATCGCAACGGCAATAGGCGCGGTCGCGGGCACTCTGCTTATGGCGTTCCTTGCAAAAATGCCGCTTGCGCAGGCGTCGGGAATGGGGGTCAACGCGTTTATCGTTTACACCCTGTTGTTGAACGGTTCGGGTTTAACATTCGCAAACTGCATGGTGTTCACCCTTTTGGACGGCGTCATATTCGTCATTTTAACGGTGACGGGGCTTCGCCAAAAGATATTCGGCGCAATTCCCGCGGCGGTCCGCAACGCGATCCCCGTCGGCATAGGTCTGTTCATCGCCTTTATCGGCTTGCAGAACGCGGGGCTTATAGTTAAAGACGATTCCACTTTGGTTGCGTTTAGGTCGTTTAACGTGCTTGCGAACGACTTTTCGTACAGCGGCATAATAGCTCCCGTCGTTGCAATGCTCGGAGTTCTGGCTATCGCCGTTATGTCCAAAAAGAACGTAAAAGGCTCTATTTTATGGGGAATACTCGGTTCGACCGTCCTCTATTACGTAATGGCGGGCATAGGCGTTGCGGCGGGCAACGAGGGCTGCAGGGCGATATTCGGCGGAATAAGTTTCTCCGATCCCTTCACGGCGTTCGGCGATTGGGGAACGCAGGCGGTCGGCAAGGTGTTCACGGAAGGCTTTGATTTTTCCGCGTATTTGAATACCCCCGGCAACAATGCGGGAACGCTTATACTCTTGCTGTTCACGACCGCCCTTTCGTTCTGCATAATAGATATGTTCAATACGATAGGCACGCTCTACGGCGCGTGCGCCAAGGGCGACCTTCTCGACAAGGACGGCGTTCCCCTCAATATGAACAAAATGATGCTCTGCGACGCGATCGCGACCTGCACGGGTGCTATCGCGGGTACTTCGACCGTTACCACATTCGTGGAATCTTCCTCGGGCGTGGCGGCGGGGGGAAGAACGGGATTTGCCTCGGTCGTCACGGGACTTATGTTCCTTTTGGCGATGTTTTTAAGTCCCGTCGCCCAGCTAATTCCCTCGGGCGCAACGGCTGCCGCGCTCATGTGGGTGGGCGTTCTGATGATGACTTCGGTCACGGATATAGACTGGACCGACCCCGCCGAAGCGTTCGTAGGGTTTGTGACCATTATCATAATGGTTTTGGGCTATTCCATTCCCGACGGCATCGGCATCGGTATTCTGGCGTATGTCATCGTCAAGCTGTTCACGGGCAAGGTCAAGGAGGTATCCATAGCCACATGGGTCATCGGCGCGTTCTTCCTCGCCTACTTCATTTTGACATAAAATTTTACCTGCCGCAAACGTTCCGCAAGCGTTCCGCTTGACCAAGATTCTTAACGGCGTTGAGACAGACGAGCGTTTAGGCTATTCAACGCGAGCAAGCGTTCCGCTTGACCAAGATTCTTAACGGCGGGGAAGTGGGAAGAGCGTACAGGCTGTTCAACGCGAGCAAGCGTTCCGCTTGACCAAGATTCTTAACGGCGGGGAAGTGGGAAGAGCGTACAGGCTGTTCAACGCGAGCAAGCGTTCCGCTTGACCAAGATTCTTAACGGCGGTGAAACAGGACGGCATATAAGCTGTTCAATGCGAGACGGCGGGGCGGGCTGAGATAACAGCCCGCCCCGCCGCTTTACTTTTTTGCGCAAATACGCTATAATCAATATGGTTATATATGATCGATTCGGTCACGAACTGATCAAAATTCAACCCCCAACGCGCGGCAAACAAAAAACAACCTGAACGGCTGTAAACAAAAAAACCGACGCAAACGCGACGGAAATTCAAAAAGAGGTGGAATATGCTTGAAAAGTTTATACGCGCCGCACGCGGCGACGTAAAGGCGGACGTCGTACTCAAAAACGCAACGTACGCCGACGTCTTCTGCGGCGTTCTCAGAAAAGGCGATATCGCCCTCGTCGGCGATAAAATAGCGGGCGTGGGCAGTTATTCGGGCAAAGAAGAATACGACTGCTCGCGCCTTGTCGTATTGCCGGGCTACATCGACGGTCACGTCCACATCGAAAGCTCCCAGCTCTCCCCCGAGGAGTTCGCCTCGCTCATAGTCCCCCGCGGCACCACCGCGATAATCGCCGACCCGCACGAAATAACCAACGTGTGCGGCATGGCGGGCTGCGAATATATCGAAAAGGCGTCGAAAAACGTGCCGCTGGATGTCAAAATTCAGCTCCCTTCCTGCGTGCCCGCGACCCCGTTCGAGACGAGCGGAGCAACTTTATCGGGCGACGATATTCAAAAACATATAAACGACCCCTGCGTATTCGGCTTGGGCGAGTTTATGAACTACCCCGGCGTTATAGCGTCCGACCCCGACGTGATAAAGAAGTTGGAAGCGGCACATTCCGCAGGCAAAATAATCGACGGGCACGCCCCCGCACTGTCGGGTAAGGAGCTGAACGCCTACCTCTGCGGAGGCGTCTCCACCGACCACGAGTGCGTGACGGGGGAAGAGATAGAGGAAAAGCTCTCTAAGGGCATGTACGTGCATATACGCCACGGATCGTCCACCCAAAACCTCGGCAACGCGAAGTTCATGACAGATAATAACTTCCGCAGGTTCCTTCTTTGCACCGACGACAGGCACGCCGACGACCTCAAAAACAAGGGTCACATCGACGACGCGCTGAGGCGGCTCGTAAGCGAGCAGAATATCGACCCCGTGCGCGCCGTCACGTGCGCCACGCTGAACGCGGCAGAGTGTTACGGCTTGAAATTCCGCGGAGGGATCGCACCCTTTTACCTTGCCGACCTCGTCGCCGTGGACGACTTAAAGAACTTCAACGCCCGCCTTGTTTTCAAGAGCGGCAAGCTCGTCGCCCGCGACGGAAAACCGCTGTTCGACACCTCGAAACGCTATCTCCCCGCGTCGGTTCTCAACACCGTCAAGCTCAAAAGACCCATCGTTCCCGATGACTTCAAACTGGCTTTGTCGGGGGATATGGCGCGGTGTATGACCATTGAACCGGGCGGGGTCGTGACCGGTTCCCAAACGGTAAAGCTCAGCTCGAAGGACGGCGACGTGCTGCTTGATGGCACGGACGTTTTGAAACTTGCCGTCGTCGAAAGACACCGCCTTACGGGCAATATAGGCAAAGGGCTTTTCAAGGGCTACGGCTTTAAGGGCGGCGCGCTGGGCATAACGGTCGCGCACGATTCGCACAACATAATTCTGATGGGCGACGACAACGCGAGCATGGCGCGCGCGGCGAACCGCTTAAAGGAAATCGGAGGCGGAATGGTAGTCGTGAACTCGAAAACGGGGAAAATCACTTCGCTTACGCTCGATATAGGCGGGCTTATGTCCTCGCGCGACGCCGACGGCTTCGAACGCGACAGCCGCAGACTTTCGGAGCTTGCCTATTCGATGGGTGTGAAGAGGAGCTTCGAGGCGTTCATGTCGCTCGCGTTTTTATCGCTTGCCGTGATCCCCAAACTGAAATTGTTGGACACGGGGCTTTTCGACGTCACCAAATTCGGTTTTACTTCGGTAGACGTATAAGCAGACGTATAAGATATACACCCCGCTCGGGGGCGGGAGGGTTTTATAAGGAAAAATATTTAAAAAAATTGAAAAAATTGCGGGAAATGTTGAAAACGTATTGACAATATGTGACCCGAAGTGTTAAAATTTAACAAAGCAGTTTGTGTTTCAATGCCCCGCGGGGCATTGTTTTGCACGCAAAAAAAAGCGTGCAAAACAAAAAAATATTAAACGAAAAAAATTCGAATTTCCGATATTGTTTTTAATCGTAACACTTATAATGTAACAAATGTGATTAAATTAAATATGTTAAGGATCGCGGGAAAGATAAGTTACACAGAGGAATTTAAAGACGCAGATACAAAGCGGGGCAGGATATTCAACGAACGATACAGAGCTATGATCGAGATGTGAACAGCCTCATTCGGCTTGTCTGCCGTCTATGCGAACGTTTAAAATAATTAAAATAAAAAGGAGACTTTAATGAGTATTTTATTGCTGGTGGCGGGCATAGTGGCTATTGTAGCGGCAATCGCGGGCGTAATTATAGCAAGGTATACGACGCCGCCCAACCTGCGTGGTTTTTACAGCGTTAAATACATAATGATCGCGGCGATTGCGTTGGCAGCCGGGGTCATTATGATCGTTGCGTCGTTTTTTATTTGACGTTTATTACAAAAACGGCACGACAGCCCGATGTAAAATTTTGCAATAAAGTTAAAAAAGAGAATTGGTTTTTTGATAAGAGAAGAACTTTGATCAATAGTCGCAGGAGAATATATGCTTTTCAACAAGAATGACGAAATCGATCTGGACGGTAAGAAGGTAATAGTAAAAGAACCGCTCGGCGAGGGGGGTCAGGGCGAGGTGTACCTCGTCAACTACGACGGCGCAAAATACGCCCTTAAAGCGTATAAAAACGAGGTGAGCGCGGACTTCCGCTACAACCTCAAAAACAATATCGACAAGGGAAGCCCCTCCGAACATTTTTTATGGCCCAAGAAGTTAGTCGACCTCGGGAACGGGCGCACGGGCTATCTTATGGACGTCCGTCCGAAGAACTTTGTATCCTTTGTCTCCTACCTTACGGGCAAAAACACCTTTGCCTCGCGCGAGGTGTTGCTTACGTGGTGCATAAACTTATGCACGGCGTTCAAAAAGCTCCACGAAATGGGCTTTTCATATCAGGATCTGAACGACGGAAGTTTCTTCCTCGATACCGATACGGGCGCGCTCCTCATATGCGACAACGACAACGTGACCGCAGATAAGAAGAACCTCGGGATATTGGGCAAAATGCGCTATATGGCGCCCGAAATCGTCAGAAACGAGATGATGCCCGACATTCATTCAGACAGATTTTCGCTGGGCGTGATTTTGTTTATGGTGATCTGCCTCGGCAACCCCTACGAGGGAGAGCGGTTGAAGAACTACGACATTATAGACGAAAAAGCCGAATACGAGCTGTACGGCTCGAAACCTCTGTTCGTCTATCACAAGACGGACAAGTCCAACAGACCCATCCGCGGCTATCACACCGCCGTTATAAATCGTTGGGCGTACATACCCCTTTACATAAAAGAGGCGTTCCACCGCACGTTTGTGGACGGGCTTTCCGACCGTGAAAACGGCAGAACGACCGAAATAGAATGGTTGCGCCTTTTTATGCGCTACCGCGACGAACTCATAAGTTGCCCTCATTGCGGCTACGAGTTCAAATACGGCTTCTGGGAAAAAGCTCCCGTGGACAAGTGCCCCAACTGCGGCAAGCCCAAAAAAGCGATATGCGTTCTCGAACTCGGCAAGCACAGAATAGTGCTCGATTTGGGGAAGAAGATAACGGCGGCGCACCTCGACAAGTTTTCCGCCGAATACAACAAGCCGATCGCGACGGTCATAGCCAATAAAAACAACCCGTCGCTGTGGGGCATAAAACTCGATCTGACGCAACCCGTAGTTATAAAAGACTCGAGCGGCACGGTAAAAACCATACAGGGAAACGGCGTGATCCCCATTGTCAGGGATCTCAAAATAAAATTCAACGAAAATCTTATAGGAGAAATAAAATGATGCAAGACAGAATGTTGGGAGAAGGCATAGCAAGACAGGAGCTTAATCTGATGTTCGTCATAGACAACTCAGGCTCGATGGCAGGCGAAAAGCTGGGCGCGGTAAACAACGCCATAAGGGACGTGATGAGCATTATGCCCGAGATACAGGAAGATACCTCGGACGCCGTCATCAAGATCTCCGCGCTCAAATTCAGCGACAGAGCCGGGTGGATCTATTCCGAACCGCAGAGCGTTGAGGACTTCAAGTGGAAAGACCTCGGCGCGGAGGGCAGCACCAACCTTTCGGACGCGTACGACGAGCTGGCGAAGTGGCTCTCCAAAAAGAGCAACGGCGGGCAGATGCCCGATATCGGCGGGGTCGCTCCCATAATAATTCTGATGACGGACGGGCTTCCCACAAGCAACGATTGGGAAGAGCACCTTAACGCGTTGAAAAAGAAGGGCTGGTTCAAGGTCGCGCTCAGATACGCTCTGGCGATAGAGATAGACAGCGAAGAGGCTATGGACGTTTTAAGAAAGTTTACGGGCAATCCCGAGACGGTGCTCAAAGTATACACCGCCGAAGCTCTCCGCAAGGTAATAAACGTCATTGCCGTTACGGCTTCTAAGGTAAAGTCCAGCTCCGCCAGCATGGGCGTGGGCGGCAACGCCGCGACGAACAACAGCATGGCGCAGTCGGCGATCGCGACCAAGCTCGAAGACATAGACGACGTGGAATGGTAAAAAAGCCGAATGGTCGGCGGTATCGCAGGGCAGAGGTTTAGCGTCGTTATCATCGTCGATCGCCCGTGAAGTACGGCAGGCGTTTTGCGAAGCTGACGATTGGGAGTTTAATATGATAAGGTTTTATAATAAGACGTCGAGGGGCTATTCGCATATCCGCGAAGCAAGGGTATGTCAGGACTTTTCCTCTTCCTACCACGACGTCGAGAGGACGATCGTAACCGCCTGCGACGGGCACGGGGGGAAAATTTACTTACGCAGTCACCTCGGCAGCAAGTTCGCCGCAAACGCCATATTAAAGGCGTTCGGCAAATTCGACGACCGCGTAGTCGGAAAGCTGCATAAAGAGGATATCGTCGGCAAGCTCAAACTCGATATACTGTGCGAATGGAACGCTTTGGTCGAAGAGGATATTTCTCAAAACGCCTTTTCGGACGAAGAGACGGGCGCGCTTTCGGAGGACGAGCTGTTCAGACTCAAACTCTCGCCCGCGGTCGCTTACGGCACTACGCTTCAGGGCGTTATGGCGTATCGCGGCAGGCTGTACTGCGCGTCGCTGGGGGATGGCGGAATGTTCATCATAAAGAACGGGCAAATAGAACCCGTCTTTCCCGAAAGCGACGACGAACCCGTGGCTAACTTCACCTACTCCATGTGTCAGGAGGACGCCTACCGTCATCTCAAAGCGGAGATCTTCGACCTTGAAGGTTTAGACGGGGCGGTAATATGCACCGACGGCACAATAAACCCCTATCAGAGCATGGACAACTTCAACAAGTCGTTCGTAACTCCCATAGTCGGGTATCTTAAAAAGGGCGATTATCTTTCGGTGGAAAACTTTATGGAAAGTCTCGGCGCGGAAAAGGGCACGGGCGACGACGTGTCTTTGGGAATGGTGATCTTCGGAGAGGACGATCGGGAAGAGAGCGCAACGGGGTGTGAAACCGCAGATGAAGATAGCTGACGCACTGATAATTATAATGGGCGAGGACGATACGGCTTACGTCTGCCGTCCGTTTTGCCTGTATTCGCGGCTTGCCGACTTTGTGGGCGCGGATTATCGCGAACGCAAAAAGTTGCTGTTGCTGTTTGATATAGACAAGCGGCTCTCCCTTGTAAAACGGCTTTATAAAAAGGATATTGCCGAGGTCGCGCGCGTCGGAAAAGAATTTCCGTCTGTGCGCGATTTGTGCGATAAGGGGGAATTCGACGAGATCCTGAACATGCTGTCCGCCGTTCTTATAAACGGTCGCGCCCTGCAGATGCCCCCCGAGACCCGTGGGGGCGAACGCGGCTTCGAACGCGGCTTAGGGCGCGGGTTCGACAATGGTTTTGACGGTGGGTTTGACAATGGTTTTGACGGTGGGTTCGAACGCGACTTAGGGCGCGGGTTCGGCGGCGGCTTTTTCGGCAGATCCCGAACGGAGGCGGGCGATCCTTCGACCGTTCAAAGCAGATTGATGAAGCTGAACGTCAGCCGTCTGAGAGTTTATTGCAAGGTGCACTTTCATACGGAGTGCACGACCATGAGCAAGACGGAGCTTGTGCAGTTTATCATGAACGGCGGCTCGGTTACGAACGGCGTGAATATAAACGGCAACGTGAATATAAGCGGCGGCTCGGTTACAAACAGCGTGAACATAAACGGCGGCTCGGTTACGAACGGCGTGAATATAAGCGGCGGCTCGGTTACGAACGGCGTGAATATAAACGGCGGCTCGGGAACACAGCCGTCTGCGCCGCAAACGGCTTCCCCGCAAACGGCTTCCCCGCAGGGCGTTGCGCAGTACCCGCCTTACCGCGTATACGGGTTGGGTTTTCGGGATATACTGCCGTGGGCAGGCGTTGCGCTCGGCGTTGCGATCCTTATAGCGGGCGTTATATGTCTCGCCGTCTTTGCAAGCAGGATACAGTGGGCTCAATGGCAACATATCATAGGCTCTGTGGGCGGCCTGCTCGTGTGCGGAGCAGGTTTTTTGATCGCGCTTTTCGGCGGGTGGATCTTAGACAAAGTCAGTCTGATAATATCCAACGTGTGCTATATCCTCGCCCGATTGGCAGTGATAGCCGTCGTTGCCGTCGCCAACTTCGTGCTTGCGTTCGTGTTCGGGGAACTTTATTACATAATTTTCTGCTGGCTGAGCGGCTACCTCTTTGCGGCGAGCGTCATCGGGCTTACGGAGGGCTTTTACGAACTGAGCACGGGGACGGGAATTTTCGGGATCGTCGACGGGGCGGTGATAGCCGTTATGCTCGTAACGCAGGTGCTCATTTGGGTTTTATAATTCATTCGGGTTTTATAACAAGATCGGACGACGTCGGATATTTGGGGCAACCGCTTGCAAATATGCGGCGTTTATGAAATAATGTACCAATTAAGTAAAGGGGGATTTCGCGGGGGAGAAAATATGGGCAAAACGGCTTTATGTATTAAAATGTTGCAGATCTTAAATTCGGGCAGGATATATAAAATATCCGAGCTGGCTTCCATGCTCGAGACCAATCCCCGCAACGTCATCGAATACCGCAACGAGCTTGAGGAAGCGGGCTACATAATAATCAGCGCGCCCGGCAAATACGGCGGCTACAAACTCGACAGAACGTCGGTAATTCCCTCGATAAAACTGAGCGAGGACGAAAAGGACGCCCTCACGGAGGGGAGCGGTTACGTCCTTTCGCGGAACGACTTTATGCACAGGGATAATTTCCGTTCCGCCATGTCAAAGATCTATTCTTCCTTAAAGCACGGGGCGGAGAGCGACCCCGCGCTTTTTGACCGCTTTCCCCTCGCAATGCCCCTCGAAGAACTCAAAAGCCGATACGACGCGATAAGGGACTGTATCCCCAAGAGCGAAAGGGGCAGGGGCAAGGTGATTTCGATCGGATACAGATCGTCGGGCGGCGAAGAGAAGGAGAGAAGGATCGAACCGTATAAACTGTTCATGTACAACAACGCGTGGTTCGTTCTTGCGTTCGACGAGCTTTCGGGAGAGATCCGCTACTTCAAACTCAACAGAATAACCGCCTTTGCGCGCACGAACGATACCTTCCGCAAACTGCTCTCCTTTAACGAAAGCGACTACCTCGACGACTTCGGAATGAAGAACAACGGCGAATGGCATGAGATAAAGCTGCTGCTTACGGGCAATTACGCCACGCTCGTTGAAGAGCGGATATACGGCAGGGATCAGACGGTGGAAAAAGCGCAGGGCGGCGCGGTACTGACGGTGAGCATGCAGAACAAAGAGAATATAAAAGTTTTCGTCCTCGGCTTCGGCGAACACTGCCGGGTATTGTCGCCCGAATGGCTTAAAGATGAGATAAGAAAAACGATCGCGAAGATGAGTTGCAACTTTAATAACCGAGGATAACATTCCCCAAAGCGGAGAACAGTATGGCAAAGATGATACCGGCGGCGATATCGCCAAGCGTGAAAAGCCCCGCCGAGAGAAAAATTTACGAGTGGTTCAAAACCGATCCCGTCACCAGTGATTGGGTGGTCTTTCATTCCCTCGGAATAGAAAATCATCAGACGGTCGTGTTCGGCGAAATAGATTTTCTGGTGTGCGCCTCGGAGCTCGGCGTGTTCGCCCTTGAGGTGAAGGGCGGCGGAATAGCCCGCCGCGACGGGATTTGGGTGTATACCGACAAGTACGGGGTCGAACACGAAAAGGCGCGCGGACCCTTCGAGCAGGCAAGCGAGGGTATGTTCAGCGTAAAAGAGGAACTCAAAAACAGGTCGGGCTCGAAGTCCGTCCAGAACGCCCTGTGCGGCTACGGCGTAATGTTCCCCGACATAGTCTACGAAAATTCGGATATCGATATCGCGCAGGAGGAGATTTTCGACAAGCGGGACGGGCGGTTCGTAGGCAAATACATAAAACGGCTTTCCGATTACAACAAAAACAAGTTTTTGCAAAAGAAAGTGTTTGTGGTCTATCCGTCCGAAGCCGATATAGGCGATATCGTCAACGTGTTGCGCAGAGACTTCGACAAGGCTCTGCCTCTTTCCGCAAAACTGGAATACGCCGAGAACAACCTCATCACGCTCACGGAAGAGCAGTACCGTTGCATAGACGGTCTTGCGGGCAACAAACGCTGCCTTATCAGCGGCGGCGCGGGCACGGGGAAGACCGTCCTCGCCGTCAAAAACGCAAAGGAGAGCGTTGCGGCGGGGAAGAAGCTCGGCTTTTTTTGTTATAATCTTTTGCTTGAAAAAGAGCTTCGCCGTCATTTTAAAAACGCCGATCTGCAGCCCGCATATGTGGGCTCTTTGACCGATTATTGCGAACAGCTTGTCAAAAAACACGCCCTTTTCGACTTTTCGAATATAACCGACGCCGCCGAATTTTACAGAAAAAAATTGCCCGAATACGCCCTTGAAGCGATCGCTCTCGAGGGAGTCGGGTTCGACAAGATAATACTTGACGAGGCGCAGGATCTGATGACGCCCGAGTATCTGCTCGTTATAGATTCCCTTCTGAAGGGCGGACTTAAAAAGGGGGAATGGTATTTCTTCGGGGATTTCGACTACCAGACTATTTATAACAGAGGGCTTACCGACAGCCGCGTTACCGAAATGCTCGAAGAGGAGGCGGGGTTTGCGACGTTCCGCCTGACGCTCAATTGCCGAAACACCGTCAACATTCAGCAAGAGATGAACAGGATCGCGGGGGTAAGCGCGGAGACGCTCTCGAAAGATAAAAACGCCCCCGAGGTCAGGTACATACAATTCGGCGATCCCGACGAGGAGGCGGAACTTCTTACCGGGGAGATAAAAAAACTGCTCGCGGCGGGAATTAAGCCGGGAGAAATAACCATTTTGTCCGCCTTCAAACGCGAAAAGTGCGTTGTGGATAAAATCAAAAATTACAGGATCGACCCCGCGGGCGGGGAAAGCGAAAATATTACATATTCGACTATACAGGGTTTCAAGGGGCTTGAGAACGCCGTTATCATTCTCTGCGACATTATGACCTATAACAGACCCGACCTTATGTATGTTGCAATGAGCAGGGCGCGCTCTATGCTCATTGTTTTGGAAAGCGAGCGCGCAAATAAGTTCCGAAAGGCTTTGCGGGAATAAAGCCTGAGGGTTTGAGAAAATAATGCCTTTTTATATTTATTAAATAATTTTAATACAGAAGAATTTTTGCGGGACAAATTTTAATTGCCGTAACCGAAGTCCAAAAGGCTGAATTAAGAGGAATATTTATAGATAAAATAATTTTTTACAAAAAAGAAAACCGATAAGCAGTGTGCTTATCGGTTCTTTTTGGCTGGGGCGAAGTGATTCGAACACCCGAATGACGGAGTCAGAGTCCGTTGCCTTACCGCTTGGCGACGCCCCAATATTTCTTTGTCGCATTGTATTATAGCACGCTTTATCCCAAATTACAAGCAATTTTACGGTCTTTTGCAAAAAGTTAATTTCCCCGAAAGCCCCCGGTTCGTTCGCGATCTCTTTTATAAAAGCGGGCGGCGGAACGCCCCGGCGTTCCGCCGCCTTTATCGCGCCTTTCAAGCGCGCCTGCCGTTAACTCCCCGCGCCCGCAGCTTGCGGTCGGTCTTTTGCGGTTCACCCGCCCCATCCGATCCCGTGCGCCCGCCTTTGAGTTAAACCCGCCGTTTATTAAATCGCTATTCACGCGCCCGCGGCTTGCTGATATCCCGCGCCGTCCGCCGCAAACTCCCGTCCGCGCCCTTTTACGCGCCGTTTAATTTCACGCGCACGCGCCGCCTGTTAAATATTTCCTCACTCGCCCGCGACCTCTTTCAGCCGTTCCCAAACCTTTACCATGGCAAAGGTGTCAAGCTCGCAGTATTTCAAGAGGTTGCGCCGCGCTTCTTCCGCCTCGGCGGGCGGCATATCCTTGATTTTGGGGAAGATATCCATCGCCTCGCCGCCGTTGTGCACGCCGCTGAGGTTGTGGTAGTCGAGCGCGGGGTCGTCGGGGAAGAGCGCGGGCAGCACGCTCTTTATCGAAAACGAACTTCCCATAGCCCTGTTGTAGTAACAGCCCCGCTGAAAGGGCACGAGCAGGTCCTTTATGTTGAACCGTATTTTGAGCAGATGTTCCGCAAGATCGGGGAAGAGGGCGGCAAGCTCCTCTATCCGCCTGCACTCGAACGCCTTGTTGTACGCAAGCACGCATACGTTTTCGGGAATATCCCTGCAAAGGCTCTCGGCAATTGCCCTGCGGGTATCCTCGCCCGAAGTACCCAAAAACTCCTTGTGTTTAAGTTCCCCGCCCTCGCGTTCAATATAATGTAATGAATACTGAAAGGGTATCTGACAGTAAGGTCTGCAGCCGTCGAAGGGCG
Source organism: uncultured Clostridia bacterium (assembly GCA_947629515.1). Lineage (GTDB taxonomy): Bacteria > Bacillota > Clostridia > Christensenellales > Borkfalkiaceae > Coproplasma. Next base: position 21,143 of record CANRDY010000005.1, read on the forward strand.
GCACTGCGGGTTGCATGGTCTCGAAGTCGAGAAAGTAAAGGGGATAGCTGAGCTCTGCGAGAAAGTCCTTAACGCCCTCTTTATCCACGTGGGCGGGTCTGTCGTTAAGGGCAAAATCTATCTGCCTTGCCTGAATTTCGGTGAGCTTTGCGCCCTTTTTCAGCAAGTCCTCAAAGGTTATCATGCCCTTTTTGTACGAGGCTATCTTGTCGCCGAAGGGCAGTCTGTATAAATCGAAAACGCAGGGGCGGGGGATATCCCTCGTGCAGTAGTTCCAGAAACCGCAGTCGTAAGGGGACGTACAGCGCACGTCGATATCCAGCTCGGGTTCGGATTTGGCAGAAAGCAGCTTTTCGGCGTATTGCAGGTTGCTCCCGACCGACTTCAACTCGTCGTCGACGGTCGGAGAAATGTCGACGATTTTGAAGAGTTTTTGAATGTCAAGCTCGCCTTGGCGGACGTAAGAGCCGTCGATGTGTACGAGGTAAGTTCCGACTACATTAAGACCGCATTTTTGAAGGACGTATTTCTGATACGCCACGTCGACGCTGTAAATATACTCCTCGTGCGTGGAGCTTTTGACCTCGTAAATTATGTACCCGCCGTCTGTTTTTTTGAGTATATCCACCGCGCAGTACAGCCCCTTAAAGGAGAACGCCGCCTCGCAAATGACTTCCTCGCCGCCGTCAATAAGCCGCCTTGTGGCCAAGAGCATCGCGGGAATATCAAGCCCGCCGTCGGGCTTTGTCACGGTGGTCTCGGTGAACTTTCCGAACAGCCCCATTGCAAGGTCGCCTACTTCGTTGCCCGCCGTCAGCCGCGATCGGAGCGATTGGTCGAAAAATTCCTCCTCGGGTCTGTACTTTTTCAACCAGCACATCTTGGGGCATTGCCACAGCGTGCAGTATTTGGATTTGCTGAAATTCATATGTTCCCCCTTGTATCCGTCGTAAGGCTCAAAACCGCCGATCGTAAGGCTTGCAACTGCCGATCGTAATGCTTGCGACCGCGATCGTTGTAAGATAATAACAGCTTCGAGCGGGGGGAATTATAGCACAATATTTAAAGGTTGTCAACCCGAAAGCCGAAATTTTTTGCAAGCCCTTTAAGGCGTTTTTCTAAAAGGCGGGGAGGAAGGATCGAGGGGCTTTGGGTTCAAAGAAAAATATCGCTGAGTTTGGGGAAAACGGAGGCGGAAAAGAGGGGCGGAGATGGTTAATTAATTATAAATCAACGGGCAAGTATGGGCGAAACAACGGCAAGTATGTGCAAATCGACGGGCAAAACGCGCCCGAGCGTTGACATACGCGCGGCGGGGTGGTAAAATTGAGGGGTAATATGTTTGACAGAATGCACAACAAGCGGCTCGGCAGGGCGGGCGAGGACAGGGCGGCGAGGTTTTTGAAACGCCATGGTTATAAAATAGTCGCGCGCAACTACCGCACGCCCTATTGCGAGGTGGACATAATCGCCTTAAAGGGGGACGTGCTGGCGTTCGTCGAGGTCAAGACGAGGCTGACGGACGAATACGGCACGCCGTCGGAGGCGGTGGACGGGCGCAGACAGCGGGCGTACTGCCGCGCCGCCGAGAACTATCCGCAGGTACGCGAGGGGCTTTACACCGCCCGCCTCGACGTCATAGAGGTGACCCCGAACGGCATAAACCACCTTGAAAACGCCTTCTGGCGCAAGTGATCGAGGCTTGTGGGGTGAGCGGCGGAGAACGCGGGAGTTATAGTGCCCGCCCGCGGGGGTTTAATTGACCCGCTTGTGGGAGTTATAGCACCCGCCGCGGTTCAAAACCGTGTTCATACTATATAATAAAAATAACGCTTTGTCGGGCGTACGCGGTGCGGCGTTCGACACGAGGTGAGCTTATGGACGTATCGATAATAATGATAAATTACAACACGTACGACTACGCGGTGGCCGCGTTGGACAGTATAAAAAAGTATACCGTCGGGCTTGAGTACGAGATAATTCTCATCGACAACGCCAGCCCCGACGGCTCGGGCGAAAGGTTGCGCAAGACTTATGAAAAAGAGGGCAATCCCGCCGTGCGGTTCATACGGGCCGAAAGCAACCTCGGCACGTCGAAAGCCTTTAACCTCGGCGTTGGATATTGCACGGGCAAGTATATCCTATGGCTGAACACGGATATACTTTTAACAGATAACTTCATAAAAAAGTTGTACGACTTTATGGAAAAAACTCCCGAATGCGGCATATGCGGGGGGAACCTTACAGACGGCGAGGGCAGACCCGCCAACGGGCAGGTGCGACCGTTACCCTCGCTTAAACTCATAAAAAGAGAGTATAAGCTGTTTGTTCTCGCGTTCAGAAAAATATTCAAAAAACGGCTTTCCATATATCATAATTACACCAAAAAGCCCATGACCGTCGGCTCGGTGTGCGGCGCGGATATGTTCGTACGCAGGGAAGTTATCGAAAGGATCGGCGGGCTGGACGAGTCGTTTTTTATGTACAGCGAAGAGACCGACTTCGAATACAGAATGTTGAAAGAGACCGAATACAAGATGTACTCTGTTCCGTCCGCCGTTCTGCAACACTTCGAGGGCGGATCGTTTGCCAAACGCCTCGGCGAGGAACGGCTGAGGACGGTGTACGAGAGCGACGCAAAGTTTTACAGCAAACACTTCGGGCAAGAAGCGGGGCTTAAATATCTTAAAATAAGGTATAAGGGCTGTAAAAAATTCGCTTTCGTGACGCGCTTTGTCAAAAGACGGCGCAGAGAGGAGTTTCTTACGCGGGTCAAAGTGCTCGGCGAGATGATAGCCTCTTACGGCAAGGGGGAGAACTGAACGGCGCGTTTTGCGCCGTTTATGTTTTTTTGGGAAGAGCACCGCAATACTTTGCGAACGCACGCCCCAAATCGCCCGCCGTCGCTGTCCCGCCGTCGCCCCATGTTTCGCCGACCCAAATCCCCCGCGTTCCCGCGCCCCCATATTCTTCCGCAAAAAAATTTTTTCGAAAAAAATTAAACTCAGGTACATTTTTTGTTGACAAAAAAATATTATGTGGTATAATCTTATTTGAAAATAAACCTTAATTAATTTTTTGGCGGCAAGAGAGGTTAAAAAATGCCTATTTCAATTGCGCCGACGGGGCGCGAGCTGTGCGTCCGCAAAGTGGCGGCGGAAGAAAAAGTCAAAAGACACCTGCACGAAATGGGGATATGCGAGGGGGGCAAGATCACCCTCATCTCCTCGTCGGGCGGAAACGTCATAGTCATAGTAAAAGAGGGCAGGCTCTGCCTCGACAGACAGCTCGCGGGCAAGATCCTCGTAGCCTGACCTCTTTTCAAAAAATTTCGGCGGAATACCCACCCTTTACGGTCGGCAACCGCTTTAATTTTCGCCCACAATATAAACCGTGGTTAAGATTTGAGCTTCCAAAGGCGAATGACCCGCGACCTCGGCGAACGCTTCCGAAGCCGTAAACGGCTTGTATTGCGATCCTTCCGCACGGCTTTTCCCGTATAAAGAGCGGGGAGCGAGCGGACGTTCCCCAAGAAAGAACGGTTCAAAAAAGGCAGAAGCAAGGTTCTTAAAAACGGCAAAAGCAAAGCCCATAAAAAAGGGAAATCGCAGGTTTCCAAAAGGACTGAACGGCAGTTCTTAAAAAGGGCAAAAAAGTTGAAAAATATCAAAGTATATTTAAAAATAACAAGACATATATAAAAAAAGGAGAATATAAAAAAGCAGTTATGGCACTCAAGAAATTGAACGATTTTTCGGTGGGAGAGAGCGGAAAGATAACCCGCGTAGATGGCGAGGGCAGAATACGCCGCAGGCTCTTCGACATGGGCGTAACGCCCGGGGCTGAGCTGACGATGCGCAAAAAAGCACCCCTCGGCGACCCCATCGAGATAACCATCAGGGGCTACGAGCTGACTTTGAGGAAGTCGGAGGCGGCATGCGTGGAGGTGGAAGTAAGATGAAGAATTTTGCACTGGCGGGCAACCCCAACTGCGGAAAGACAACTCTTTTCAACGCGCTTACGGGCGCGACGGCGCACGTCGGCAACTGGCCGGGCGTGACCGTCGACAAGCGCGAGGGCGTGTATAAGGGCGGTTCGGAGCACGTCTCCATAACCGACCTTCCCGGCATTTACTCGCTTTCGCCCTACACCCCCGAAGAAGTCATTTCGCGCAACTATCTGCTCGAAGAAAAGCCCTACGGCGTCATCAACATAGTCGACGCGACCAACCTCGAGAGGAACTTATACCTCACCACACAGCTGCTCGAGACCGACGTGCCCGTCATAATCGCCCTGAACATGATAGACGAGGTCGAAAAAATCGGCGACAGGGTGGACGCAAAGGCACTTGAAAAGAAGCTCGGCGTGCCCGTTGTGGCGATCTCCGCCCTTAAAGGTACGGGTATAAAGGAACTCATGGAGAGGGCGATCGCACTGCCCGCAGAGAGGAAGGGAACGACCGTTCTCGGCGGCGACTTCAAAGGCGCGATAGACGTCGCAAAGGAGTTCTATATTTCCGAGGGGGTAACTTCGCCCCTCTTCCACGCCGTAAAACTGCTCGAGAGCGACGAGATAGAGCTTGAACGCAAGGGCGCGCGGGAAGTTTTGAAAAGAGCGGCGGGCGGCAAGGACATGGAAGCCGAGGTCGCAGACCAAAGATATAAATATATATCGTCCGATCTCGCCCCTGCAAAGATAAAGGCGGGGGGAGAGATCCTTACAAAATCGGATAAGATAGACAGAGTGCTCACCCACAGGGTGTGGGCGTTGCCCATATTCGCGGTTGTGCTGTTCCTTATATTCCACCTCACCTTTTCGGAGGACTTTCTGTACATAGGCGCGATCTGCAATGCGGCGGGCAACCCCCTGCCCTCGGTGGCGGAGCTGGGCTACACCCTTTCGGACGGCGAAACGCTTTCGGCGGCGGGAAGGACGATATCGGTCTTTTACGACGGCGCGGTGTTCTCGCCGGGGGTAATGCTGTTCAACGCGTTCGATATATCCACGGGCTGTCTTTTATATGAAATAGCGGCGGCGATGGAGAACGCGGGCGCGGCGGCATGGGCTTCGGGACTTGTCAACGACGGCATTTTGAGCGGTATATTCGCCGTTCTGGGCTTTTTGCCGCAGATACTCTGCCTTTTCCTCTTCTTCTCGATACTCGAGGACTCGGGGTATATGGCGAGGATCGCATTCGTGCTCGACAGAATATTCAGAAGATTCGGGCTTTCGGGCAGGGCGTTCATGCCCATGATAATGGGCTTCGGCTGTTCCCTTCCCGCCATAATAAACACGCGCACGCTCGCCGACGACAAGGAGCGGACGGCGACGATAAGGGTAATACCATTCTTTTCGTGCGGGGCTAAACTGCCCATACTCACCGCCATTGCGGGGGGAATAGTCACGGTGTTCGGCATAGGCAACGCCGACGTCATCACCTTTTCGATGTACATACTCGGCGTGTGCACGGCGATCACCGCCGTTCTGCTGATGAGGAACACGACGTTAAGGGGCGAAACGCCGCCGTTTATAATGGAACTTCCCGCCTATCATCTTCCCCGCTTTAAGAACCTGATGATCCACCTTTGGGATAAGACCAAGCACTTCGTCAAAAAGGCGTTCACCATAATCTTTGCTTCGACCGTAATAATTTGGCTGCTTTCGAGCATAACGTTCGATTGGAAGTTCATTGACGGCGAAGCCGTAAACAGGTTCGGCGAAGTACTTACAATGGAGGACAGTATACTCGCGGGAGTGGGTAAGTTCATACAGCCGCTGTTCACGCCGCTCGGCTTCGGTTCACAGCTCGGAAATTGGGGCTGGGTGTTCGCCGTAGCCGCCATAACGGGGCTTATCGCAAAGGAGAACGTCATCGCAACTTTCGCAACGCTTGCCGCGTGCATAGTGGCGGGCTTCGAGGGCACCGACGAGGGCGTGGAAGAAGCCGTTATAATGATAGAGAATACGGGAATAACCATACCCGCGCTCATAGCCTTTATAGCCTTTAACATGACCACCGTGCCCTGCTTTGCCGCGTGCGCCACGGCAAGGGCGGAACTGCCCAAGGGCAAGTTCAGATGGACGCTCTTGTTCTGGGTGTGCACCTCGTTCGTGGTGGGATCGGTCATCTACACCGTGGGCAGTTGGTGGTGGACGCTGTTCATATGGCTTGCGGTTGCAGGAGTTGTAGTCACGCTGATAGTTCTTAGAAATTTGGGAAAATTCGATATATGTTCGGTGTTCCGCCGCAAAAAGAGTGACGTCGCCGACAAGGAGGGGTGAGATGTCCGCCGTGGATATTGCGGTAATTGCGTGCGTGTGCGTTGCGGTCGTTGCCGTTGCGGGGTATCTTGTGTATAAAAGGATAAAGCGCAAAAAGAGCGGCGGCGGCTGCGACTGCTGCGGGTGCTCGACATGCTCCGCTTGTTCCGCGTGCGCCAAAAAGGCGGGATCCCCGAACGCTTCGGATCGTGAGGAAGCGGGGGGAACGCATACCGAACGCTCGTAGCTACCGTTAAATATCGTTCGGGCAAGGGTAACCCCTACCCTCCCCTCCCCCTTGAAAAAGGGGAGGGAATAAGAAAAAAATATTCGCTCCCATTCAAAAAAATAAATTTTTCCCATTCGCTCCCCTTCACTTGTGAGGGGGAGCTGTCTGTGTAACAGACTGAGGGGGTGTATTTCTAAATAATGTCGTATTACATTAAGGTATTTTTGCGCGCGGGCGTTCCAACGCCCGCGCGCATATTATCGGAGCGACTTATGGCACTGTCATTTCGAGCGATATGACACGCGCCGCATGCGCGGGATTGAGCGAGAGAATCCCAAGGTGGTCTGTGCTTGCACTTTGAAACGCGAACACAAAAACGCTCGCTCTTTGGTTTTTGCTCACTCCCGCTACCCCTACCCTCGCCCTTTCTCGAACGGCGCAAGGAAAAACGCCGTTCTCGGGCACCGTTCGCGCGTGCATTTGCGCGAACTCATCTCGTGCGGCAAAATAGCGCACTGTGCTGTTTTGAGAAGTCCGCACTTCGACCCTCCGAAGCGGAAGGGGAGGGAATGGAAGAAAGAACAGGGGGAGGGAATACAAGGGAGGGGGATTTTCTCGATTATACTGCGGAATAGATTTCTCCACTTCGCTAACGCTTCGGTCGAAATGACAGTATTATTTAAATTTGCGGCGTGGCGGGCTGTGGAAACAGCCCGCCACGCCGCTTAATGTTGAACAGCCTATGCGCTCGTTTTGCTTCAACGCCGTTAAGAAACTTGATTAAGCGGAACGCTTACTTGCGTTGAACAGCCTATGCGCTCGTCTTGCTTCCCCGCCGTTAAGAATTACGACCGCGGCGGCACGCCGCTCAAGTGGAACGCTTGCTCGCGTTGAACCGCTTACACGCCGTATTGCCTAAACGCCGTTAAGAAACTTGGTTAAGCGGAACGCTTGGGGCGGGCGCTTTGAAAAGTGCCCGCCGCCATTTTCTTTTAATTCCTTGACAATTTGTTTTTGCCGTGGTATATTTAGGTTACCACAACACTTACAACTTAATATAACGGCACGGTATTTTTATGCTCTTTTTTGGGTTCGAACGCCCGAAAGTCAAATACAAATACCTCATTTTTGGTATACTTTATATCAAAAATGTCGATTATGTACACAGCAATAAATATAGCATTGCGTATCTCCTGCTGTGTACTTTGATTGACGATTTTTTCGTGCTGATAAGTTGTGAGTGGTGTGGTAACCGAAAGAGATACCGTGCGGTGTGCTCTCTCGGGAGCACACCTTATTTTTTACGCCGCACAAAAAAATTTTACGGAGGAAATCTATGAACAAGTGTCCCAAATGCGGAACCGAATTCGAGGGAACTTTCTGTCCCGAGTGCGGCGAAAAATTTTCGGAAAGCAAAAAATGCCCCAAATGCGGTAACGAGTGCGCGGGCGGGGTCAAGTTTTGCCCTGCCTGCGGCTATGACTTTTACGGCAAAAAGGAGCAGGCAACGCCCGCCGCGCCCGCCGCGCCCGCCGCGGGCGCGGCGGGCGCAAAAAAGGCGGCTGAATTCAGCGAACACGCAAAGGCGCCGTTCGGCAAACTGCATAAAATTTTGAATTGGTTGCCCGCTCTGCTGTTCGCGCTGTTTTCGGCGCTTACGTTCGCGTTCTTTGCCGCGCCCGTCGCGGTAATGACCGACGGCGGCCTGGGAGAGTTGCTCGGTGGCGGCTCTATGTCCGAAAGTTTCGGCAATATGTATTCGGCTTATTCGGGGCAGATAACCGACCTGCCCTTAAAGGGTTGCGGCGTGGCGGCTATGGTGTTTGCCGTGCTCTCGATCGTGCCCGTCGTATGTGCGGCTGTCTTTCTGCTGGTAAGATATCTTTCGGCAAGCGACGGGTCGTCCGTCCGCGTAAACGCCTTTGCCCGTGCAAAGCGCGCCGTATCGAAGAGTGCGGAAATATATTCATATGTTATATACATTGTTTTTGTAATAATTTCCGCCGTCATAATGGGCAAGACGGGCGAAGCCGACGAGGGCGCGGGCTTGCTTTCGGCGGGTGCGGGAACGATACTTCTGATGGTTTTTCCGCTAGTGTTTGCGGCAATCGCGCTGGGCGGAAAGCTGTTCGACAGACTTTACATTCTTAACCATTTCCCCGAACTTGCGACAAAGAAGATAGAACCGCTGCCCGCTATCCCCTATACGGGCAAAGAACCCGCCTCGCCCGAAAACATTGAAAAGCCCTCGCGCAAAAGTTCGCCCGCATATAATGAGAAAGTATTACAGAATTATCTGCGTTTCAGACGATTGTCAATATTGCTATCGTTGTTTTTGTTTGTGACAAGCGTATTTTTATTTTTTCTGTTTAATTTGAACCATAACGATAATGTGTCCAATTCGATACAAGCACTACTTATAATTTTATTTATTCTGGCTTGCGCAAGTCTGATATTATTTCCGCATATAAAGAACGCGAAAATATTGAACGTAAACGCTAAATTGAAATCTTCTTTCCCATGGTGTGTTATCTTTTGGATAATAGGTGTAATTATGGGTTTGATATGGTTTTATAATATTAATAACGCATTTTATCATCAATATTGGGCTGATATGAAAGGCTTTTCTCTGTTGGCGTCGGTCGTATATCCGATATTGGCTGCATTGAGTATATATTGCATATTCGTCTACTGTCTGTTGTTCTCGGCGGCTAAGAGTTACAGAGAGACATTTTACGGTTCAACCAAATATACCGACGGTATGAGTATGACTGCTTATGGAAAAGAATTTATCGAAAAGCAAAAAGCCTATTTGGAGAAGATACGCCGATATGAAGCATATAAACCGGTATTAACGGCACACAAAGTTTCAATGGATAAATATAACTTTGAAAAATCAATGTGCGAGGCGGGGGAAGATTACCGCGATAAAAAGGCAAGGCGTGCGTTTTGGTTTCGCACTCATAAATTGGCGACTGCGGGTATTGCGCTTGCCGCGGCGGCGGTCATAACCATTGCCGTAGTGTTGCCTGTGACCGTGACGTTGCCGGGCGGCGGGCTTGACGGCACGTATTACGCCTATCGCTCCGAGACATATGATGAGAACAATTACATAATCATCTCGGGGAACACGTGGAAAGATGACGACGATATGAGCGGCACGTTGCAGAGGAACGGCGACTCGCTCTCGTTCACGTATGACTTTTTCGGCAGTACCGAAGAGCTTTACAGCGGGACGTACATTTCCGAGGGCGTGATACAGCTCAAGGTTTCCGCGGTGAGCACGGTGTATTATTGCGTTAAGGGGAAAGTTCCGCCGAAGGAATAGCTACCGTTAAACTTCGTATATGCTTTGCAATACGGCGTTGAACATCGCTCCGCCTTGGTAAGGCTACGCCTTCGGTACGACACGTACTTCATTGTACGCTCCCTGCGGTCGTCGCTCGTTCGCCTTGTCTTGCTCGCATCTACAAAGTTTCTAACTTCGTACAAGCAAGTTACTTCGTTCAAGCACTTCTAATATTATCGGAGTAACTTATGGCACTGTCATTTCGAGGGATATGACACGCGCCGCAGGCGCGGGATTGAGCGAGAGTTCTCGCGCGGCGTAAGGAATGCCGCCGCGCTCGGTCACCGTTTGCGCGGGACGTATGCGCAAACTCATCTCGTGCGGCAAAACAGCGGGTGTCCGCTGTTTTAAGAAACCCCGCACTCGACCCCCGTGGTCTGTGCTTGCTCTTTGAAACCGACCCCCAAATGTCTAAAATAATAACTCCGCTATACTGCGGAATAGACCTGTTCGTCGTACCGCTGCGAAGCAGACTACGCCGCTTCGCGGCTTCGCTCAGGGTGACAGTTATTATTTAAAATTAAATTTGCGGCGGGGCGCACACGTGCGCCCCGCCGCTTAATGTTGAACAGCCTACACGCCGTACTACCGCAACGCCGTTAAGACACTTGATCAAACGGAACGTTTGCTAATATTTGCATAATTTATTTTGTAATTTTGGGGTCAAAAAGTTTTGTCTTTTTGGGCAAGGTCTGTTATAATAAGGTTCGTTATAATATAAAGTATAAAATCACAGGAGTATCAGATGGCACAGATTGATTTCGACGGCACGCCCGAACAGGCTGCCGCACTGAAAAGCTGTATCGACGAACACCGCGCCGAAAAGGGCGCGCTGATGCCCGTTCTGCACGAGGCGCAGAATATCTACGGATATCTTCCCGCCGAAGTACAGGAGGTCATCGCCGAAGAGCTGGGTATACCCCTCGCCGAAGTCTACGGCGTGGCGACGTTCTACTCGCAGTTCTCCCTTCAACCCAAGGGCAAGCACAAAATAAGCGTATGTCTCGGCACGGCTTGCTATGTAAAGGGTTCCGACAAGATCCTCGAAGCGGTCGAAAAGGAACTTCACATAACCTGCGGGGAATGTACCGCCGACAGAAAGTTCTCCCTCGACAGCTGTCGTTGCGTGGGCGCGTGCGGACTTGCGCCCGTTATGATAGTGGACGGCGAGGTCTACGGCAAGCTCACCGCAAAGGAAGTGCCTGCCATACTCGACAAATATATGAAGGAATGAGGTGCTGAGATGACGGTCGAACAACTTAAAAAAATTGCCGCCGAAAGGGCGGACCTCATAAAGGTAAGAAGGATAATCCGAAGCGAGGCTGAAAAGCTCTCGAAGAACACGGGTTACAGAAAGCAGGTGCTCGTGTGCGGCGGTACGGGCTGCACTTCCTCGCACTCCTTAAAGGTAATCGAACAGCTCGAAAAGAGCCTTAAAGAACTCAACATTGACGACGTTCTGATAGTGAAGACGGGCTGCTTCGGGCTGTGCGCGCTCGGTCCTATAATGATAGTCTATCCCGAGGGCGCGTTCTATTCGCAGATGACCCCCGAGCACGCAAAGACGGTCGCCGAAAAACACCTTGTAAAGGGCGGGGAGATAGTTAAAGAACTCCTCTATTCGGGAACGGTCCACTCCGACGGTTCGGTAATACCCTTCGCCGAAATACCCTTTTACAAGCATCAGATGAGAATAGCCCTGCGCAACTGCGGCGTAATTGCCGCCGAGGACATTCGCGAGGCTATAGCCGCGGGGGACTACGAAGCTCTGGCAAAGGTCCTCACCGAAATGACCCCCGAAGAGGTCATTGCCGAAGTAAAGGCTTCGGGACTGCGCGGCAGGGGCGGCGCGGGCTTCCCCACGGGGCTTAAATGGCAGTTCACGCGCGAGGCAAAGGGCGAAAAGAAGTACGTCTGCTGTAACGCCGACGAGGGCGACCCCGGCGCGTTCATGGACCGCTCGGTGCTCGAGGGCGATCCACACACCGTGCTCGAAGCGATGGCGATAGCAGGCTACGCCGTCGGCGCGGACGAGGGCTATATTTACGTGAGAGCGGAGTACCCCATAGCCGTGCAAAGGCTCGATATCGCCATAAAACAGGCGAGGGAGCTGGGGCTTTTGGGCAAAAATATCTTCGGCACGGGCTTTAACTTCGACATACACATCCGCTTAGGCGCGGGTGCGTTCGTGTGCGGCGAAGAGACCGCGCTCATGGCTTCCATCGAGGGCAAGAGGGGCGAACCCCGTCCCCGTCCTCCTTTCTCGGCGCAGTGCGGCGTGTTCCAAAAGCCCACCGTTTTGAATAACGTCGAGACGTGGGCGAACATTTCCCCCATAATAATGAAGGGGAGCAAGTGGTTCGCTTCGATAGGCACGGAGAAGTCGAAGGGCACAAAGGTGTTCGCGCTCGGCGGCGAGATATGCAACGTGGGGCTTGTGGAAGTTCCCATGGGCACGAAACTGAGCACGATAGTTTATGAAATAGGCGGAGGGCTTCCCAACGGCAGACAGTTCAAGGCAGCGCAGACGGGCGGTCCTTCGGGCGGCTGTATCCCCGCAAAATATATCGATATCGAAATGGACTTCGACAACCTCGTTTCGATAGGATCGATGATGGGAAGCGGCGGTCTTATAGTTATGGGAGACCGCACGTGTATGGTCGATATCGCCAAGTTCTACCTTGAATTCACCGCCGACGAGAGCTGCGGAAAGTGCACTCCCTGCCGCGTGGGAACGAAGAGGATGCTCGAAATACTTACGAGGATAACCGAGGGCAAGGGCGAACCCGCCGACCTTGAAAAGATAAAAGAGATAGCCGAGCACATGAAGAGCTCGTCGCTGTGCGCGCTCGGGCAATCTGCGCCCAATCCCATACTTTCGACCATGGCGCACTTCGGCGACGAATACGAGGCGCATATATACGAAAAGAGATGTCCCGCGGGGGTATGCAAGTCGCTTTTGAGCTACTATATCGACCCCGACAAGTGCAAGGGCTGTACGCTCTGCGCAAGGAACTGCCCCGTCGGAGCTATTTCGGGCGCGGTAAAAAGCCCGCACGAGATCGACGCTTCGAAGTGCATAAAGTGCGGACAGTGCATGGCGAACTGCAAGTTCAACGCCATCTACAAGAAGTAAGGAGGGTAGTCAGGTTATGGTAAACGTCAAAATAAACGGCATTGCGGTCAGCGTGCCCGAGGGTTCTACAATATTGGAAGCGGCAAAGCTCGCCAACGTAAGAATACCCACTTTGTGCTATCTTAAAGACGTGCAGTGCGTCGGCTCGTGCCGTATGTGCCTTGTCGAAGCGACGGGCGCGAGGGGGCTGGTCGCGGCTTGCGTGTATCCCGTATCCGAGGGAATGGAAGTTCGAACCAACACCCCGAGGGTGAGGAAATCGAGAAAGACGACGATAGAGCTTATTCTTTCCACCCATAAAAAGAAGTGTTTGAGCTGTGTGCGCTCGATGAACTGCGAGCTGCAGAAGCTCGCGCTCGAATACAACGCCGAAGAGGACAGGTTCGGGACCGACCACGACTTGAAGCCCGTCGACGACCTTTCGCCCTCGGTAGTGCGCGACAACTCCAAGTGCGTAATGTGCACAAGGTGCGTCGCCGCATGCTCGTTGCAGACGATAGGCGTTATAGGTCCCAAGCACAGGGGCTATGCAAAGGAGATAGGTTCGCCCTACGACGTGTCGCTGGCGCACACGCCGTGCGTCAACTGCGGTCAGTGCGTCGTCGCTTGTCCCGTGGGCGCGCTCTATGAAAAGAGCTCGGTAGCCGACGTGTGGGGGGCGATAGTCAACCCCGAAAAGCACGTCGTGTTCTTCACCGCGCCCTCGATAAAGGCGACTCTTGGCGAGGCGTTCGGCATGCCCGTCGGCACAAACGTCGAGGGCAAGATGGCCGCCGCCATAAAACAGCTCGGCGACGTAAAGTGCTTCAACATGGATATAACCGCCGACCTCACTATAATGGAGGAAGCCAACGAGTTGCTGGAAAGGCTGATGAAGGGCGGGGTGACTCCCATGTTCACGAGTTGCTGTCCCGGCTGGGTCAAGTTCGCCGAACACTATTATCCCGAACTTTTACCCAACCTTTCGACGTGCAAGTCGCCGCAGGAGATGTTCTCCGCCGTTCTCAAAACCTATTACTGTCAGAAGAACGGCATAAAGCCCGAGGATCTGTACGTTGTGTCGGTAATTCCCTGCACGGCTAAGAAGTTCGAAATAACCCGCCCCGAGCTCGGGCATTACACCGACGCGGCGATCACCACAAGGGAGCTTGCCAAGATGATAAAGGAAGCGGGCATCGACTTTGCCAACATTGCCGAGAGCGAGTTCGACACGCCCTTCGGCGAGGCGAGCGGCGCGGGCGCGATATTCGGCGCGACGGGCGGCGTTATGGAAGCCGCGCTCCGTACGGCGGCGTTCGTTCTGGGCGGCGATGGTTCGCCCATAGAGTTCAGGGAAGTGCGCGGCACGCAGGGCGTTAAGGAAGCCGAGTACACCGTGGGCGGAAGCACCGTAAAGGTGGCGGTCGCCAACGGGCTGGGCAACGCGCGCAAGGTCATAGAGCAGATAAAGAGCGGCGAAAAGGACTATCAGTTCGTGGAGATAATGGCGTGCCCCGGCGGCTGTATAAACGGCGGCGGACAGCCCTACGTGCACGACGAGGTCCGCAACAGCATCGACTTAAAGGCGGTGCGCGCGCAGGCTCTTTACGACTGCGACAAGGAGAACAGGCTCCGTTGCTCGCACGAGACTCCCGCCGTGGAGACGCTGTATAAGGAGTTCTTCGGCAAGCCTCTGAGCCACAAGGCGCACGAGCTGTTGCACACCACCTACGAAAAACGCGAAAAATATTGATATGTTGTGCGGCGGGCGCGTGGTAACGCGCCCGCCGCTTTGCTACCGTTAAACTTCGTATATGCGTCGCATAACATTGTCGCGTTCCGCTTTTGCTCGGTTACGTACTTCATTGTACGCTCCCTCGCAAACTGCTCGCGCTCCTCGTTCTGCTCGCATCTACGAAGTTTCTAACTTCGTAATTGCAAAGGCAACCGAACTTTTCTCACTTCGTAATTGCAACCCCCACCTTTAATTCCTCCCCCTTACCAAGGGGGAGGGAATAAGGAAAAAATATTCGCTCCCCCTTTGCTTGCGAGGGTCGAGTGCGGATTTCTCAAAACAGCGGACACCCGCTGTTTTGCCGCACGAGATGAGTTCGCGCAAATGCACGCGCGAACGGTGCCCGAGAACGGCGTTTTTCTTTGCGCCGTTCGAGAAAGCTGTCCGCAACGCGGACTGAGGGGGTGTTTTCTAAATAATATCGGAGCGCATTACAGCACTGTCATTTCGCGCGAGCCCGCAGGGCGACGCTCTCGCCATAGGCGAGAGGGATATGAAAGTTCACGCACAAAGTGCGTGAACGATTGACCGAGAGAATCCCAAGGTGGTCTGTGCTTGCACTTTGAAACGCGTTATCACTTCTGAATAATATCCACCTTATAAAAACTCCGCTATACTGCGGAATAGACTCGTTCGACGCGCTTCGCTTGCTCAGGGTGACAGTTATTATAAGAAATGCGGCGGCGCAGTATCTGCGCCGCCGCAATTTTAAATATTAGTTGACATTATTTTGCGTTTTGATATAATGGTATATATAAAAAATCAAAGGCAAAGACGGCGCGGCGGTAGAAAAATATCTTTAAGCCGCGACTGCGGAACGGCGTCAAAATACGGAGAAGTATTTGAAAAAGTTGGTTTGTTTGCTCGCGGCGGTGATTTTAGCCGTGTGCGGGCTGTGCGCGTGCGCGCCCGATAGCGCGTTCGAAAAGGCGGGAATAACCGTTACGTTACTCAACGGCGATCACTACTGCGTAATAGGCGACAACAAGGTCGAAGCCCCCGACGGCAAGGCTGTTTTTAAGGTGACCTTAGACGACGGTTACAGCGTTTCGGGCGCAACGGGCGACAAGTGCGATTTTACCGCCGTTTCGCCTACGGAGTGCGAAGTGCGCTTCAACGGCGCGCATTACAGCTGCGTAGCCCAGCTCGAGACTCAAAAGATTTACACGCAGTTCTATTCCTTATATTATTTCCTCGGCGCGGGCGACCCCGTCTTTCAGGACTGCACCGAACTCATAGCCCACCACTACAAGGCGAACACGCTCACCGAGCGCGATCTGCTCGACAGAGGCGTTATATCCGAAGACGAAGAGCGCATGCTCGCGGGCTGGCAGACCGAGGACGGGCAGTTTCTGGGGCTTGGCAACAGAGCCGAAGTTTCGGCGGACGGTGCGGTATATCTTTTCGCCGTGTGGAAAGATTACAGTGACGGCGGGGACTTCACCGTCGAAAACGGAAAGATAACTTCATATTCGGGAAGCGGCGAAGAGGTGGTGATCCCCCGCAAAATAGGCGGAGAGGAGATAACTTCGATAGGCTCGAACGCCTTTGAAAACTGTTCGGCGAAGAGCTTTTATGTGCCGTCCACGGTCACGGCGATAGAACCCGAGGCGTTTAAGGGCTGTGCTTCGATGACCGACTTCTACCTTACAGACAACATAACCGTGATAAGCGATTCTTCCTTTACAGAATGTAAGAACTTCGAGAACCTGCACATAAACGCCGTTCTCGCCCCCGTGTACGTTGCGTACAACGACGGCAAAAAGTCGGACGTTTTGAACGGGCTTTCGGTGTGCAAGGGCAAAAAGCTCGTAATTATGGGCGGTTCGAGCGTTATGTACGGTTACAGCGGGGGACTGATGGAAGAGATCGTGGGCGATTATTCGGTGTTCGACCTCGGGCTTATGGCAAAGATAAGCCAGACCATATGGCTCGACCTTATAGAGGACTACCTCGGCGAGGGTGATATTTATCTGCACGCGCCCGAACTCAACGGCGGCGCGGTGTCGGCGTTCATCGGGAATTCATGCCTTACAAATTCGCCCGTAACGCAGTTCTGCTCGCAGCTTTATTACGTTTTCGAGAGCGATTGGGGGCTTGTGCAGAACCTTAAAATCAACAACTATTGCGAGTTTTTCGATACGTTCGGCGGGTTTAACGACGGAAAGAAACAGGCGATCGCAAGCGGTCAGGCGGCGAAGTATGCCGACTATAACGCCTACCTCGACGACTACGGTTCGGTCAGATCCGAAAACGACGACTGCAACCGCAAGGACTACGTGTTCGGGCTGAACGGTCCGTTCCGCTTCGACGAAGTTACCGACGAATTTCTGGACAACGCCGTAAGGCTTCTCTACGAACCCCTCTCCCAAAAGGGAGTTAAGCTGTTTTTTACCTTTTCGACTCTCAATCTTCGAAACCTCTTCGAGCTGTACGCCGACGAGGACGGGGCTTATGCCGCCGCCGCCGACTATACCGGGCGGGTGCGCTCGCACATCGGGGAGCACATCACCATTCTTCTGACACAGAGGGATTCGATCTACGACAGCGAATACTTCTGCGATACCGACTACCACCTCGGGCACACCAAGCGCATTGAGCACACGCGGGCGGTTGCCGAGGCGCTGAAAGCGTGCCTTTAATATACTATGGAAAGTCTGTTTTTTACAAATCCCATATTGCTTGCGTTCGGAATAGTCGCGCTGTTCTGCGCGGTCACCTGCTTTTTCGTGCCCGATAAAAGGATAGCGGCGATAGTTTCCGTCTGCGGGGCGGGCGTCGCCGTGTTCTGCGTTACGTATGCCCTGCTTCTCGGCGCGCCGCTCTACGAAGCCCTTGCGTTCGTGCTCGCGCTCGCGGCAGTTTCCGCGCTCTCGTTTTTGCCCCTCGGCAAGGCGCAACAAGGCGAAAATCAACAAGGCGAAAATCAACAAGGCGAAAATCAACGGGGCGAGCCCGCGGACGGGGATAAAGATATTTCGGAACCGTCAAGCCGAAGCGACGAAGAAAATGCGGGCGATAACGCCGACACCCCCGCGGTTGAACCGGCAAGTCAAAGTAACGTTACCCCCGCGGAAAGCGTTGCAACAGAAGATACAAAAACCGCCGCGGAGAGCGGCGGACAAGCCGAAAGCGTTGATTATGGCGAACGCGCCTCGCAAGACGGCGGCGGGGAGGAGGAAAGATGAGCTTCAACTCCCTTACGTTTTTGATCTTTCTGCCCGTGGTATTGCTATTATATTGGCTGTTGCCCGCAAAGTTCCGCTGGATAATGCTGCTTATCGCAAGCTATCTCTTCTACATGAGCTGGAACGTATGGCTCATATTCCTCATCGTGTTCACCACGGCGGTCTCGTATTTGTCGGGCATACTCATGGAGAAATACGCCGGGCGCACGGGCATAAAACGGCTGTTGCTCGTGCTCACGCTTGTGTGTTGTCTCGGAACGCTGTTCTTCTTCAAGTACTTCAACTTTGCCGTCAACCTCGTTATAGACTTTATCAACTTATTCCACGCGGGCGCGCCGCAATTTGCGTTCAGTCTGCTTCTGCCCGTGGGAATTTCCTTTTACACTTTCCAGACGCTCTCGTACGTGATAGACGTATACAGGGGTAAAATAAAGGCGGAAAGGCACGTCGGCTATTACGCGCTGTTCGTGGTATACTTCCCCCAGCTCGTCGCGGGTCCCATAGAACGCCCCGAAAACCTCCTGCCCCAATTAAAAGCCGAAAGGCGTTTTTCGCAGGACGATCTGTTCGCGGGGTTAAGGATCGCGGTCGTCGGGTTCTTCAAAAAAGTAGTGGTGGCGGACGGGGTCGCAAGCTACGTCAACGCCGTCTACAACAACCTCGGGAGCGCGAACGGCTTTACCGCCGTATTGGCGACGGTGTTCTTTGCCATTCAGATATACTGCGACTTTTCGGGCTACACCGACATAGCCATAGGCACGGCGCGGATGATGGGGATAAGGTTAAAGGATAACTTCAACCGCCCCTATCTTGCCGTAAGCATAAAGGACTTCTGGCGCAGATGGCACATCTCGCTCACAAGCTGGTTCACCGATTACGTGTATATCCCCCTCGGCGGCAACAGGTGCAGGCTGTGGCGTTGGGCGCTGAACGTCATGATAGTCTTTCTTTTGAGCGGGCTTTGGCACGGCGCGGCGCTCACCTTTGTGGTCTGGGGCGGAATACACGGGCTGTATCAGATAATCGGCAGGTTAAAGGGCATCGCCCTCGGAAAGCTCGAAGAGCGGGGAAAAATCAGACTTCCCAAAGACGACAACCCCGCCGTCGTGTTCTTAAAACGCACGATAACTTTCGCGCTCGTCTGCTTCGCGTGGATATTCTTCCGCGGCAACTCCCTTGCCGACTGCGGCACGGTGCTCGCAAAGATATTCACCGACTGGTCGGGCATGGACGGCGCGCTTGCCGCCATGGGTATCGACGTGCTCGGGGTGGTGCGCGTTGCCCTCTCGTGCTTTATCCTCGCGCTCCTTAACGGTATTTTGCGCTACGAACCGAAGGGGGAAGGCGATCCTTCCGCTTACGTCCGCAGAAAAGTAACCTACTTTTATCTTATAGCGGCGGTCGCTCTCGCGTGGGCGGCGCTTGCCGCGGCGGGCGGCGAAAGCGCGTTCATCTATTTCCAGTTTTAGGCAAAAATATCAATACATATTGCGATTTTTATAAAAAACCAACTTCGGATACAGACAAAAATCATTCCCGTTATTTCGGGTCGACGCTATGAAGAAGAATGTAATTTCGGTAATTTTAATATTTGTCGCGCTGATAGCCGTTCCCTTAACGCTTATCATCTTCGCGTTCGCCCTGCCCCCGCAGTACGATCTTTCCTTTTACGGCGGAATGAAGATAAAGTACGAAAGGCTTTACGGGCTGAGCGGCAAAAAGGCGGTAATAATCGGCGGTTCGAACGCGGCGTTCGGCATAAGGAGCGACCTTCTCGAAGAGGAGCTGGGCTATCCCGCCGTCAACTACGGGCTTTACGCCAACCTCGGCACAAAGTACATGCTCGACACCGCGGAGGGCGCGATAGGCTCGGGCGATATCGTGATAATTTCCCCCGAGCAGAACTCCCAATCGCTCTCGTGTTACTTCAACGGCGAGGCGGCGTGGTACTCCGCCGACGGCAATTTCGGCGTTTTGGGCAGAGTTCCCTTTGCAAGCGCGGGCGACCTTTTCAAGGGCTTTTTGCCCTTTGTCAGCGGTAAGTACAACGCGTTTATTTCGGGGGTAAAACCCGCGCCCGACGGCGTTTACAACGTCTCGTCGTTCAATTCGTTGGGGGATATATGCTATGATAAGCGCGAATACAACGAGATGCCGCAGGGGTTCGACGCGGCTACGCCCATCTCGTTCTCGCGCAATGTGATCTCGCAGGAGTTCATAGATTATATGAACGCGTTTGCGCGCAGGGCGCGCGCAAAGGGAGCGACGGTGTATTACGCGTTCTGCCCCATGAACGGTTCAGCCCTCGAAGAGGGGACGGACAGCCGGAAGATAGCCGACTATTACGACTTTCTGCGCGAAAAACTCGACTTCGATATTTTGGGAAGCCCCGAAAACCGCGTTATGGACAGCGGCTGGTTCTACGACAGCAATTTCCACTTGAACGCGAGCGGGGCGATCGCGTACACCCGTCGGCTCGCGCTTGACATAAAGGCGGCGACGGGCGACTATACGGCGGTCAAAATACCCGTGCCCGAAATGCCCGTCGTGCCCGACGGCGGCGGAGAGAGCGGCGGGACTTCGGAGGAGTTCGACAAGGCGGCAAAGGTGTTCGATCTCTCGCTTATAACCTCGGTGAGCGGCGCGCGCGTCTGGCGGATAGACGGGCTTACCGCGGAGGGGAAAGCCCTTGCGGAGATAACTTTGCCCGATAAAGTGCTCGGCATACCCGTGTGCGAGATAGCCGCGGGCGCGTTTGCAGACGATACCGCCGTTGAAAAAATTACCTTCGGCATGAATATCAACACGGTGGGCGCGGGGGCGTTCGCGGGCTGTACTAACCTCAAAGGGATATATATAACCAACCCCGACCCCAACGCATATCACCCCGCGCGCGACGTTTTGCAGGGCGCGGACGGCTGTTCGTTCTATCTTCCCGCGGACGTATACGCAAGCAAGTTCCTCCCCGACTACTTCTGGGGCGCGCTCGACAAAGACCGCTTGAAGAGTTATTGAAAAGCATATGCGGCGGGGCGCAAGCGTTCCG
Source organism: uncultured Clostridia bacterium (assembly GCA_947629515.1). GTDB lineage: Bacteria > Bacillota > Clostridia > Christensenellales > Borkfalkiaceae > Coproplasma. The sequence continues at coordinate 42,126 of CANRDY010000005.1, forward strand.
TAAACGTTCCGTTTGATCAAGGGTCTTAACGGCGAAGAGGTAAAGCAAGTGTATAGGCTTATCAACGCAAGCAACCCCTACCTTTAAATTCCTCCCCCTTAGAAAAGGGGAGGGAATAAGGAAAAATAAAAACATTCGCTCCCCTTCACGGCTTGCCGAGAGGGGGAGCTGTCCGCGAAGCGGACTGAGGGGGTGCGTTCCAAATAATAACGGAGCACATTAAGGCACTGTCATTTCGAACGATATGACACGCGCCGTAGGCGCGGGATTGAGTGAGATAATCCCCCCATGGTCTGTGCTTGCAATTTTGAAACGCGAACCAAAAAATTGCTCACTCTTTGCCTCTTTCGCGCTCCCGCTACCCCTACCCTCGCCCTCCCCCCTCCAAATGGAAGGGGAGGAAATAGGGGAAAGAACAGGGTCGAAGTGCGGAGTTTTCAAAACAGCGGGTGTCCGCTGTTTTGAGAAATCCCCGCTCGCCTACAAAGTTTCTCACTTCGTACGGGCAATTTACTTCGTTCTTACTTTTAAATAAAGGCAGGTAAAAAATGAAAAAATATTCGCGTTTTGTTATTTCGAAAGCGCGCTTTGTTTTGGTTCTTTTGCTGGCGTTGGCGATCGTTTTGCCGTGCGCTGTCTGCGCCGTCGGGTGTTCTCCACGTCAATCGGGCGGAGATGATGAAAACGGAGAAAGTATAACGGAGGAAGTCGATTTTTCGGATATGAAGTATGCCGCCCTCGGCGACAGTATTACGTTCGGAGTCGACGGGTTCAACGGCTATCAGACCCAAATGACGTCGCCGTATTGCAAGGTCGTGGGCGAACTTCTCGGTTTTAAGGAAGTATACAATCACGGCGTTTCAAGCTCTTGCATATCCCTTGTTTTGGGCGAGCGCGACGCTTTTTGCAACAGGTACAGCCAAATGCCCGACGACGCGGACGTCATATCGGTAATGGGCGGGATAAACGATTTCGGCGCAAACGCTCCCATAGGGAGTATCGACGATAGCGACGGCTATACGTTCTGTGGCGCGTTGAATGTTCTCGCGCAGGGCTTAAAGCAAAAATATCCCCGCGCGTTCATATTTTTTATGACGCCCTTGAAGTGGAAAGCCAAAACGAACGGGTTTGAGGAAATTTGCGGGGCAGTCAAAGACGTGTGCGCAAAGTATCGGATACCCGTACTTGACGCGGCTAACAAGGCGGATTTTTCGGTCGAATACAACGCGGACGGCTATGTGGGAGACGGGCTTCACCCCTCGCAAAATTTTCACACGACCGTGACGCGCCCCTTATCGGTCAATTCATAAAGGATAACTTTGCGGTTGCTGCAAACAACTGATTTATACCAAAAACAGGAGTATATAGTGAAAAAAATCAAATGTCCGTGTTGCGGAAAAAGAGTGGGCGCGGACGAGGAAAACTGCCCGAACTGCTTTTTTAAGCTCACGCCGAACACGCCCGAAGAAGAGGAGACGCTTTTGCGCAAAGCCCTCGGCGGCATATTCACGCCGATGAGCTACTTTTCGGCTGACTTTGCGATAATCCGCCGCGCGGCAAAGGCGGGCAACGCCGAGGCGCAGTACCGCATGGGCGACGTCTACCTCGACGGGTTCGAAAATATCCCCAAAAGTTTACGTAAGGCAAAGGCATGGTACAAAAAATCCGCCAAAGCGGGTTACGCTCCCGCCGCCGAACGCTTGCAAATGCTTAAAGAAAAATAATAGCGCAAGCGTTCCGCAAGCGTTCCGCTTGACCTTGTGTCTTAACGGCGTTGCGATAGTACGGCGTATAGGCTGTTCAACGCGAGGCGGCGTGTCGCCGCGAACGGGATTCTTAACGGCGGGGAAGGGTGGACGGCGGAACGGCTGTTCAACGGGAAGCGGCGTGGCGGGCTGTTTTTCAGCCCGCCACGCCGCAATTTTAAATAATAACGGAGCGCATTATGGCACTGTCATTTCGAGCCGATTGAGAAGACGTGAAACGTCTTCGATTGAGCGAGAGAATCCCCCCGTGGTCCGTGCTTGCTCTTTGAAATCAACACCCATTCCAAATATTATCGTATCACATCATTCGCGCGCCGCGGTGAACCCCCACCTTTCATTCCTCCCCCTTGTAATTTCTCCTCCCCATATTCCCTCCCCTTTTTCAAGGGGGAGGGGAGGGTAGGGGTTTTCTATAATATCTACCTTATGACAACTCCGCTATACTGCGGAATAGACCCGTTCGACGCGCTTCGCTTGCTCAGGGTGACAGTTATTATTTAAAATAAGCGGCGGGCTGTGAAAACAGCCCGCCGCGTTTTAACTTTATTCGAAAAGGGATATGTGCGGGGGAATTGGGTCACACCTCGATAAGTTCGTAGTCGCGGGAGCCGATGTTGAGGGCGGCCGCCGCTTCGACCGTGTGCACGCCGTTGCGGCTTTCGATGCGCTCGATAAGATGCGCTTGCCCGGGGTCGTCCTTGGCGGCGTAAACAAGGTCGAGGCACGCCTGATCGATCGCAACGGGGTCGAGCGAGGCGAGAATACCTATATCCTTCATGCAGGGGTCTTCGGCGACGGCACAGCAATCGCAGTCCACCGACATGTTTTTCATCACGTTGATATAAGCGGCGTTGCCCTTGAAAAATTCCACCACCGAAGAGGCGGCGTCAGCCATGCTTTCGAGGAACGCGTCGTGGTCGCTCGTCCACATCTCTTTGGGTTTGCCCGCGCCGTGAATGTACGCTTTGCCGTAGGACGAGGCGATACCTATCGAAAGTTGCTTCAACGCCCCGCCGAAGCCGCCCATGGGGTGCCCTTTGAAATGCGAAAGCACGAGTAAAAAGTCGTAATTTGCAAGGTTCTTGCCCACATAATTCTTTTTGATGACCTTGCCATGCGGAATGTCGAGCACAAGATCGGGACCTTCCGCGTCCAAAAGGTCTACGTCGAAGTACTCGCTCCAACCGTGTTTTTTGAGAAGTTTAAGGTGTTTCGCGGTGGTGTTGCGCCTGCCGGGATAAGCGGTGTTACATTCCGCGACCGTTCCCCCGACAAAGTCGATAACGGGCTTCCAGAAGTCGGGTCTCAAAAAGTTTTGGTTGCCCGCCTCGCCCGAGTGGAGCTTTATCGCCACTTTGCCTTTCGGCTGAACGCCGAGAAGTTTGTACATTTCAAGCGTTTTTTCCGCGCTTATTTCCCTCGAAAAATACACAACAGGTTTCATATTATCCGCCTTTTGATTTCTTTTTAGATATAATATACCAAAAATTCCATTCTGTACAGTACTTTTGCAAAAAAAGTTTGCCGCAAGCGCAAGCGTTCCGCTTGATCTTGTGTCTTAACGGCGTTGCGATAGTACGGCGTATAGGCTGTTCAACATTAAGCGGCGTGTCGCCGCGGACGGTTCTTATAGGAAAATACCCCCTCAATTATTAATTAAGGGGAGCGAATAGTTAAAAGTTATTTTAGCGAAGGGGAGCGAGTGGGGCGGCGTTAACACAATCGGCGCGAAAGGGAGTAAAACAATGAAAAGTTATTTTCTCGAAGGGTCGTCGGTTTCGCCCAACAGATAATCTATGCTCGTACCGTAAAAACGGGCGAGCTTAATCAATACCTCGGTGGGTATGTCGTTTTCGCCCGTCTCGTACTTCGAGTAGCCCGTCTGCGACATCCCGAGCATCTTTGCGACCGCGCTCTGGTTCAAATCGCGGTCCTCTCTTAAATCGCGTATTCTGTGATAGTTTCTCTTCATTTATATTTTTCCGCAAAAAAATTATAACATAGCCTGCTCAAACGCTTGACTTTTAACCTAATTCAGGTTAAACTTAAATCAACGATAAGGCGCAAGCCGACAATTTATACAAAAGGAGAGTTGTAAATGGGCAAATACGTAGAGAACAATCTGCAAAAGAACGAGAGCCTCGTAAAGCAGGCGAAGATAACCTTTATATGGGTTATATGGCATATCACGAACATACTTATTATTCCCCTCATCGTAAGAATAATTAAGCACAACCATATCGAGCTTGCGATCACCAACAAGAGGATAGTGGGAAAGATAGGCGTTTTTAACACCAAGTCGCTCGATTCGCCTTTGAACAAGATACAGAACTGTTCGGTAAAGCAGACGTTCGGCGGCAAGATATTCAACTTCGGAACGGTGGTCGTGAACACCGCGGCGGGGGAATACTGCTTTGAGGGCGTGAAGAGCGCGAACGACTTTAAAAACGCCGTTATGGCGCAGATAGAGCAGTACGAAGAGGACAGAACGAGACAGCAAGCCGAGCAGATGGCGCGCGCCATGGCGGGTGCTATAAACAAATAAGGTTCATTATGACCGCAGACGCCGATAACAAGGCGGACAAACGTTTCTCTCTCTAAGTCCCGTGGCGGGGCAACACCGCCGCGGGGCTTTTTCTGTGGGGGGGGATGTTCAATGGGAAGCGGCGGGGCGGGCGTGAAATTTTTGCCTTACGGCAAAAGTGAAATTTGTGCTACGCGCAAGTTAAATTTTTTGCTAATGCAAAAAGTGAAATTTTTTTGCTGTCGCAAAAAAGTTGTGGTGAATAGCGTGCGGGCGCGGCTGTTGTATAGCCGCGCCCGCTATTTTAAATAATATCGGAGCTTATTATGGCACTGTCATTTCGAACGCTATGAGACCCGCGCATAAATGCGCGGGCGATTAAGTGAGAGAATCCCCCCGTGGTCTGCTCGGGGCACTTTGAAACGCGTACACAAAAAAGCAAGCATTTAATTAAACGTTCTTGCGCGGTACTGCTGTAAACCCCCACCTTTAATTCCTCCCCCTTGTAATTTCTCCGCCCCTATTCCCTCCCCTTTTCCAAGGGGGAGGGGAGGGTAGGGGTTTTTCTATAATATCTACCTTATAAAAACTCCGCTATACTGCGGAATAGATTTCTCCACTGCGCTCGCGTTCGCTCGCTTCGGTCGAAATGACAGTTATTATTAGAAGTTCGCTAACGCTTCGGTCTCGTCTTTGGCGAGGGGTCGGGCAAAGCCCTCGAACGAAATGACAGATTATTTTTAAGAAAGCGCGCGGGCGGGGGCTTTCCTGTGCGGGGGGCTTTCTTTTTGTGGGCTTTTATGTGCGGGTGGGTTTTGGGGGCGGTTTTTGCAACTTGTCCGAATATGTCGCGAATATGGCGATAATCGACAAAATAGGTCTTGACAAACGGCGGCAATTAAAATAAAATAAATAATATGGAAGAAGAGATAATTTTGCGCGTAAAAGAGGCGGAAGCTCAAGCCGACGCAAAGATAACGGCCGCCAGGACAGAGGCGGAGGGGATAATTGCCGAGGCGCACCGCACCGCCAAAAAGGCGGGCGAGGACTGTGCCGCAAAGTGCGCCGCCGAGAGGGCGGAGATAATTTCCGCCGCAACGGCGGCTTCAGAGGAGAGCTATAAAAATGCCCTCGAAGAGTGCAGACGTGCCGCCGCAGAAAAGGCGCGCGGGGTCGAGGACAAGTTTGAAAGATACGCCGCGGAGATAGTGGAGAGGATCGTAAAATGATCTTGAAGATGCGCAAACTCAACCTCGCGGGGCTTATTTCCGAACGCGGGAAAATATTTGACCTGCTGCAATGCACGGGCGCGGTCCAGTTAAAGGAGCACCCGTATATTTCGGTTGCGGGTCGAACGTCCGCCGCCGACGAAGAGCCCGCCGAAGTGAGCGGGAACGCCGAAGTTAAAAGAGTTCCCGAGGAAACTTCCGCTCTGCAGACCACCGCGGAGGCAACGGGCGGCGATCCTTCCCGCGGAGCCGAAGAGGTAACGGAGAGGTTGGAGGAAGAGCTTGCCGCCTATGAGAGGGCGATGGAGCTTATCGAGGGCGCGTCGGAGCAGAAAAAGGGGCAGGATATGCCCGAGATAACGGCGGAGGAGTTCTTTTCGGCATACAAAGAGGAAGAGACGGCAAAGGCGTTGAGGGAGACGGCGGAGAGCGTCCGCGCCAACCTTGCGACCCTTGCGGCTGAGAGAAGCAAACTTGCAAAGGAGCTTGAAGAGAGCGGCAAGTACCGCGGACTTAAAGGTAAATTTTCGGACTACGCGTCGACGAAGAGCGTGCGCGTGAGGCTGGGGACGATGCCCGCGCAGGCGTACGGTAAATTCGAAGAGCAGATAGCGGGCGAAGAGCTGTGCTATGCTTCGGCGACCCCCGCGGGCGAGGACTGCCTTGTGCTTGCCGCCGCGCACGCGACGGCTGAAGAAACGCTCGAAGCCGCTCTTTCGGCTAACGGGTTTTCGCCTTGCCCCTATTTTGAAGACAGCACGGGGGAAGAGGTCTGCGCACGTATTTCGGAAAAGCTCGAAAGAAATCAAGCCGAGGAAAAGAGCGAGAGGGAGAGGCTTTCTTCCGCCCTCGGCGAACTCAAAAAGTTAAAGATATATTGCGAATTTTTGGCGTTCGAGCTTGAAAAGGCAAAGTCGGCAGCCCTCACCGCGACGACCGAGCGGGCGTTTTTTGCCGAGGCGTTCGTGCCCGCCGAAGCCGAAGAGCGGGTAAAGGAATTTTTGGACGGGAGCGCGCTCACCGTGTGGTACGCCTTTTCCGACCCCGCAGAGGGCGAGAAAGTTCCCACCCTTTTAAAGAACAACAAAGTCGTCGAAAACTTCGAGACGATAACAAATATGTATTCCCCTCCCGACTCGCGGGAGTTCGACCCCAACACCGTTATGGCGTTCTTTTACAGCCTGTTTTTGGGCTTCATCATGGCGGATATGGGTTACGGGCTTCTGATGGCGGTCGGCGGGGGAATTTTGTACCTTAAAACTGCCAAAAAGGGCGGAATGAAGAGCCTTTCGGGCGTGTTCGCCGTGGGCGGGATATTCGCCGTTTTGTGGGGAATTTTGTTCAACTCGCTCTTCGGAGTGGCGGTTCTGCCGTTTACGGCAATGCCGATAGCCTTCGACCTTGCGGGCGGCAATTTCGACAACTATACCTTTATGGGAATGGAAATACCCGCCGTGCTCGTAATCGCGCTCTTCCTCGGAATTTTCCAGCTGTTTGCGGGATATGTGTGCAAGGCAGTGCAGGAATGGCGGCGGGGCAACTTCTTCGACGGGCTGTTCGACGGCGCGGTGTGGGCGGCGTTCTCCGTGGGCGTGGGAATAGCCATAGCGGGGCTTATACAGAACTTCAACCTGCCTCAGGCGTTCGTTGCGGCGGGCGGAGGGATCGCGGGCGGAAGTCTGCTTATTGCCGTCGTTACCGCGGGCAGAAAGGAAAAGCTCGTGGGGAAGTTCACCAAGGGCTTCGGTTCGGTCTACGGCATAATCAACTACGCCTCGGACATTCTGAGCTACGCGCGGCTGTACGGGCTTATGCTCTCGGGCGCGGTAATAGCGCAGATAGTTTCGAGCTATTCGATAGACTTCATAACGGGCGGCGACCCCGTGTTCGCCGTGATCGGCGTGCTTTTGATGATAGTGGGGCACGCGTTCAACCTTGCGATAGGGCTTTTGGGCGCGTATATCCACGACGCAAGGCTGCAATACGTCGAGTTCTACGGCAGGTTCTACGAGGGCGAGGGCGAGCTGTTCACCCCCCTCGGTTCGAAGAGAAGATATGTGGCGTTGAAATAACTTGTAACGGCTTTTCGATTTGGGCTGAACCATGCTGAACCGTTTTGGGACTGAACGGCGTTCGGGGCGTTTCGGGCTGAACCGTTCGGGGAAGGATCGGAACAGCCGCGTTCCGAAAAAAATAAAGGCAAAGACGGCTTTTCAAGCCGCGGAAAAAAATAAATAAATTGCATAAAAAACGGAGGTTTTTTGGTATGTATGCAACAGGTTATGTCATTGCGATCGTCGGGATAGCCATCTGCGTGCTTTTGTGCGGAGTGGGTTCGGCGATAGGTCTTTACAAGACCGGCAGCGTGGCGGCGGGCGTCCTCGGCGAGGACCCCAAAAAGTTCGGAAAGCTGATGGTGCTCGTGCTCCTGCCCGCAACGCAGGGTATTTACGGGTTCATAATCGGCATCATAGCTTCGGGCAAGCTCGTGGCGGACATGGGCGACCCCGCGGGCTGGGCGTTGTTCGGCGCGGTGCTCCCCATGGCTCTTTCGGGACTTATCACGGGCATATTCCAGGGGAAGTCGTCGGTCAACTGTATCTATGCGGTGGGCAAGCAGGAATCGCTTTCGGGCAAGCTCATCATCTATCCCGCTATGATAGAGTTCTACGCCATTCTCGGACTTATCATATCCATCATGCTCGTGGCGCAGATTTGATATGGGAAGCGCAGAGATAGTCGGGCGCATACTCTCCGACGCGGACGAGGAGTGCGCCAAAATACGCGAGAACGCGCTCAAAGAGGCGGACGCGATAGTCGGCGAGGCGGCAAAGCGCGCCGAAGAGCGGCTTGAAAACGCCCGCCGCGAGGCGCAGGAGACGGCAAAGGGGATAGAGGACGGCAAAGCCGCCGCCGCGCGGCTCGACTGCGCCAAAGTCGAACTCGAAGCCAAAAGGCGGGTTCTGGACGGCGTTTACAAGACGGCGTTGAAACAGCTTGTCGACCTCGACGAGAGGTCTGCCCTCGCGCTTTCGGAAAAACTTTTGGAGCTTTACGCCGAAGGGGGCGACGAGATATTCTTCGCCCAAAACTTCGCTTACGCCGAAAAGGTTGCCGCTCTCCCCGTTATAAAGGCTAAAAGGCTGAAAATTTCCAAAGAGAAAAAGCCCTTGGGGGGCGGATTTATATTGAAAGGTTCGACAAGCGACAAGGACCTTTCGTATCCCGCCCTATTGAAAGAGGATATGGAGAGCAATCTTGCCGCCCTTGCGGCGGAGCTTTTCGGCAGGGAATGACATGGTGAATTTGCTTGTGACAAACGGCGCGATAGCCGTAAAGGAGACAAAGCTCCTCTCTTCGAAGATACCCTCGCTCGCTTCGGGCAGTTATGCCGAGGCGGTAAAGGCGTTGAAAGAGAGCGGCTTCGGTGCGGGCTACGAGGGCGCGGACGGCGAAGAACTCTGTCTTGCCGAAGAGCGCGCGCTCGATAAATTTATAACCGAATACGCCCCGTCCGAACGCGAAAGAGCCTTTCTCCTCGCCCCGCGCGATTTTCACAACGCCCTTGCGATCGTAAAGGCAAAGACGGCGGGGATAAGCGCGGAGGGCATGTTCGCGCCCGAGGGGCTGTATACCTTGGGCGAGCTTTACGCCGCCGCCGAAGAGGCGGAAAAAAGGGTCGCAAGGCAGATCGAAGAGGGCGAACGTCAAAAGCCTCAGGCGGGAAAGGTTCAAAAAATACTTATAAACTTAAAGCAGAAAGTTGCAAAAAACAACGCCGTGTGCGGCGTTTGCCCCGAGCTCTTCGAGGCGTTCGAAAGGGCGTTCGAAATAAGCCTTGCGGGCAGACCATTGACGGGCGCACGGGCGGGCGCGCTGTTCGCGTGCGCGCAGTTCGGGTACTTGAAGAGGATAAGTTCAAAAAGCCGCGTTCTTAAAGAACTGCTTGCGGGCAGAGCCGACAGAAGCAACCTGCTTGCCGCAATGCGCTTAAAGGGCGGGGAATTTACCGAAGATATTTTCCTCGTCGGCGGCAGGATACCGTTAAAGGAAATAGCCGCGTTCCCCACGGCTTCGAAAGAGGAGCAGTTGAAAACGGCTTCGAAGGCAGACCTTGCCGACTTTTGCAAACTGCTCTTGCCGTGCGCCGAAAAGGGGCTGCCCTTTACGCAGGCGGAAAGGGAGCTTGAGGGCTTCGAGGCGGAGTACTTCTATTCAAAACGCTTCGAACTGAGCGGAAAGCAGCCCTATCTGTACTATGCGTTCCGTCGGCGCGAGGACGTTAAGAACGCGCGGACGGCTCTCGTGGGGCTGAACGCGGGGCTTTCGGAAGGGGAGATACTTTCAAGGCTTAAAAGGAGGCAGGCATGACGGGAAAGATAGCGGCGGTCGGCAACGGCGACTGCATAACCGTGCTCAGGTCGGCGGGCGTGGACGCCTTCCCCGCCGAGGACGAAAAAAAGGCGAGGGACGTTTTGCGAAAGATAGCCGCCGACTACGCGGTGATCTTCCTCGACGAAAGCTACGCCGTATCGCTTGCGGGCTTTTTGAAGAGGTTTGACGAACAGCCCTACCCCGTAGTTCTGCCCATTCCCGCCGCGGGCGGGAGCGCGGGCTACGGCGAAAAGTTTTTGAGGGAGACGTGCGAACGCGCCCTCGGCGTGGATATACTTTTCAAGTAGGAAAGCGGTACTTAAATATAAAGTCAAAAAAGATAAATTCAAAAATAAATTAGACGGGTAAAGAATATGTCAGGCAAAACTGTTAAAATTTCGGGACCTCTGATAGTTGCCGAGAACATGGCGACGGCGAGAATGTACGACGTTGTGCAGGTATCGGACATGGGGCTTATAGGCGAGATAATAGAGCTTCGCGGCGACCTCGCTTCCATACAGGTCTACGAGGAGACCTCGGGTCTGGGACCGGGGGACGAGGTGAAGTCGACGGGCGAACCCCTTTCGGTGGAACTTGCGCCCGGGCTTATAACGGGCATCTTCGACGGCATACAACGCCCCCTCACCACCCTGTACTTCCAATACGGTTCGCGCATATCCCGCGGCGTTTCGGTCAACAAGCTCGACAGGGAGAAGAAGTGGAAGTTCACTCCCCGCGTGCAGGAGGGCGAAAAGGTGAGCGAGGGCGATATCCTCGGAGTTGTGCAGGAGACCGAGATAGTCGAGCACAGGATCCTTGTCCCCAACGGGCTTAAAGGCACCGTAACGGACATAAAAGAGGGCGAGTTCACCATAGAAGAGACCGTCGCCGTTATATGCAACGAAGATGGCGACCACCCCGTGGCGATGCTCCGCAAGTGGCCCGTGCGCCGCGGCAGACCTTACAGAGAAAAACTCACGCCCGACGTTCCGCTCGTGACGGGACAGAGGGTTATAGATACGCTCTTCCCCATAGCCAAAGGGGGAGTAGCCGCCGTTCCCGGACCTTTCGGAAGCGGCAAGACGGTCGTCCAGCACCAGCTCGCAAAGTGGGCGGACGCCGACATAATAGTCTACGTCGGCTGCGGCGAACGCGGAAACGAGATGACCGACGTTCTCAACGAATTTCCCGAACTCAAAGACCCCAAGACGGGCGAACCTTTGATGAAGCGAACGGTTCTCATCGCCAACACCTCGGATATGCCCGTCGCCGCCCGCGAGGCTTCCATTTACACGGGCATAACCATTGCCGAATACTTCCGCGACATGGGCTATAACGTCGCAATTATGGCGGACTCCACGTCGCGCTGGGCGGAGGCTCTGCGCGAGATGAGCGGCAGGCTCGAGGAAATGCCGGGCGACGAGGGCTACCCCGCCTACCTCTCGAGCAGACTTGCCGAGTTCTACGAGCGCGCGGGCTTCGTAAAGATCCTGGGCAAGGGCGAAAGGACGGGCTCCGTCACCGCGATAGGCGCGGTATCGCCCCCCGGCGGCGACCTCTCCGAGCCGGTATCGCAGGCAACGCTGAGGATAGTAAAGGTGTTCTGGGGGCTTTCGGCTTCGCTCGCGTACAAGCGGCACTTCCCCGCTATCGATTGGCTCATAAGCTATTCGCTCTACGCCGACAAGATGAAAAAGTGGTATAACGCCAACGTCGGCGAGGAGTTCCTCGGCTACCGCCAGTTCGTAATGACCATATTGCAGGAAGAGGCGGCTCTCGACGAGATAGTCCGCCTTGTGGGAATAGACGCGCTGTCCTCTTCGGACAGACTTATAATGGAGACGGCTAAGATGGTGAGAGAGGACTTCCTCCACCAAAACGCCTTCCACGAGACCGATACCTACACGTCCCTTCAAAAGCAGAGGGGAATGTTGGGGCTTATATACGAATTTTACGCCCTTGCAAAGGAGGCGGTCGAAAAGTTCGTCGCGCTCGACGACGTGCTCGCCTGCCCCTTTAAGGAGAAGATAGGGCGCGCGAAGTATATCCCCGAAGAAAAAATTTCGGAGTTCGGCGAAATTTCGGCCGAGATGAACGCCGAGATAAAGTCGCTTGAAAAGGGGGAGGACGGCAATGTACAGGGAATATAAGACCATTAAAGAGGTCGTCGGACCTCTTATGCTCGTAGAGGGCGTCGAGGGCGTAAAGTACAACGAGCTGTGCGACATACTCTGCGACGACGGCACGGTACGCCGCGGAAAGGTTCTCGAAATAAACCGCGACAAGGCGGTCGTTCAGCTCTTCGAAAACTCGCAGGGGCTTAAAATTTCAACGGCAAAGGCGCGGTTTTTGGGGCACAGCCAAAGGCTCGACGTCTCGCGCGATATGCTCGGCAGAGTGTTCGACGGAATGGGCAACCCCCGCGACGGCGGCGCGCCCGTCATTCCCGAAAAGACCCTCGACATCAACGGCGAACCCATAAACCCCGCCGCAAGGGATTACCCCAACGAGTTCATTCAGACGGGAATATCGGCGATCGACGGGCTTAACACCCTTGTAAGGGGGCAAAAACTGCCCGTGTTCTCGATGAGCGGTCTGCCCCACGCCGAGCTTGCGGCGCAGATAGCGCGGCAGGCAAAGGTGAGAGGTGGCGGCAACTTCGCCGTTGTGTTCGCCGCGATAGGGATAACTTTCGAAGAGGCGCAGTACTTCGTTGAGGACTTCCGCCGCACGGGCGCGATCGAGAGGACGGTGCTCTTCACCAACCTCGCCGACGACCCCGCCGTCGAGAGGATAGCGACGCCGAGGATCGCCCTCACCTGCGCGGAGTACCTCGCGTTCACCTGCGGCATGCACGTGCTTGTAATCATGACCGATATAACCAACTACGCCGAGGCGTTGAGGGAAGTCTCCGCCGCCCGCCGCGAAATTCCGGGGCGAAGAGGTTACCCCGGGTACCTTTACACCGACCTCGCGTCGCTCTACGAAAGGGCGGGCAGAATACGCGGCTCCGAGGGTTCCATAACCCAGATCCCCATTCTCACCATGCCCGAGGACGACAAGACCCACCCCATACCCGACCTCACGGGCTATATAACCGAGGGGCAGATAATACTCTCGCGCGACCTCTATAAAAAGGGAATGAACCCGCCCATCGACGTGTTGCCCTCACTTTCGAGGCTCAAAGACAAGGGCATAGGCAACGGCAAAACGCGCGAGGACCACGCCGACACAATGAACCAGCTGTTCGCGGCATATGCGCGTGGCAAGGAGTGCAAGGAGCTTTCGGCTATTTTGGGCGAAGCTGCGCTCTCGCCCGTCGACAAGCTGTATGCAAAGTTTGCCGAGGAGTTCGAAAGGCTTTATGTAAATCAGGGCTTCGAAACCGAGAGGAGCATAGAGCAAACGCTCGATCTGGGCTGGGAACTTTTGAAGATCCTGCCCGTCGGCGAGTTGAAGAGAATAAAGACCGCGTTCATAGAAAAATACTTGAATAAGGGCGAAGATGGCAAGGCTTAACGTAAACCCCACGCGCATGGAGCTTAAAAAGCTAAAAGCGAGGCTTGCAACTGCCGTGCGCGGGCACAAACTGTTAAAAGATAAATCGGACGAGATGATAAGGCGTTTTACCGTCATAGCGCGCGAGAACCTCGCACTGCGGCGCGAGGTGGAGGCGGAGCTTGCCGACGTTATGAAAAGTTACGCGGCGGCGCGTTCGGTCACGCCCTCTTACGCCGCTCAGACGGCGTTCGTTCTGCCGGCTTTCACCGTGGGCGCGGAGTGCTCGACGGAGAGCATAATGGGGGTTGAAACGCCCTCGATAGAGATAATAGGGGGCGGGAAGGTCGCCGAATTTCCCTACGCCTTTTACGAGATAACGAGCGAGGCGGACTATTCCGCCGCAAGGGCTTCGGAGCTGTTGCCAAAGCTCATAAAACTCGCGTGCGTCGAAAAGAGCGTGCGACTGCTCGCCGACGAAATAGAGCGCAACAAGCGGCGCGTTAACGCCCTTGAATACGTCATGATCCCGCAGTTGGAAGAGACCATAAAGTACATTCGCAGCAAACTTGACGAGAACGAGCGGGCGGCGGTGGTGCGGCTGATGAAAGTAAAGTAGCTGCCGCAACTCCCGAAAAGTCCGAATAAGCTACGCAATACTGTGTTGAACTTCGCTCCGCCTTGTTCGTGTACTTCATTGTACACTCGCTTCGGTCGTCGCTCGTTCGCCTTGTCTTGCTTGCTTCTTCGAATTTTCTCACTTCGTTCTTACTTTTCAAATAATATCGGAGCTTATTAAGGCACTGTCATTTCGAACGACATAAGAATCCCGCGAAGCGGGTTCGCTTGAGTGAGAGAATCCCCCCGTGGTCCGTGCTTGCTCTTTGAAACGCGTTACTATTTTTAAAAAAGTAATCACCTCATTAAACTCCGCTATACTGCGGAATAGACCCGTTCGTTGTACCGCTGCGAAGCAGACTACGCCGCTATGCGGCTTCGCTCAGGGTGACAGTTTACTAATTAAAAAGACCTTACTCCCCTTTTACTTATGAAAATTCTCGCTATATGTTACGATTTCGACCGCACTCTGTCGCCCGAAGAAATGCAGGCGCAGGGTTACATACAGTCCTTGGGCTACACCGTAAAGGACTTCTGGGACGAGGCTGACGCCCTTGCCGAAGAGCGCGGCATGGACGGCAACCTCGCCTATATGTATCTCATGGTCGAACGCTCCAAAGGCAGATTCCCCCTCACAAAAAAGACGCTCAACGGCTACGGCTCGCGCGTAAGGCTCTATAACGGGGTCGAGGGTTGGTTCAGCCGAATAAACGCCTACGGGCAAAAGCGGGGCGTTGCCGTCGAACATTACGTCATTTCCTCGGGTCTTAAAGAGATGATCGAGGGCACGTCGGTCGCGGGCGAGTTTACCCAAATCTATGCAAGCTCCTTTATGTACGGCGGCGACGGCGCGGCGGTGTGGGCGGCGCAGGCGGTCAACTACACCACCAAAACGCAGTATCTTTTCAGGATATCCAAGGGCGTGACGAACGTCAACGACGAGCGCGTAAACGACCTTTTCGGCAAGGGCGAATACCGCGTTCCCTTCACCCGCATGGCGTACATAGGCGACAGCGCGACGGATATTCCGTGCATGAAACTTTTGCGGCTGAACGGCGGGCTTTCGGTGGGCGTTTTCGACCCCGTCACGGGCGATCGCAAAAAAGTTGCCAAAATGCTTGCCGAGGGCAGAATTGACTGCGCCCAACCCGCCGACTACACCGAGGGTTCGGGGCTGGATACGCTCATAAAGTCCTTTATAGATAAGGTAAGCGAACCATAATTTGCGATCCTTTCCACAGGCAAAATGAAAACAAGCTTTCCGCTTGCTCAGGGTGACAGTTATTATTAGAAGTGCGGCGGGGCAGTTATCTGCCCCGCCGCTTTATGTTGAACAGCCGTTACGCCGTATTCCTTAAACGCCGTTAAGATACTTGATCAAGCGGAACGCTTGCGGAACGCTTGTCAACGCTGTTTATTGGTAAACTCAATAATTTTTTCGGTGTTGCCGAACACGACCATGTGGTCGCCCTCTTCGAAGCGGTAGTTGGCGTCGGGCGATGGCAGTATCTGCTTGCCCTTTTTAATGGTCAGAATATTTAAGCCGTGCTTGCCGCGGGGGTTGGCTTCCACAAGCGTTTTGCCCTTCCACTTGTCGGGCACGGCGATTTCGAATATCGAGTACTCCGAGTCAAGCTCGATATAGTCGTAAACCTTTTCGGCGTTTATCTTCACCGCCAGCTTTTCGGCTATGTCGCGGTTGGGGTAGACCACCTCGTCCGCGCCCGCGCGCAGTAAAAACTTTCGCTGAATTTCGGTGTTCGCGCGGGATATTACGTACTTCGCCCCTAAATCTTTGAGGTTCGAAGTTATTTCGAGCGACGACTGGAAGTCGTCGCCTATCGCCACCACGCACACGTCGAACGACGGTATGTCGAGCGATTGCAGCGTGTCAACGTTCATGCAGTTGGCGATGACCGCGCCCGTGTACTTGGGCGCAAGGCGGTTTATAACGTCCTCGTTCTTGTCGACTATCATTATTTCGTCGCCCATGTTCAGCAGATCTTCGCCAAGCAGTTCGCCGAATTTACCCATTCCTATGAGCAGTACAGATTTCATCTCTTCCTCCGATCACAATAAAAATTGCAATTTATATTGATATTTTTGTAATTTCCCGCGCTCCTCAATGCACCCCGTCGCCGTTTTTTATTGGCTTAAACGACCGCCCCGCCGAGCTTTTCGGTTCAAAATTAATCAGCCTATCAGCAGCGAGTCGACGGGCATGCGCACGCCCGTCGAGGTGCGCTTTTTGGCGAGCGCGAACGCGAGGGTCAGGATACCCACCCTGCCCGCGTACATCAGAATGATTATGATAACTTCCGACGCGGGCTTTAATGTGGCGGTAAAGTTTATTATGCCTGCGCCGTGGGGAACGTTGAGCGAGATACCCACCGTGCCGAGCGCGGAAACGCACTCGAACAGCGCGGACTTGAAGTCGGCGTCGCCGCCCTCGATGGCGCAGATCGAAAGGGTGGCTATCATGAGCAGCATAAGGCATGCGGCGAATATGGCGAGAGCCTGCGAAAGCAGGGAGTATTCGATGCGCTTTTTGCCGATATTAATGTCGCGGTTGCCTCTGAAAACGCCTATCATTCCCATAATTATCACCGCAAACGTGCCCACTTTAAGCCCGCCCGCCGTCGAACCCGAAGCCCCGCCGATGAACATCAGCATAATAGTCACCACATACCCGCTGTCCGAAAAGTCGGCGGGATTTGTTACGTAAAAGCCCGCCGTTCGCGGCGTTACCGAGTTGAACACCGAAACGAGCAGTTTTTCGCCGAAGTTGTAGTCTGCATAAAGCGGGTTGTTCCATTCGAACCCCAAGAACAGCGCGGTTCCCGCAAGGAGCAAAATAAGGCTCATAATGAGCACGACTTTGGTGTTGAGCTGGTATTTTTTGAACCTGAATCGGCAGTCGATGACGTCGCCCCACACGCAAAAGCCCAGACCGCCCATTATTATCAGCCCCGCGATCGTAAGGGTGACGAGGGGATCGGTGGCGTAGTGACTGAGCGAAGCCCAGCCGTTCATGCCCATGATGTCGAAACCCGCGTTGCAGAACGCCGAGACCGAGTGGAATACCGCAAAGTATATCCCGCGCCCCCAGCCGAGGTCGGGCACAAAGCGTACAGAGAGCAGGATCGCGCCGAGGGCTTCGAATATCGCAGAGCCTATGACTATCCTTTTGACCAGTCCCGAAACGCCCGAGAGCTTGCCGCCGCTCGACGCCATTATGAGGTGCTTGTTTTCAAGACCCATATTTCTGCCGATTATTATGAACATTATCGAGACGAAGGTCATAAAGCCCAGCCCGCCCGTCTGAATGAGCAGGAGTATGACGATCTGTCCGAACAGCGTCCAGTGCGTGCCCGTGTCGTAGGGCGCAAGACCCGTTACGCACGTCGCGCTCGTCGAGGTGAACAGCGCGTTTAAATAGCTCGTGCTTTCGCCCTCAGCCGTCGCAAAGGGGAGAATAAGCAGCACGCTGCCCATGAATATTACTATTAAGTATCCGACGGCAAGAAACTGCCATACGGAAAGCCTGAATTTCTTTTTCATATCGTACCGTACATTTATACCCGTACATTTTAACACAGCTTGCGCGCCGTGTCAAGCAAGCAAACGTTCCGTTTGATCATGTATCTTAACGGCGGGGAAGCAAGACGGCGTTGGGGCTTATCAACATTAATTTTAAATATTATCGGAGCACAATAAGGCACTGTCATTTCGAACGCTATGAGAAGCCCGCGAAGCGGGTTCGCGCGAGGGCGAAAGCCCGACGCTCTGCCGAGGGTTCCCGCTTGCGGGAAACGGCAGATTAAGTGAGAGAATCCCCCCGTGGTCCGTGCTTGCTCTTTGAAACGCGTTATCACTTCCAAATAATATTCACCTTACAAAAACTCCGCTATACTGCGGAATAGATTTCTCCACTTCGGTCGAAATGACAGTTATTATTAGAATTGCGGCGGCGCAGTTATCTGCGCCGCCGCACCATTTATGGCATACGGCGCATATGATTTATAAGCGCGTTGGCGCAAACGTCGGTCAAAAAACAGCCCGCCGCGCGGGCGTTCGCACACATAAAATCATACACAAAAAATCGCACACAAAATCACACACATAAACGCAACCATAAGCTCACACATAAAATTCCGCGCACATAAAGCGCATAAAAAAGGGGGACGGATTGGGCGAAGAAACATATGCGGGGGTATACATTTCCCCCGACAGCGTTATAGAAGAGGGGGCGCGCATATTTCCCCCCGCGCACGTGATAAATTCCCGCATATGCGCCGGGGCGCAGATACTGCCCTTTTCATATGTCGAAAACAGCCGCGTGGGCGAAAATTCCCGCGTTATTTCGAGCACGGTCACAAACAGCGTAATTTGTTCGGACTGCACCGTCGGACCTTACGCATATCTGCGCCAAAACGCATATGTGGGCGAGGGTTGCAGAATAGGCGACTTCGTCGAGATAAAAAATTCCACCCTCGGCAAAGGTTGCAGGGCGGCGCATCTTTCTTACATCGGCGACGCCACCCTCGGCGAGCGGGTCAACGTCGGTTGCGGTGCGGTGTTCTGCAATTACGACGGCTTTAAAAAGCACTCCACCGTCGTCGGCGACGGCGTGTTCATAGGCGCGAACTCCAACCTCATCGCCCCTTTAACGATAGGCGGCGGGGCGTTCATCGCGGCGGGGACGACCGTTTCGTCCGACCTTAAAGAGGGCGACTTTTGCATAGGCAGACAGCGCGAAAGGATCTTGCCCGAAGAGGGCGCGAAGCGTTACGAAAATTCGGGCGCAAAACCTTAAAGCGTGCGATCCTTAAAAACGGGCAAACGCATTAAAAATATTCATATATATTTAAAAAACGCGCACGGGGAGGTGTGAAAAACGGGTAAATATTTCGGCACGGACGGCTTCCGCGGCGAGGCGGGAGTGACCGTTACCGCGGAAAGGGCGTTCAAAATCGGCAGAGTGCTCGGCTGGTATTTCGGCGCGAACATGGGCAAAAAGTGCAGGGCGGTCATCGGCAAGGACACCCGCCGCTCTTCATACACCCTCGAGTACGCCATTGCGGCGGGGATCACCGCCTCGGGCGGGGACGCGTACATTCTGCACGTCACCACCACCCCCTCGGTTTCGTTCGTAACGCGGCGCGAGGGCTTCGACTGCGGCGTGATGATCTCGGCAAGCCACAACCCCTTTTACGACAACGGCATAAAACTTCTCAACTCGCAGGGCGAAAAACTCTCGGGCGGGGTCATCTCGCTCATCGAACGCTATCTCGACGGCGACCTCACCCCGTTCGGCGGGGGTATAAACGCGGGCGAAAATGCGGGCGAAAACACGGGCGAAAATGCAAATTCGTGCGGAGATATCCCCTTTGCGTCGGGGAAGGACATCGGCAGAACGGTCGACTACGTGTCGGGGCGCAACCGCTACGTAGGACATCTCATCTCCCTTTCGACGTGTTCGTATAAGGGTCTTAAAATAGGTTTGGACGGCGCGAACGGCTCGGCGTTTGCGATCGCCCCCAACGTGTTCGAAGCTCTCGGGGCAAAGACCTTTTGCATAGGGGTGGAACCGGACGGCACGAACGTCAACGGCGGCGTAGGCTCGACCCATATTTCGGCTCTTTGTAAAGCCGTGGTCGAAAACGGGCTGGACATAGGCTTCGCATTCGACGGGGACGCCGACAGGTGCATAGCCGCAGACGGGCGGGGCGACGTTCTCACGGGCGACGAAATTATGTATATATGTGCAAATTTTCTCAAAAAGCGGGGCGAACTTTCGGGCGGAAAGATAGTGTGCACGGTGCTGAGCAACGGCGGGCTTATTTCGAGCCTTGCGCGCAGGGGAATAACGTGCGAAGTGTGCGACGTGGGCGACAAAAACGTGTGGGCTAAGATGTGCGAGTGCAGAGCCGCGCTCGGCGGGGAAAGGAGCGGGCACGTCGTCTTTTCGAAGTACGAGACGACGGGCGACGGGCTGGTGACCGCCATTATGCTTATGGAAGCCGTCATCTCGGCGGGACTGCCCGTCCGCGAACTATTAAAAGGCTACAAGCCGCTGTTGCAGACCGAGCGCAACGTTCCCTGCCCCGACAAAGGCGTTCGGGCGCAGAGGGCGGCGCGGGTTTCCATAATAGCCGAAAGGCTTTCAAGGGAGCGCGGCGTGCGCGTAGTCCTGCGCCCCTCGGGCACCGAAAGCGTGATAAGGGTCATGTGCGAGGGCGCGGAAAGGGGCGTTATCGAAGAGGTCGCGGAAGAGCTCGAAAGAGAGCTGTTGAAGTGAAAAAATATCAATATATATTCACATTTTCATATGGCAAGGGGAGAATATGTGCGGAATAGTGGGATATGCGGGCAAAGGCGAAGCCGCCTTAAAGGTCTTTTCGGGGCTTGAACAGCTCGAATACCGCGGCTACGACTCCGCGGGGATAGCCGTAAGCGACGGGCATAAGATTAACATCGTAAAAAAATGCGGCAGAGTGCGCCTTTTGAAGGCGCGCTTAAATCAGCTTACGGGCGGCGTGGGCATAGGTCACACCCGCTGGGCGACCCACGGCAAGCCGTCCGACGTCAACGCCCACCCCCACGCTTCGGGGGCGGTGGTCGTCGTGCACAACGGCATACTCGAAAATTACTCCGAACTCAAAAATTCGCTTTCGGCGGCGGGCGCGCGATTTGTCTCCGAGACCGACAGCGAGGTCATAGCCGCCTCGATAAACGCCGCATATTCACGGGGCAATTGCAATTTTTGCGCCGAACCGAATTTGTGCGATCCTTCCGCTCCGCACGCGCTGCTGAGGGCGTTGCATACGAGTGCGCAGACGTTCAAAGGTTCATATGCGCTTATGGTTATGTGCGAGGGTTTCGAGGGGTTCGCCGTCGCGCGGTTCAAAAGCCCCGTTATAGTCGGCGCGGGCGACGACGGATTTTACTGCGCAAGCGACGAGCCTGCGCTCGCGGGGAGCTGTTCCTCCGTTTACGCCCTGCAGGACGGCGAATATGCCTTGATCACGCCGTCGGGGATACGCCTTTACGACTGCGATCTTTCGCCCGTGGAGCGTAAATTTTCGCCCAACCGCGCGCGCTCGGCGGCGTTCGATCTGTGCGGTAACGACCGCTATATGATAAAGGAGATCTGCGAATCCCCCGCCGCCGTAAAGAATACCGTTTCGGCTTTTGCCTCGGCGGAGGGCGACATAGACGGCATACGCCGCGCCGACAGGTTCATATTTTTGGGGTGCGGCACTGCCTATCACGCCGCGCTCATGGGTAAGATCTATCTGGAGAGGTTTGCGCGGGCGACGACCGAAGCCGAGTACGCGGGGGAGTTCAGATACAAAGACCCCGTGCTGACCCCGCGCTCGGCGGTCATTGCCGTAACGCAGAGCGGGGAGACGGCTGACACGGTAGAGGCGGCTAAGCTCGCCAAAACGCTCGGGGCGAGGGTGATCGCCGTCACCAATTCGCCGCGCTCCGAGATAACGCGGGTAGCCGACGCGGTCGTGCCCGTTGAGGCGGGAACCGAGATCTGCGTAGCCGCGACCAAGAGCTATTCGGGACAGCTCGTCGCGCTGTATATGCTGGCTAAACGCCTTGCGGGGGAGAGCTTTTCGGAGATCTGCGCCCTGCCCGACGCGCTCGGAAAGGTCATAAAAAGCGCGGATATATGCGCGCTTGCCGATATGTGCGCGCGTGCTTCGGGGGTGTATTTTTTGGGGCGGAACGCCGACTACGCGCTCGCCCTCGAGGGCAGTCTTAAAATGAGGGAAGTTACCTATATCGCGGGGGGCGGCTATCCCGCGGGCGAACTTAAACACGGCACGCTCGCCCTTATTGACGAAAACACCGTTTCGGTGTTCATAATAACCGATGGGGAGCTTGCTTCAAAGAGCGCGACAGCCGCCGAGCAGGTGCTTTCGAGAGGGGGAAAGGTCGCGATAGTTACCTGTTGCAAGGGCATAGCGGCGGCGTTTGCGGGAAGGGCGGAGACGGTTGAAATTCCCGACCTCGGAAAATATCTTACGCCCGTTCTTGCCGCGACCGTTTTGCAAAAGCTCGCCTATCGCACGGCGGTCATTCTCGGCAGAGACCCCGATAAGCCGCGGCATCTTGCCAAGAGCGTGACGGTGGAGTGAGGCGCGCGGTTTTACCGCGCGCCTTGCTCCCGCAAACTTCGTATATGCGTCGCAATACGGCGTTGAACATCGCTCCGCCTTGGTCACGTACTTCATTGTACGCTCCCTGCGGTCGTCGCTCGTTCGCCTTGTCTTGCTCGCATCTACAAAGTTTCTAACTTCGTAATTGCAATTTACTTCGTTCTTACTTTCAAATAATATCGGGGCTTATTATGGCACTGTCATTTCGAGCCGATTGAGAAGACGTGAAACGTCTTCGATTGAGCGAGAGAATCCCAAGGTGGTCTGTGCTTGCTCTTTGAAACGCGAACACTATTCTAAAATAATAACCGCCACGCAATAATAACTCCGCTATACTGCGGAATAGACCCGTTCGACGCGCTTCGCTTGCTCAGGGTGACAGTTATTATTTAAAAATGCGGCGGGGCGCGATTTTTAATCGCGCCCCGCCGCACGCTCTTCACAACAACTTTTTACCATAGGTAAAAAATTTCACTTTTTGCGACAGCAAAAAATTTCACTTGCGCAAAGCGCAAATTTCACTTTTTTGCCAAAGGCAAAAAAATTTCACCGCGGCTTGCCGCTTCGCGTTGAACAGCCTACACGCTCGTTCACCCTCAACGCCGTGAAGAATCCCGTCTGCGGCGATACGACGCCTCACGTTGAACAGCCTATACGCTGTACTACTTTCTCGTTGTTAAGAAACTTGGTTAAGCGGAACGCTTACGGAACGCTTGCGCCACTAACTTGTTGACAACTTGCTCTCTGAGGGGTATAATGTTTTTATACTCCGCGGAGGTAACGCATAATGGAAAACATACTTGTAACGGGCGGGACGGGCTATATCGGCAGTCACACCGTTCTGGAACTTTTGAACGGGGGGTACGGGGTCGTCGTGCTCGACAACCTCTGCAATTCTTCCGAAGAGAGTCTTGAAAGGGTCAAACGCCTGACGGGCAAAGACGCCAAATTCTACAAGGGCGACATTCGCAACGCCGCAGACCTCGACGGGATCTTCAAAGAAAACAAAATAGACGCCGTCATTCACTTTGCGGGTCTTAAAGCCGTGGGCGAAAGCGTGCGCCTGCCCCTCGCCTATTACGACAACAACGTCACGGGCACGCTCGTGCTGTTGGAAAGCATGAAACGTGCGGGCGTTCATAAAATCATATTCTCTTCGTCGGCTACGGTGTACGGCGTTCCCGAAAGGCTGCCCCTCACCGAGGACTGCGCCCTTTCCGCCATAAACCCCTACGGCGCGACCAAACTTGTAATAGAGGGCATACTCACCGACCTGCAACGCGCGGAGCCCGATTGGAACGTAATGCTTTTGAGGTATTTCAACCCCGTCGGCGCGCACGAGAGCGGCGAGATAGGCGAAGACCCCAAGGGAATACCCAACAACCTGATGCCCTTTATAGCGCAGGTCGCCGCGGGCAGACGTGAAAAACTTTTGGTGTACGGCAACGACTATCCCACCCCCGACGGCACGGGCGTGCGCGATTATATTCACGTAGTCGACCTTGCAAAGGGGCACGTCGCCGCCCTCAAAGGCTATAAAGACCCCGGCGTGCACATCTGCAACCTCGGCACGGGCAAGGGTTATTCCGTCCTCGAAATGGTGCACGCTTTCGAAAGGGCGTGCGGCAAAAAAATTCCCTACGAGATAGTCGGCAGGCGCGCTGGCGATGCTGCCGCGTGCTACGCTTCCGCACAAAAGGCGTTCGACGATCTGGGCTGGAAAGCCGAGCTGGGGATCGACGAAATGTGCTCTTCCGCATGGAAATGGCAGAAGAACAACCCCGACGGCTATGCAAAGCATAACTGAGTTTTTATAATTTGGTTTTTTAATTTGAAGCGGCGGCGCAGTATCTGCGCCGCCGCAACCGTTACGACCGCCCGCAAATCGTTCCCCGCGCAAATCGTTCGCCCGAACATAAAATTTTACGCTTGACTTGCTTTGCATAATCGGGTATAATGATAACGATATTATGCGCATAGAAAAACTCAAACTCAAAAGAATGAACAACACGCGCGACCTTGGCGGCTTTCCCGTCGAGGGCGGCAAGCATATAAAAAAGGGGAAACTTTTGCGGAGCGGCAGACTTCACAAGCTCCCCGAAAGCACTGTAAAGAGCCTTGAAAAGTACGGGATAGACACCATAGTCGACATGCGCATCGACACCGAGATAAAGGAGCACATGCCCACAATTCTCGACGGCGTAACTTATTACTATCTCCCGCTCGTGTGCACGGCGACGGCGGGCATAACCTCGGGCAATTCGATGGCGGGCACGATGCTGAGCGAGAGCAAGCGCATAAAGAGCGAGTTCGGCACTGCCGACAACTACATGCTCTCCATGTACGCCTCTATCCTCTTCACTCCCGAATCGCAGGAAAAATTGAGAAAGATATTCGATTTATTCTTAGCCGAAGAGAAGTGCATACTCTGGCACTGCAACGGCGGCAAGGATCGCACGGGCATAGTCGCCATGCTCATAGAGGGCGTGCTCGGCGTCGACCGCTCGCTCATAATCGAGGACTACATGGCGAGCAAACGCTTCCAGCACAGGCGCAGGGGGTGGCAGAAGTTCGGGCTTATGGTCTCGCCCATTCCTCTAAGGTTCAAACACATACTCTACGCGCTCATGGACGCCAAACGCGAATACATAGAGGGCACGCTCGACGCGCTCGACGAAAAGTACGGCGGTATAGTCGGCTACGTAAAAGACGCCCTCGGGCTGAGCGACGAACAGATTGCTCTCCTCAAAGACAAATACCTTGAATGAACCTTGGATTTTGCGATCCTTCCCCACGGCTTTTGGGCGGGGCTTGCGCCCACGCGTCAAACGGCTGTCCGTCCGAAACGCCCGCCTGCCGTCAAAAACGCCCGCTTGTCAAATAATCTGTGCTCGATTGTTGACAAACGCGCGCGCGAGGGGTATAATTTTAGCGTTATCGTGCGTTTTTTTAACGCCGCAATCGCTTTTATTTTCACTCGTTATCAATAAAAGAAGAAAAGATGAAAGATTTTGTTGCCAGATTTAAAGAGATAAATTGGCTCGACGCACTCAAAAGCGCGCTGTCGTCGCGCTTTTTTCCCTTTTTTACGGGCGCGCTCGTACTGCTTTGCTATTACCTTTCTCTCGATATAGTCACAATTTACATTCTCGGGATCACGGGATTTTTAATGGTCTTGCTGCTCGACGACCTCACCCCCATAATCCCGCAGTTCCTCTTTCTCGACATAATAATTTCGTATAAAAATTCCCCCTCGGAAATGGCGTCAAGCTCCGATTACTTCACCCAACCCGCCATACTTGCGCAGATAGGCGTTGTGCTTTCGATCTATCTTCTCGCCATCGCCGCGCGCATTTTTCTCATGGGAAAGCGCAGAACGTTCAAACCAACGCCCCTTTTTTTCGGGCTGTGCGCCCTTTCGCTCACGTTTTTATTGAACGGCGTCGGCGCGCGCGACTACAACGGCTTCGACTTCATATACGGGCTTATAATGGCGGCTGTGTTCCTCGTCATCTTCGTGCTCGTATCGGGCAACGTAAAACTGTGCGACGAAAATTACGAAAAGATCGGCTGGGGCTTTTTCGCCTTTTCCCTCGTTCTCGTAACAGAACTTGCCGTAAAGTACTTCGTCAACCGCTCGGTGCTTTTGGACGCGGACGGCGAACTCGAAAAGGAACTCATAGTATTCGGCTGGGGCATATGGAACACGATGGGCATGCTTATCGTAATTTCCATTCCCGCCGTCGCGTTTCTTGCGAGCCGTTATAAATACGGCTTCGCGTTCGTGTTCTATATAACATTATTGTTCGTATGCGCGTTTTTGACTTTAAGCCGTCAGGCGATGCTGGGCGCGGTGATAGTCTATCCCCTGTCGCTCGTGCTGGCGATCGTAAAGAGCAAGCGGAAAGCCATGAACGCCGTCGCCGTGGGGGGTCTGGTTTTAATAGGAATTATAATAATCGCCGCAAAGTGGGAGGCGATAATAAAGCTCCTCGGCAGCGTTTGGGACGGGCTTTTCTATAACGGCGAATTCAGCGGCAACGGCAGAATGAGGCTTTTGCGGGTCGCCATGGACTTCTTCGTCCAAAACCCCGTGTTCGGCTCGGGGCTGTGGCTCAATTACAGCGAGAACGACTTCACGGGGCTTATGTTCGTCCCCGAGTTCGCCTGCAACACCTACGCGGAAATGCTTGCCGCATGCGGAATGGTGGGGTTTGTCGCCTACCTCGTCCACAGGGTGCAGACCTTTATCGACTTCGCCCAATACCGCTCTTTCAACAAGCTGTATATCGGGCTTTTGCTGGCGGCTCTGCTCATAATGTCGATGTTCGACAACCACATGTTCAACATCTTCCCCAACATCATATACAGCGCACTGCTCGTGTTTGCGACGGGCAATGGGAGCGAGGGCAAGGCTCTTCTCGTGCCGCCCCCGATAAGGCGCAAAAAAGAAGAAGAGCACAGCGCATAAACGGCGTTGTGCTTTTTTAAGATAACGCGCGATTAACGCCGCGGGCGGTGTTTTTCGGACGGGCTTGCGAATATTAATATTCTATGTCGGCAACGCTCACCGCCGCACTCGCGCTCAGCCTGTGCGCTCTTATAATCTGTTCGGGCTTCTTTTCTGCCGCCGAAACGGCTTTCACTTGCTTTTCGCGGGCGAGAATGAAGAGACTTGCCCGCCGCGACCGCCGCGCAAGGCGCGTTCTCGAAGCCGACTTCAACGGCGTGCTCACCACGCTTCTGATATGCAATAACGCCGTGAATATCGCGGCGACGTCCATCTCCGCCTGTCTTTTCGCCGCGCATGCGGGAGAGGGCGGAGTCACTCTTTCGACCTTTGTAATGACGGCTCTCATCCTCGTGTTCGGCGAGGTCACGCCCAAGACGCTCGCCAAGGAAAAGCCCGAGCAGTTCGCCATGTTCTCCGTGGGGGCGGTAGTCTTTTTGGGAGTTGTGTTAAAGCCCCTCTGCCTTGCCTTTGCCAAATGGCAAAAACTGCTCCTCCGCGCCATGGGGCAGGGCAGGCGTACGGCTCTCGACGGCGAGGAACTCAAAATCATAGTGGACGACGCATCCGCCGAGGGTTCGCTCATAAAGGAAGAGGGCGAGTTTCTGGAAGGAGCTATCGACCTCTTTTCCACGCCCGTGCGCGAGGTGATGTACGGGCTTGAACGGCTTAAATACCTCGACGCGGACGAGGACGTTTACAGAGCTTTTTCGCTCTTTTCTTCGGGTTGCGCCTTTGCGGCGGTCACCGACGGGGAGCGGGGGAAGATAATCGGCTTTTTGAAGAGTTCGCGCTTTTTCGAGGCGTTCGCCCTCGGCGAGCGGGATTTGCGGAAAATGGCAAAAGAGCCGTATATATGCCCTCCCCAATTGAAGTCGGCTGACGTATTCAAAAGGCTTCACGGCACGGGTGAGGGGGTCGCGCTCGTCGCCGACGGTTCGCGCCCGCTCGGGTTCGTCACCTACGAACGGCTCGCCGCCGAGCTTTTCAAAGAGCGGGGGAAAGGCTAAGTTGAACCGTGATTTTTCGGGACGGCGCACGCGTGCGCAAATGCAAAAACTGCAATATATATTACAATTTTTATAAAATTTTATCGCGCAAGGGCGGGCGTAAAGGATCGCGCTTTATGGTTCAAAGGAGGAGAATATGAACGAACACGACGGGCACAGGCAGAGGATACTCGACAAGTTTGCGGGCGGCGAGGCTCTCGAACAGCACGAGCTGTTGGAGATATTGCTCTTCAACGCCCTGCCGAGGGTGAACACCAACCCCATCGCCCACGCGCTGATTGAAAGATTTTCAACCCTCCGCGGGGTTTTCGAGGCTTCGGTCAAGGAGCTTTGCGAAGTAAAGGGAGTGGGCGCGGCGACGGCGGCGTATCTTAGATGCGTCGGGGAGTGTGCAAGCCTTGCCTACGGCGGAAGCGGAGCTGATATCTACGCGAAGAGCTACGGCGACTTCAAAAAGATTGCCGAGGAGCGGCTTAAAGGCAAAACGAGCGAAGTGCTCGAATTTTACTTTACCGACAAGACGGGCAAGGTGTTCCACATCGAGTCGCACACCGACAGCGACCTGCACCGCGTTACGTTGCAGACGGGCGCGCTTTCGGAGCTGGTGGCAAAGTATAAGCCCTTCGGAATGTGCATTGCGCACAATCACCTTACGGGCTCGTGCGAACCCTCGCCGCAGGACGACAGGTTCACCGAAGTTGCGCAGACGGTGTGCAGTTTGAGCGGGACTATTCTGTACGACCACTGCATCTACGCGGGCGAGGGGAAGGTGTACAGCTATTTCTCCTCGGGCGCGATCGACGGAATAAAGGAACGCTTCGACTTCAACAAAATGATTAAGGACACCCGCAAAAAGTAACGGGCGTTTGGGGCGACGGCGTTTGTAATAGGCGCGCTTAGGAATGGCGCGGAGCGTAAGAGGAGAGCGCGGGTTGGCGCATAAAGGCGCGGCACGCGGCAAGAGCGGGCAAAAATAAGGCGCGCGGGAATAGCACGTCTTTTGCGAGCATACGAATCCCACTTGCCCGAACGCCTTATATTTGCGTAAACTCTGCATATTTGCGCGAACCCTCATATTTGTCGAACGCCGCATATTTGCGCAAACCTCGTATATTTTCAGAACGTTGAACCGCGTTGTCGGGTAACGTTCATTCACGTTATAACCCCGCGCCGTGTTGTCGGGCAATGTTGATTATTCGCTCATAAAAAACGGAGTTTTTGCTTGCGAGCGGCGCAAGGTTTTACTTTAAAATATCAATTCATTCGGGCGAAAACATCAAACCGTGTTGAGTTTTTCAACCAAACGCAAAGCAAAGGCGGGCGAGAATAGCAAGCCGCCCCGACGGGTAACGGTAATAATTCGCTCATAAATAACGGAGCTTTTGCTTGCGAGCGGCGTAGGTTTTTATGTTAAAATATCAATTCAATCGGTCGCAAATATCAAACCGTGTTGAGTTTTTCAACCAAACGCAAAGAAAAGGCGGGCGTGAATAGCAAGCCGCCTTGACGTGTGACGGTAATAATTCGCCCATAAATAACGGAGCTTTTGCTTGCGAGCGGCGCAAGGTTTTACCTTAAAACGGTAATTTGCAAAGGCGCAAATATCAAACCGTGTTGAGTTTTTCAACCAAACGCAAAGAAAAGGCGAGCGTAAATAGCAAGCCGTCCCGACGGGTAATGGTATTATTTGCCCATAAATAACGGAGCTTTTGCTTGCGAGCGGCGCAAGGTTTTTACGTTAAAACGGTAATTTGCAAAGGCGAAAACATCAAACCGTGTTGAGTTTTTTAACCAAACGAAAAGAAAAGGCGGGCGTGAATAGCAAGCCGCCCCGACGGGTAACGGTAATAATTCG
Organism: uncultured Clostridia bacterium; assembly: GCA_947629515.1. GTDB lineage: Bacteria > Bacillota > Clostridia > Christensenellales > Borkfalkiaceae > Coproplasma. Next base: position 71,684 of record CANRDY010000005.1, read on the forward strand.
CTCATAAATAACGGAGTTTTTGCATACGAGTGGCGCAAGGTTTTTACGTTAAAACGATAATTTGCAAAGGCGCAAATATCAAACCTTATTGAGTTTTTTTAATGAAATTCGAAGAACGGGCGTAAATAATTGACAACGGCGGCGTTGTCTGATAAAATGATTTTTGATTTACGGAGGCATACCGAAGCGGTCACAACGGGGCGGTCTTGAAAACCGTTTGTCTGCAAGGACGCGGGGGTTCGAATCCCTCTGCCTCCGCCAGGTGTAACTCGCTTGAAACCTTTTGGTTCAAGCGAGTTGCTTTTTAAATTTTTGAGAGAACCGATCACGGAAGGCTTTTCGTGCGGTTTCTTATTTCCGTTGGTTTTCAATAAGTCGGGTTGCACAATGCCATACGCTCGGTTGAGACAGCACGTTGCCGGGTCAACTTGAACGATATCAAGCGCACTCCTTTATTCAAGCCCGTGATTTTGACAAGTTAAGCGGCAATAATATTGCTTTTTATATTGCTAAATGAATGATTTTATGTTACAATGTTTGCAAGGAGTGAAAAATATGAGCTATATCATAGAATCGGAGAAGTTGACTGTTTTTTTGGAATCAAGCAAAATCAAGTTGCCTCGTTTTCAAAGAAAATCTACCTGGGATAAAAAACAAAAATTCGAATTGTGTATAAGCGTTTTCCAGGATTATCCCGTCGGAGTAGTAATCCTCAATGAAGTGCAAAACACCTCGTGGCTTTTAGACGGGCGTCAAAGAAGGGAAGCGTTGATTCAAATGCGCGATAACCCCGTTGAGCTTTATGATTGGGCGCGAAATTATATCGGATTTAATAAAACTGCCGATGAGCTTGAGATTTCCACCGCTTATTGGAATAAGGTTGCGCGGTTTTTACAAACGGAGGAGCATTTAAATAAAGATAATTCAGCCGAAGATGACGATATAAATACTTATAGCGACGACGATGAGGAAGGGCAGGATTATTCTTCCGTTTCGAGATCTTTCGATAGTTCTTTGCAGCGCAAAGGTCTTGAAACTCTGCTGAATATTATCCTGATGGTTCACCAAATCAAATCAACCGGAAGCAGATGGCAAAAACTTTTCGATTTCCAAAAATACTTTTTTAAACTTAAATATGCTCCCCAAAAACTCAACGGCAAGATCGACCCCGTCGCTTTGCGAAAATACTTATTGGACCTTATATCGGAAATTAAAAAAGAATATGACGGGGATATAACGCAAGAAAACTTTGTGGAAGTATATAAGAACGACTTTACCGTTAAAGACGAAGGCGGCTTTATAAAGTGCGTAAAGGATAATTGGGAACAAATAAAGACAAGCCTTCAGGTTATAGACGATTCGGAAAATATTTTTACTTCCGCCCGTATCGGCATAATCAGGCTCTCCAAAGCTTCTCCGTTAGACGCGCAAAATATTTTTTCGCGCATCAACCGCAACGGCACTCAGTTGAAAGCGGAGGAATTGCTGTCCGCCAAACCTTACTGGAACGTAGCAGTCAACAATCCTTCTTTTACCGTAAAGGAGTCGGTAAAGAATATGTATTCAAAACTTGGAATCGTCGCGCTCTCCGAAGTCTGTCGGTGGGACATTGCCGCAACATTGATTTCAAGGATAAAGGACGATCGGCTGATCTTCGATACCTACGATGAAGCCAAAGAAAAAAACGAAATTTCGATGGACGAGGTAACTCTGGGCTTTAAGTTACTTAGTTCGATTTTTAGGAGCGGAATGTCGAACAAACACGTCATCGAGATAGAAACGGAAGACTGCATAAATTGGGAAGAGGATGTTGATTCGCTGATCGAAGATATAAATTCGATATGCAAGCTTTTAAGGGACGATCCTTTTTTCAGCTTTTATCTCAGTTGGAAAAAACCCGTTACCAAATTATTGGGTAATGCGATTGCTTTGGAATTTGTAACCGTATTATGGCATGACTGGAAAGCGAAGGATCGCCCTACAGGCGGAGCAAAATATAAAGCATTACAGCGCGACGCGAGGATTTTGTTCGATAGGCTTGTGTTCGAATATTCAACCCGCGCATGGCGGGGATCGGGCGATTCGAAAATGGCTAACGACATAAAAAATTGGGAAAACAGAATTTTACCCATCGAAGAAAGTGCATGGAAATCACTTATTCAAAGCGTTTGCGCGGGGGAATACAACGGGCAAACGACTTCCAAAAAATCCTTGAATCCCGTTCTTCATTATTACTATGTTCTTAAAGAGATGTCCCCCACTATCGACGCACAGACAAAATTTGAAGTAGATCACATATATCCCGAAGAAAAGTTCCAAAACAACAGTATGGCGGATCAAAAGCTGAAAGACAGTCTTATAAATTTTGCTCTTTTGCCGAAAAAGGAAAATATAAGTAAAAGTTCCAAGGCTTTGAATGAGATTACCGATCCATGGCTGAAAGAACAGGTTTCGCGCTTTACCGAAATACCTCAGTCGGATTTTGATAAATATTCGAATATTGCAAATATCGGCGAGCTTCAGGGAGACCGTAAAAAATTATTTATTGAAACATTTACCGCAACGCGAAAGGCAAAATTATCAAATTAAAGAGTGTTGATTTGTCTTGCGCAGGGGGTGTTTATGCTCGTGCGAAAACAAAGCGGCGGGGCGCGATTAAAATCGCGCCCCGCCGCACGCTTTTTAACATAACTTTTTGCGTCAGCAAAAAATTTCACTTGCGCATAGCGCAAATTTCACTTTCACGAAGTGAAAATTTCACTAAGGCACGCCCGCCGATCAAACGGAACGCCTGCGCCCCGCCGCATTGCGCAAAAAAACGTAACTTTTTCACGGGGGGCGTTTAAGCGGCGAAAAAGTGTTTTATATAATATGCGAGGAGTTTTTTACAATGTCAAAGAAAAAGACCCAAAAACAGGACGAATCGGCGGCGCAGGATATGTCGCAGGATACCGAAACGGCTCAGCCCAAAGAGCTGAGCGAACTTGAAAAAGCCCTTGCTTCCGCAGAGGACTACAAGAGAAAATGGTACTCCGTCTCGGCGGAATACGAAAATTTCAGAAAGCGCAACGCGCAGGCCGTGTCGGCGGCTTACCGCGACGGCATGTCCGAAGCCGTGTTAAAGCTCCTGCCCGTAGCCGACAACTTCGGCTACGCCTACGACTCCGCTCAGGACGAAAAGACAAAGGCGGGCATTGACAAGGTGATAAAGAGCTTCAACGCCGTCCTTCTTTCGCTCGGCATAGAGGAGATAGCCATCGCCCCCGGCGACAAGTTCGACGAAAAGATCGCCGAAGCCGTGATGAACTCCCCGTGCGCCGACGGCGAAAAACCCAACACCGTCAAGTTCGTCCTCAAAAAGGGCTACAGATCGGGCGATAAAGTGATACGCTACGCGCAGGTCTCGGTCACCGTTTAGCCCCTCGGTTCCCCAAAAATATCAATATATATTGCAATTTTTGTAAGAACTAACCCGCGTCGTAGCTTTTAAAAAGGCTCGGCGGCAACACCGCAAAGGCGAAAGCGATCCGTCGGCAGGGCGGTTCATAAAGGACGGTTCAAAAAGGGCAGTTCAAAAAGGGCGGTTCAAACAGCTCCCGAACGGCGGTCGATCGAAAACATAAAGTCAAAAACAAAAAGCCCCGAATATGCAGAGGGCAAATAAAAAAAGTTAAAGATAAAGATAATAAATTCAGGCGGAAACGCCGTATCCGCGAGCAATGCGGGAAGGAGAATTTTATGGGAAAAGTAATAGGTATCGACCTCGGCACGACCAACTCGTGCGTGGCGGTAATGGAAGGCGGCGAGCCTGTGGTAATAGCCAACAGCGAGGGTTCGAGGACGACGCCCTCGGTGGTATCGTTCAAGGCGGACGGCTCGCGCATAGTGGGGCAGGCGGCGAAGAGGCTTGCCGTTGCCCAGCCCGACAAGACGGTCATTTCGATAAAGCGTCACATGGGCGAATCATACAGAGTCAATATCGAAAAGGGCTATTCGCCGCAGGAGATCTCGGCGATGATCCTTTCAAAGCTCAAAGCCGACGCGGAGAGCTATCTGGGAACGAAGATAACCGACGCGGTCATAACTTGCCCCGCGTACTTCAACGACTCCCAGCGTCAGGCGACAAAGGACGCGGGCAAGATCGCGGGACTCAACGTTTTAAGAATAATAAACGAACCCACGGCTGCCGCGCTTGCCTACGGGCTTGACAAGCAGGAAGGCAGTCAGAAGGTCATGATATACGACCTTGGCGGCGGCACGTTCGACGTATCCATTCTCGAAATAGGCGACGGCGTGTTCGAAGTGCTTGCGACCAACGGCGATACCCACCTCGGCGGCGACGACTTCGACAACAAGATAATAGACTTCCTTGTCGAGAGCTTCAAGACCAAGACGGGCGTAGACCTTTCGAGGGACAAAATGGCGATGCAGAGGCTCAAAGAAGCCGCCGAAAAAGCCAAGATAGAGCTTTCGGGCATGAGCACCACGAACATAAACCTGCCTTTCATAACTGTGGTCGACGGCGCGCCCGAGCACCTCGACATGGATCTTTCGAAGCAGAAGTTCGACTCGCTCACCGCAGACCTCGTCGAAAGGACGGTAGAACCCATGCGCAAGGCGATGGCGGACGCGGGTCTCAACTATTCGGACATTTCGAAGGTAATACTCGTGGGCGGTTCCACCCGAATCCCCGCGGTAGTCGAAAAGGTAAAGAACATAACGGGCAAAGAGCCTTTCAAGGGCATCAACCCCGACGAATGTGTGGCGATAGGCGCGGCGATACAGGGCGGCGTGCTCTCGGGCGAGGTAAAGGACATACTGCTTTTGGACGTAATGCCCCTTACCCTCGGAATAGAGACTCTCGGCGGCGTTTCGACGCCCCTCATCGAGAGGAACACCACCATACCCGTAAAGAAGAGCCAGATATTCTCGACGGCGGCGGACAACCAGCCGGGCGTGGAGATAAACGTGTTGCAAGGTGAAAGGAAGTTCGCCCGCGACAACAAGTCGCTCGGCAAGTTCAACCTGACCGACATCCCCCCCGCACCCCGCGGCGTGCCTCAGATAGAGGTAACTTTCGACGTGGACGCGAACGGTATCGTCAACGTTACGGCTAAGGACTTAGGCACGGGCAAGAGCACCAACATAACCATCACCGCTTCGACCAACCTCTCCGAAGAGGACATCGACAGAGCCGTAAAGGACGCGGAGAAGTACGCCGAAGAGGACAGAAAGCGCAAAGAGGCTGTGGACAACAGAAACAACCTCGAGGGCATGATCGACGGCTTGCAGAAGACCTTGAAGGAAGCGGGCGACAAGCTCTCGGACGAGGATAAAAAGATCGTCGAAGAGGCGGTAGCAAAGGCAAAGACCGAACTCGAATCGGGCGACGACGAGCGCATAAAGGCGGCAAGCGAAGAGCTTACTACCAAAATACAGCCCATAATCGCCAAGATGTATCAGCAGGGCGCGCCCTCGGGCGGCGACGACGGCAGTTCGGGCGGCGCGGGCGCAGGCGGCGGCGACGATACCGAATTCCACCAGCACTGATATAAGCGATGAAAGGGGGTGTTAAGTTTAACACCCCTCAATATCGTTTTACGGGAACGCGTATTTTCGGGGATATTTCCCCACGCGCGGCGGCGGTCTTAAAAGGACGGTCCATACGGGCGAACCGCCTATATGACCGCAAAGACAAGTGAACGGTTCGCAAAGGCAGAGGTCCACACAAAACAGGTCGGGCGCGCGGGCGCGTTCCCGCATATAATAAAGACTAAGGCAAATTTATGGCAGAGAAGAAGAATTATTACGACGTGCTCGGAGTGCCCAAAACGGCTTCGCAGGCGGACATAAAGTCGGCTTACAGAAAGCTCGCAAAGGAGTACCACCCCGATTTCCACCCCGGCGACGCCGCCGCGGCGGAGAAGTTCAAAGAGATAAACGAGGCGAACGAGGTGCTCTCCGACGAGACCAAGCGCAAGCAGTACGACTACGAGCTTGAACACCCCGGCATGGGCGGCGGATCGCCGTTCGGGGCGGGCGGCTCGCCATTCGGCGCGGGCGGTTTCGGCGGCTTCGAGGACATATTCAGCTCGGTGTTCGGCGGGGGGTTTTCGTCGCAGTCGCGCGCGGAGATACGCGGCGACGATTTGAGGTATACTTTGAACCTCTCGTTTTTGGACGCCGTCAAGGGCTGTTCGAAGACCGTTAAATACACGCGCAACTGCGCGTGCGGTTCGTGCTCGGGCACGGGCGCAAAGGGGGGAACGGCGTTCCAGAAGTGCCAGCGTTGCGGCGGAAGCGGCAGGGTGAAGTTCACGCAGGAGAGTCTGTTCGGCAGAACCATTCAGGTGGGAGCGTGCCCCGAGTGCGGCGGCACGGGCAAAAAGATACTTGAAAAATGCCCCGATTGCAAGGGCAAGGGGTTCGTAAAGGGACAGACCGAGTTCACAGTAAACATTCCCGCGGGCGTCGACAACGACAGCCGCCTCGACAAGCGTGGGGGCGGCAATTACCCCGGCGCGGGCGGCGAGTGGGGCGATTTGCACGTGTTCTTCCGCATAGAGCCGCACAAGATGCTGAGGCGCGACGATAAGAATTTGTACGTCACCGTGCCCATTTCGTACAAGACGGCGGTCACGGGAGGAAAGATCCTCGCCCCCGCCATAGACGGCACGGTGGAGGTAAACATTCCCGCGGGCACGGTTTCGGGCACGAAGTTTACGCTCCGCGGCAAGGGCGTTAAAACGGTCAACGGAACGGGCGATCTGTGCGTTGAGGTGGTAATAGACGTGCCGCGGATTTCGCGCGATCAGGTCAAAAAGTTGCAGGACTTCGAGGACAGCGTACCCTTAAAGGCGTGCGAGCGCATGCAAAAGTACGCCGACGACCTTTCGGCGATCTACGGCAAAAAGGTCGAAAAGCAGTGAATGAATAGGGAAGCGGCGGGCGACTTTTTCAGTCGCCCGCCGCTTTGCTACCGATAAACTTCGTATATGCTTCGCAATACGGCGTTGAACTTCGCTCCGCCTTGGTCGTGTACGTCTTATGTACACTCCCTGCGGTCGTCGCTCGTTCGCCTTGTCTTGCTCGCATCTACAAAGTTTCTAACTTCGTAATTGCAAGGGTAAACGAGCCTTTCTAACTTCGTACGGGCAACCCCTACCCTAACCCTCCCCCTTGCAAAGGGGGAGGGAATGAGGGAAAAAATATTCGCTCCCCTTCACTTGCGAGGGACGAGTGCGGATTTTTCAAAACAGCGGACACCCGCTGTTTTGCCGCACGAGATGAGTTCGCGCAAATGCACGCGCGAA
>CANRDY010000006.1 GCA_947629515.1 uncultured Clostridia bacterium
GGCGGAACTTCGGGCGGCGGTAACCAAACCTCTACGGAAAGCGGCGGAACTTCGGGCGGCGGTAACCAAACCTCTACCGAAAGCGGCGGAACTTCGGGCGGCGGTAACCAAACCTCTACCGAAAGTGGCGGAACTTCGGGCGACAGCGGCAATCATTCTGGAAAGCTGAGCGAAACCGAATGGGTTGCGGCAATAACCGAAATGTACGCAAGCACTAACTTCACGTATATAATGAATACTTATGAAGGGAGTGTCGGCGGCGGAAGTAAATTGTTAGCCAAAGCGACAGTGACGCGCACTGACGATATGTATACTATGACGACCGGCGGTCCGAATGCAAATCAAGGCTATACCGAAAGTTCTATGCGTTATGTTGTTAAGAGCGATGGTATTTATTTGTATAGAGGCGACGGCGTAAATTATGATTCCGGCGTTTTACTTGAAGGTGATGACTTGTTTCTTGCGCAGGCAATGTTTGCGATGGATTATAGCGCAACCTCAATAGGTGGTTCTACCTATATGGGATATGTAGGCGATGAACTTGTAGTTGGGGATTTGACAAAATTATACGGTGCATTCGTTTACGATGAAAATGAAGATATTTATTCCATGGATCATATAATCGGTTCGGTAGTTTCAGGCACGATAACAATAAAGATAAGTAACGGAAAAGTTGTTTCGCATACCGTTGTTACAACTTCGGTCGCGCAAGACGGATCTACAATGACCAGTACTTTGCTCACTACATTTAATTGATTAAGATTAAGCGTTCCGCAGTAAGGATCGTTAAAAAACAGTTTTTCCAAAAAGGGCGCAGACGGTTGCGCTCTTTTAATTTGCTTAAAATCATTGACCCGCAAAAAAAAATGTTGTATAATTCCCATATAACTTACGGGAAATAACCATGATAAAAGATATGCAGGCCGAAATTCTGCGGCTGAAAGAACAGAAAAACGCGTGTATTTTAGCGCACAGCTATATGTCGGAGGACATCACCGAAATCGCCGACTTCACGGGCGACAGCTACGCCCTCGCCGTCAAGGCAAAACAAGATCCGAGAAGCCTCGTTATTATGTGCGGCGTGCGGTTCATGGCGGAGACCGTCAAAATTCTTTCGCCCTCCAAAAAAGTAATTCTCGCCAACCCCGCGGCGGGTTGCCCCATGGCCGAACAGATGGACGCCGAACTCATAACCGAGGTAAAAAAGAGGTATCCCGGCTACGCCGTCGTGGCGTATATCAACACCACCGCCCAACTCAAAACGGTTGCCGATTACTGCGTAACTTCGTCCTCGGCGGTCAAAATATGCAGGGCGATCCCCGAAAAGAACATACTGTTCATTCCCGATATAAACCTCGGCTCGTACGTGCAGCGGCTCGTGCCCGAAAAGAACTTCAAGCTCCTTTCGGGCGGTTGCCCCACCCACGCACGCATTACCCCGCAAGAGGCGCAGGCCGCCAAAAAAGCCCACCCCGACGCGCTGTTGCTCGTCCACCCCGAGTGCGTTGCGGGGGTGTGCCGCGAGGCTGATTACATAGGATCGACCTCGGGAATAATGGAGTTCGCCGCCAAGAGCCCCAAGCGGGAGTTCATTATAGGAACCGAAAATTCGATAGTTCAGCACCTGTCGTTCGCGTTCCCGCAAAAGAGGTTCTACCCCCTTTCAAAGGACCTCGTCTGCCACAACATGAAGCTCGTCACCCTGCCCGACGTACTTGCCGCGCTCAAAGGCGAGGGCGGCGAGGACGTTGTTCTGGACGAACCCACCCGCTCCGCGGCGGCGGTTTGCATCGAGCGAATGATAGCTTTGGGCGGTTGAAAAGGGCGTATCGCCGCGGAAAGGAGAGAAGAATTATGATGATAACGACGAAGGGCAGGAACGCCTTAAAAGTTATGATAGACCTTGCCCGACACGAGGGCGAGGGGTTTGTGTCGCTTGCCGACATAGCCGAAAGGCAGAACGAGAGTCTGAAATATCTCGAGGCGAGCGCGGCGCAACTTACGCAGGCGGGGCTTGTGGTGTCGGCGCGTGGGAAGAGCGGGGGCTATAAGCTCGCGCGGCCCGCAACCGAATACACCGCCGCCGAGATATTGCTTTCGGGCGAGGGGTCGCTCGCGCCCGTATCCTGTCTCGAAGCGGGGAGCGCGCCCTGCGAGAACGCGGCAAACTGCGCCTCGTTGCCTCTTTTTAAGGAGCTTGACGAGGTGATTATGGGGTTTTTGCGTTCGAAACGTCTTTCCGACCTTGCTTGATACTGCCGTTAAACTTCGTAATTACTGCCGAAAAGCCCGAATAAGCTTCGCAATACGGCGTTGAACATCGCTCCGCCTTGGTCGTGTACTTCATTGTACACTCGCTTCGGTCGTCGCTCGTTCGCCTTGTCTTGCTTGCTTCTTGCGGGCTTTCTCACTTCGTAATTGCAATTTACTTCGTTCTTACATTTTAAATATTATCGGAGCGACATAAGGCATTGTCATTTCGAGCCGATTGAGAAGACGTGAAACGTCTTCGATTGAGCGAGAGAATCCCCCCGTGGTCTGCTCGGGGCACTTTGAAACGCGTTATCACTTCCAAATAATATTCACCTTATAAAAAACCCCGTTATACTGCGGAATAGACCCGTTCGACGCGCTTCGCTTGCTCAGGGTGACAGTTATTATTTAAATTGCGGCGTGGCGGGCTGTTTTCACAGCCCGCCACGCCGCTTTATGTTGCTCCGATAATTATTGAAAATTCACGCTTGATTGGAACGGGTGCTGTTTTCTTTTAAGCAATAAAGATACATAGTCAAGCGGAACGCTTGCGGCGGGCGCGTTGCAACGCGCCCGCCGCTAAAAACCCCCTTTTATAAAATAATTCTTTCCAAAACGCCCTAATTCCTATTGACAAAATAGGAATTAAATTTTATAATGAAAACATACTTAAAAAAAGGTGCTCGGTTTGGAAAAAGTAATTTATCTCGACAACGCCGCGACGACCGCCATGAGCGACGGCGCGATAGCGGCAATGCAACCCTACTTTAAGGGTCTTTACGGCAACCCGTCGTCCCTGCACACGGTGGGGCAGAGGGCAAAGGAAGAGCTTGAAGGTTTCCGCGCCCGCATAGCCCGCCGCCTCAACTGCGACGCGGGCGAGGTCTACTTCACCTCGGGCGGAAGCGAAGCCGACAATCAGGCGATACGTTCCGCCGCAATTCTCGGTTCAAGAAAGGGCAAAAAGCACATAGTGACTACGGCTTTCGAACACCACGCCGTGCTTCACACCCTTAAAAAGCTCGAAAAGGAGGGCTTTGAGGTCACGTACCTCGACGTGCACTCCAACGGGCTTGTGACGGCGGAAGAGGTAAAGACGGTGCTTCGCCCCGACACCGCGCTCGTTACGGTAATGTTTGCCAATAACGAGGTGGGAACCATTCAGCCCATAGCCGAAATAGGCGCGGTCTGCCGTGCGGCGGGCGTTGTATTCCACACCGACGCCGTGCAGGCGGCAGGTCACGTGCCCGTCGACGTAAGGGCGCAGAACATAGATATGCTCTCACTTTCGGCGCACAAGTTCAAAGGACCCAAGGGCGTTGGCGTTTTGTACTGCAAAAAGGGCTTGCCCCTTTTGACCTTTGTCGAAGGGGGAGCGCAGGAGCGCGGCAAGCGCGCGGGGACCGAAAACCTTGCGGGGATCGCGGGAATGGCTGAGGCTCTCGACGAGGCGGTCGAAAATATGCCCGCATCTTCCCAAAAAATAGCGGCTTTGAGGGACAGACTGATAGACGGTCTTTTAAAAATTCCCCACTCCCGCTTAAACGGCGACAGGCAGAGCCGCCTGCCCGGCAACGTCAATATGTGCTTCGAGGGGATAGAGGGCGAAAGCCTTTTGCTCCTTCTCGACGCAAAGGGGATTTGCGCTTCGTCGGGTTCGGCGTGCACGTCGGGTTCTCTCGATCCTTCGCACGTGCTCCTCGCGCTGGGACTCCCGCACGAGGTGGCGCACGGCTCTTTAAGGCTCACCCTTTCGGACGAGACGACGAAAGAGGATATAGATTACGTTTTGAAGTGCGTGCCCGAAGTAGTGGGGTATTTAAGGAGCATTTCCCCCGTATGGGAAGACCTCGAAACGGGCAAAAGGCAGCACCTCATTTGAGTCCTGTCCGATAAAAACGGACTTGGTTTTTTGCCCTCGGGGCGGGGCGATTTTCCCATAAATATCAATATATATTGCAATTTTAAAGAGGTAGAATTATGGCATTGTACAGCGAAAAGGTCATGGACCACTTCACCAATCCCCGCAACGTGGGCGTTATCGAGGACGCCGACGGCGTGGGCGAAGTTGGCAACGCAAAGTGCGGGGATATAATGAAGATATATCTCAAAATAAGGGACGGGATAATAGTCGACGTAAAGTTCCACACATTCGGCTGCGGGAGCGCGATCGCTTCCTCGTCGATGGCTACGGAGCTGATAAAGGGCAAGCCCCTTTCGGAGGCTCTCGAACTTACCAACAAGGCTGTCGCCGAAGCCCTCGACGGGCTTCCCGCATATAAAATGCACTGCTCCGTCCTCGCCGAAGAGGCTATCCGCGCCGCCATCAAGAACTACTACGACCGCAACGGTATCCCCTACGACAAGGCGCAGTTCCCCGACCCCGCCGACGAGGACGAACACCACCACGGCGACGGCGAAGAGTAAGGGCGCATAAGTTTTGCGGCTGAGTTTGCGGGCGCAAAACGCAAAAGACCTTAAAGCCGCAAAACGCAAAAACCTTAAAGGCAAATAAATTAAAAGACGTTATAAGCAAAAACGTCGAAGAGAGAAAACTTTTCTTTGAACGCCCCGCGCGTATTTTACGCGCGGGGCTTGTTTTCGGAAAAATGCTGTGGTATAATATACGGGCGGTATGATATGCGCGCGGTATAAACGGGCGCGCGATATATACAACGTGCGATATATAAAATGTGCGATACAAAAAACGCGCGATATAAAAAACCACGCTGTATTATTTACCGAAAGGAGAACAAAATGGCAATATACGATTATCTTATAGTGGGGAGCGGGCTATACGGCGCGACCTGCGCTTACGAACTCAAAAAAAAGGGATATAAGTGCCTTGTAGTCGAAAAGCGTTCGCATATCGGCGGCAACATATACACCGAGAGCGTGGAGGGGATAAACGTCCACCGCTACGGCGCGCACATCTTCCACACGTCCGACAGGGAGATATGGGAGTACATAAACGGCTTTGCCGAGTTCAACAACTACATCAACTGCCCCGTCGCCCGCTACAAAAACGAGTGCTACAACCTGCCCTTCAACATGAACACCTTTACCAAGCTGTGGAGCGACGTGTTCACCCCCGAAGAAGCCCAAAAGCGCATAGAGGAAGAGCGGGGCGCAAGCTATAAAGAACAGCCCGAAAACCTCGAAGAGCAGGCGATAAACCTTGTGGGCAAGACCATTTACGAAAAGCTCGTAAAGGGCTACACCGAAAAGCAGTGGGGCAGAAAGTGTACCGAACTCCCCGCGTTCATCATAAAACGCCTGCCCATTCGGTTCACCTTCGACAATAACTACTTCAACGACCGCTATCAGGGTATACCCACGGGCGGCTATACGAAGATAATCGAAAAGATGCTCGGGGGCGTCGAAGTGCGCACGGGTTGCGACTTCCTCGCCCAAAAAGAGGAACTTTTATCCCTTGCCGACAACATTATCTATACGGGCGCGATCGACGGGTTTTTCGGCTACGAGTACGGCGCGCTCGAATACCGCTCGGTGCGCTTCGAAACGGAGGTTCTGGATATCCCCAACTATCAGGGCAACGCCGTTATCAATTACACAGCGGCGGACGTGCCTTTCACCCGCATAATCGAGCACAAGCACTTCGAGTTCGGCACACAGCCGAAGACGGTCATCTCGCGCGAGTACTCCTCGGCATGGCAAAAGGGCGACGAACCCTACTACCCCGTCAACGACCAAAAGAACAACGCCCTCTACCAAAAGTACGCCGCCCTCGCCCAAAAGACGAAAAACGTTCACTTCGGGGGCAGGCTGGGGCTTTATAAGTACGCCGACATGGACGACACCCTCGCCGCCGCCCTCGCCTTTCTTAAAACCATTCCCGCCAAGGCGTAGACAATATTTTTTGCGAACCGCTGATTTGTGCGAACCGTTCCCCTGCATAAATGGTTCAGACAAAACGAACCGTTAATTTGTGCGAACCGTTCCGACGGCGTTGCGGGCAAACGGCGTAAACGGCGTAAGCGGCTTTGCTTGTCCGACCCGCCGTAAAGCTCGAAAATCGTAATATATATGCAGTTTTCCGCATACCCTACTATGAGGTAAGGTATGCGGAATTTTTGTTTCGAAGAGGCGGAGAGCGTGCTCAAAGAGTTGAAAAGCTCCAAAGAGGGGCTTTCAGAAGAAGAGGCGGCGGCACGGCTCGCCCGCTACGGCAAAAACGCCCTCGAAGAGAGCAAAAGGGCGGGGGTGTTAAGGATATTTTTAAGTCAGTTTTCGGACTTTATGACAGTTCTTCTGATAGCCGCCGCCATAGTCTCGGGGTGCATCGCCCTCTTTTCGCGCGGGAGCGGCGGGCTTACCGATACCATTATAATACTGCTCATAATCTTCGCCAACGCCGCCGTGGGCACTGTTCAGCAGTACCGCGCCGACAGAGCCATCGAGAGCCTCAAAAAACTTGCGGCGGGGGAGTGCAGGGTCGTGCGCGGGGGAAAGATAAAGAAGATCCCCGCCGAGGAGCTTACCATAGGCGACGTTATTTATGTCGAAGAGGGCGACGTCATTCCCGCCGACTGCCGCATACTTTCGTGCAACTCGTTGAAGTGCGACGAATCCGCGCTCACGGGCGAGAGCGTTCCCGCCGAAAAGAGCCAAAAGCGTATACGCGGCAACAGCGTCTCCCTCGGCGGCACTTCCGATATGCTCTTTTGCTCGTGCTATGCGGTGAGCGGCAACGGCACGGCGGTCGTCACTTCCGTGGGAATGTCGACCGAGATGGGCAAGATCGCCTCGATGCTGCACGGCGGCGGCGACAAAACGCCCCTCGAAAAGAGCCTTCAAAAGCTGGGAAAAGTCATAACGTATTGCGTTTTAGCCATAACGGCGGTCATATTTATAATCGGCGTCGCCGTTCGGCAAGACGGCGTTCTGAAGAACTTTATGACGGCGGTCGCGCTCGCCGTTGCGGCGATCCCCGAGGGGCTTCCCGCCACCGTCACCATAATAATGGCGTTGGGCGTGCAGAAGATGAGCCGCAAAAAAGTGATAATCCGCAAGCTCCGCTCAGTCGAAACGCTGGGCGGCTGTACGGTCATCTGCACCGACAAGACGGGCACGCTCACCCAAAACCGCCTCAAAGTCGAAAGGGCGTGGGGAGCGGGCGGCGACTGGCAGAGCCTGCTCTGCGAGTGCGCGTATTTTTGCAACACATTAAAGGGCGAAAGGGGAAGCTACACGGGCGACCCCACCGAAAAGGCGTTAATGCTGTACGCCGCGGACTTTTTGGGCGGGAACGCGGAGGGGGGCGATCCTTCCCACGGCTTTATAAAGTCGGGCGAAATTCCCTTTACTTCCGAAAGAAAGATGATGTCGGTCTACGGTCGAAAAGGGGAAAAAGAGGTGATATACACCAAGGGCGCGCCCGACTTTTTATTGGCAAAATGTTCATATATATGCACAAATTCGGGCATAACGCCCCTTTCGGACGAGCTTAAAAAAGCCGTGCTCTTTCAAAACGACGGCATGAGCGACGAGGGTCTGCGCGTGCTCGCCTTTGCCTTTTCCTCGGGCGGCAGGCGCGAAGAGGAGCTTACTTTCATAGGTCTTGCGGGGCTGTTCGACGGGCTTAAAAAGGGAGTCGCCGAAGCCGTGGAGGAGTGCCGCGGAGCGGGCATACGCACCGTCATGATAACGGGCGACCACGCTCGCACGGCTTTTTCGGTGGCAAAACGCCTTAAAATCGCCTCGGATATGTCCGAAGTAGTCACGGGCGCGGAGCTTGACCGACTCGAAAGCTCAACAAATTTTTCGCCCTCGGGCGGCGTAAACCGCGCGCTCGAAGAGAAGATTGCCGCGTCGTCGGTGTTCGCGCGCGTGTCGCCGAGGCACAAGAACATGATAGTCAGGTGCCTTAAAAGTCGGGGCGAGGTTGTGGCGATGACGGGCGACGGCGTAAACGACGCCCCCGGCATAAAGAGCGCGGACATAGGCATTGCAATGGGAATGTACGGCACCGACGTCACCAAAAACGCCTCAGACATGATAATCTGCGACGACAACTTTGCAACTATTGTGTCCGCCGTGCGCGAGGGCAGGCGCATTTCGGCGAATATCCGCAAGACTATTCGCTTCTTTCTCTCGACGAACCTTGCCGAAGTGCTGGCTATTTTTATCGCCTCGACCTTCTTTTTCAGGTACGACTTTCTGCTTTCGGCACAGCTTTTGTGGTTAAACCTCATCACCGACAGCTTTCCCGTGCTCGCGCTCGGCTCCGAAAAGGGGGGCGCGGACGTGATGAAAAGCCCGCCGTCGTCGGTGGGCGGAGGGCTGTTTTCAAAGGGGAGCGTGGCTTTCATGCTCCTTTCGGGCGGCTATATTACGGCGGTAACGGTGGGCGTTTTCGCGCTCTCTTTAAGCCTTTGGGGGAACGCCGTCGCAACGACCGTCGCCTTTCTCACGCTGTCGTTTGCCGAGCTTTTTCAGGCATACAACGTGCGCGCCGAAAACAAATCGGCTTTTTCGGGAACTTTCTCCAACGCCGCCCTCAACGCCACGGTAGCGGCGGCAATTGCCCTCAACATATTGCTCGTCGAAACGCCGCTCTCGTCCGCGTTCTCGCTCGTGCCGGCGGGCGGCGCGCAGTGGGCGTTGACCTTTGCCGCGGCGTTTTCGGTCGTGCCCTTTATGGAGCTTGTAAAGCTCGTCTGCCGCCTTGCTTCGCGACTGAAAGGTCGGGCGAAAAGTGTGCGTTCCGACGTGCGGTTCGCCCGCAGAGCGGGAGGGAAAGGATCGCAAAATACGGGTTCACGCCTTTAACGTAAGGTAGCCGTAGAATGCCGAAAAGTTTGCCCGCGCGATTATTTTTTTACAGCGGTCGCCATAGCGTTCGGGCAGTTCTACCGAAAGCCCGCACCCTACGTTCGCCTGTTTGGGGGTATTTATAAGCCGCGCGTTCACGCCCGCCCGTTTAAGGCGGAAACAGCAGTCCGCCGCCTGCGTGCGCGAGCGGAACACGGCGATAAGTTTAGTCATTTATTGCTTCCTCGGTAAGTCGGCGCGCCGCCTTGAAATAACGCGTGCGGTCGTGCCGTTTAAGATAAAAACGGTTGCGCCGTTTATGATTTAACGGTTTTCCGTTTATAACAGAACGGTCTTGCCGAGCGTTACGGGCTGTTGACCGTTCAAAAAAGGAACGGTTCAGCCGCGCATAAAGGCGCAAAACAGGGCGCGAATATGCGGCGTGCGCGAATATAATGTATTAATATATTATGAAAGGAAGCCCCAAAATGCTATATCTCGACAACGCCGCCACGGGCGGAAACAAGCCGCAGAGCGTGCTCGAAAGCGCGTACGCGGCGATGAAGTTTGCGGCAAACCCCGGGCGGAGCGGTCACGCGCTCTCGTCGGCGTGCGCCGAAAGGGTGTTCGCCTGCCGCAGTCTGCTTGCGGGATTTTTCGGCGCGCCCTCGCCCGAGCGGGTCGTGTTCACCAAAAACTGCACCGAGGCGTTGAACACGGCGATATTTTCGCTCCCCAAGGGTGTAATTTTGACGACGGTCGCCGAGCATAACTCGGTGTTGCGCCCCCTGCGCGCCCTCGAAAACCTCGGCTACGAAATACTGTATATCCCCCTTGTATCCGACTGTCCGAGCAGTTCGGCGAACATTTCTTTGAACCCTTCTTCGAACCGTTCGCCAAGCGATCCTTCCCCCGACCGTTCTCCTAACCCCGCCTATAACCAATCTCCGAACTCTGCCCATAACCCTCCCCCCAACTTTGCCCCCAACTCTCCCCCTTCGCTTGCGAGGGGGGAGAATAAAAGAGGGGGGAGCTTCGCGCTTGATAAGAACGCCTCTATGTCCGCTCCCAACGGAATTAAAAATCCCGACAGCGCAGGCACTGCGCCGTCGCCGCCGTCGCCGAGGTCGATTGACCTTGCGGCGGCGGCGCGACTGATTGCCCGCGCGGAGGAAGAGCGCAAGCGCATAACGGGCGCGGTCGTAACTCTCGCCTCAAACGTCACGGGAATGTCGGTCGATATCGCCGCGCTCAAAGCCATGCTCCCGCAGGAGTGCATACTCATTCTCGACGGCGCGCAGGCGTGCGGTCACGTTAAGGTAAACTTAAAGGAACTTAAAGCCGACGCGCTGGCGGTCGCGGGTCACAAGGGGATGTTGGGCATACAGGGCAGCGGGGTTCTGGTCTTTTCCGAACGGTTCGACCCCAAACCTCTTTTATACGGCGGCACGGGCACGGAGAGTTACAGCGCGGAAATGCCCGCCTTTTACCCCGAGCGGTTAGAGGGCGGCACGCTCAATTATCCCGCCATAGTCTCGCTTGCCGAGGGCGCGCTGTATATAAAGACCAACGGGCGGCGGATGCGGCGCAAGGTCGAAGAATACACGCGCGAGGCTATTTCGGGGCTGGAGCGGACGGAGGGGGTAAGGGTGTATTCGACGCCGAACCCGTACGGGATAGTCGCCTTCGGGGTGGAGGGGGTAACTTCGGAGCGCGCGGCGGGCATACTCTCCGAGGAGTATTCGATATGCGTCCGCGGAGGCTTACACTGTGCGCCGCTCATGCACAAGGCGTTAAAAAGCGGCGGGCTTGTGCGCGCGTCCTTTTCGGCGTTCACCCCCGCAGGCGCGCCCGCCGCGCTCGTCTCCGCCGTCCGCGGTATAGCCCGACGTTAAGCAAACGCGCGGGCGTTCAAAACGCCCGCGCGCGCCATAAAAAAAGAAGCGCACGCCTCAACGGCGTGCGCTTCCCCTGAAAATCATTTGGTGGAGATAACGAGACTCGAACTCGTGACCTATGCGTTGCGAACGCATCGCTCTACCACCTGAGCCATATCCCCGACATTTCACTTGCATTATAGCAACTTTATTTGGTCTTTGCAAGCGTTTTTGGGCTTGCTTGCGCAAAAACTGTTGACGACGGCGCAAAAATATGGTATAATCAAACCGCTCAGCCGAAATTTTAGCTTTGCGAATGTGGCAAGTAACGTCGGCACGGGCGGCGCGGCGAATAAGCGGCGCACAAGCCGAAAGGCAACAACGGGGTTATAGCGCAGTTGGTAGCGCGTTTGAATGGCATTCAAAAGGTCAGGGGTTCGACTCCCCTTAGCTCCACCAAATTATTTTTAAATCGCGCGCGGGCGTTCCAACGCCCGCGCGCATACTATCGGAGCAACATAAGGCACTGTCATTTCGAGGGATATGAGACCCGCGTAAGCGGGCGATTGACCGAGATAATCCCCCCGTGGTCTGTGCTTGCACTTTGAAACGCGAACCAAATAAAAACCTCTTGACAAATTATGACAAGAGGGTTTATACTAACTTTAATATTAATTTTCGAAGCAAGGGGGAATCCTTGCAGGCGGTTGACCTCCCAAGGGGGAAAATGGAGTGATACATTTTCTTTCAAAGGGGGTGAGGCTTATGACCGAGTTTAGCGAATTAGTATCGCAACTCTGCGAGCTTCTTAAACAGCTTGAGCTGTTGCTCGACGAAGTCGAGTACATAGCCATTAAGCGCGTAAAAAAATAACCGCCCACAGTTGATATCTCGGCGGTTATTTTAACTGCAACAGAGGTCAACCGCTTTGGGTTCCCCTTTGTGACTTTATTTTACGACATTGCTTTTCATTTGTCAAGTGTATTGAACAAAATTGTTTTTTTGCCCCGCGGCGGCGCAGTATCTGCGCCGCCGCGGGGATTTTTTTATGTTGTGGTGGGCATTAAGGGACTCGAACCCCTGACTTTCTCCACGTCAAGAAGACACTCTCCCAGCTGAGTTAAATGCCCTTGTACATGGTATTGTACTATATCCGCCGCGCTTTGTAAAGAGTTTTTGGGGAATTATTTTTTTATGCTCCCGTTAAACTTCGTATATGCTTTGCAAGCGTTCCGCTTGAGCGGCGACACGCCGCCTTGCGTTGAACAGCCGTTCCGCTCGTCTTACTTCCACGTCGTTAAGAATCCCGTCCGCGGCGACACGCCGCCTTGCGACATACTCACAATAATCGAAAAAAAATTTCAAAAAACACTTGAAAAACGCGTATAAATAATGTATAATGTAACAGAGCGAAAAAGAGCGCAAGCCCCCATGGGGGCTATTTGACGTTTGCAAAAACGTCAAATACAAAAAATCTTACGTCGCCCGACCCCGTTTTTTATGTTTTGACCGTGTGAACCGTGTACCCCCCCACGGTTCGCCCCGCGCCCCATTCGCGCCCCTTTACGGCTTGCCGAGAGGGGGAGCTGTCCGCGAAGCGGACTGAGGGGGTGCACACGGTTCCCCCCCCAAAAAAACATAAAAATCGCAATAAAAGCAAAAAATAAATTAAGGAGAAAAATATGAGTAAAAACAAAATTGCAAAACTACTGCTTGCACTCGGCATCGGCGCTGTAACGGCGGCGTCGGGTCTTGCGGTAACGGCGTGCGCGCCCGCGGGCGATCCCAACGGCGGGCAGCAGGCCGAACAAACGACGTATCACGTCACGTTCAACATGAACCACGCCGACACGAGCGGCGCGCCCGCCGCCAAGGACACCAACTCCGAGGGCAAGGTAACCGAGCCCACCACGCCCGGCGCGCGTAGCGACGGTCAGGTATTCGACGGCTGGTGGACCGAAGCAACGGGCGGCACCAAGTTCGACTTCGACACAAAAATAACTCAGGACACCACCCTTTACGCCCACTGGAAGACCGCGGGCACGGGCGGAACCGGCGGCGGCGAGGGTGAACAACCCGGCGGCGGCGGCGGAACCGGTGGTGAACAACCTGCCGATCCTTCGACCGCGCCCACCGTTAAACTGTGGGTAGGCGGCGGCTCTGTCACCCTTCCCGCAACCAGCCTCGAAAAGGGCGCGGACGACAAGTGGCACTTCACTTCCGAGGCTCTTTCCGACAGCGGCAAACTTCCTTCCACCGTATTGGGAGAACTCGTAAAGTCGGGTATGGAATTCGACAAATGGTTCGCCGATGCAACATACAGCACCGAGTTCGACTTCACTGCGGCTGTCGAGGTGGCGACCCTTAATATCTACGCCCGCGTATACGAGAACGTAGATATAGAGTTCAAGCCCGCAGGTGCTGCTGGCGCGGTGTTGACCGAGAACTTAACGCAGGGCATATTCACCGTTGTCACCAACGGCAAGACCAAATACGAAACCAAGGGTAGCGGTAGCCTCGGCATCAACACGCAGGGCAGCACAATTCTCGTTAAGCCCACGGGTGTAACCAACACCATATCCTTTAACGCGTATTCGGGTTCGTCGGGCAATGCTCTCACCGTTCATATCAAGAAGATAACGACAGACGGCTCGGGTGCTGAAACCAAGACCGAAGTAGCTCCTGTTGAAGAAACAACAACATGGAAAACCGCTCCTAACGATAATAACGGCGCAAACTTCACCGTAAGCAATCTCGAAGCGGGCACTTATGAAATAAGCGGCACCAAGGCAACTGGTGAGTCGGCTTCGCTCGGCGTGCGCGACCTTAAAGTAACCTCAAAACTTCCCGTAGGCAAGGTAACGGGTCTCGAAATTTCGGGCGGCACGCGCGATTTCCTGCTCGGAGACGAATTCTCCTCCGAGGGAATGACAGTTTATCTCTGCTATGACAACGGCAGAAAGGACAGTCTTCCCAACGGCTACACCTTCAACGCCTCGGCGTTCACGGGCGCGACCGCGGCGGGCGAATACGATGTCACCTGCACTTACAGAGACGCCAATAACGACGAGTTTACGGGCACGTTCAAGATAACCGCTTACACCATTAAGTCGGTCAAGATAATAACCAACGACCTGCTCAACTACACTCCTCAGGTCTACACCGCAGGAAGCAAGTTCGACGCGTCCAATATCTCCGTTATGGCTGTCGGCACCAACGCGGGCGTCGATAAGGAATTCTATAATGTTCCCTCAACTTTGGTTGAACTCACCAACAGTGCGGAGAGCGAACTCACCAACCTCACCGCGGGCGTTAAGACCATAACCGCAAAGGCGTGGGACGGCTCGGCTTTCTCGAATACCATAAGCGATACCGTAAGCTACTACGTCATTCCCGCGCTCCCCGCCAAAACGGCGATCGTCTTTGCCGAAATCGCGCCCTCCGCGGATACGGCTTTAACGGGCGACAAAATCGGCACGCTCAAAGAGAGCGGGCAGGCAAATTCCGAAAGCAACCCTTATCAGTTCAAGACCGTTCAGCAGGCGATCGATTTCTTCAACGCCATGAACCTTGACGAAGCCGTAACCAAGTATATCAAGCTCGGCGCGGGCACGTACAAAGAAAAGCTCTATGTCGATATCCCCAACCTCGTTATAGTGGGCGCGGGCGTAGTCGAAAGCGGAACCGATACCCCGATAGGGACCGAAGCCCCGAGCGTTCCCAACTCCGATAGCAAAACATGGCAGTGGAAGTCGACCATCTCCTACGACGCCATCATGAACAAACCCGACGGCGCGGGCAACCTGTGGAACTCCGATAACTCCGCAACCATTTATATCACCGCGGCGGCAAAGAACTTCATGATGAACAGCGTTGCGGTAGTCAACGAGAACAACACCGCCGAAAAGGTAAACGCGCACGCGGGCGACGATCAGGCTCTCGCCCTTTACAGCGAAGCCGACCAGAGCGTGTACCAGATGTGCTCTTTCTCGAGCTATCAGGATACCGTTCAGCTCAAGAACGGCAGGCACTTGCTCGTCTCGTGCTATATCGAGGGCGCGACCGACTTCATCTACGGCGATAACTCCACTTCGTACTTCTACAAGTGCCAGATCCATTGCCTCGACCACGTAAGCAACATAGGCAAAGAGAGCGACCTTTCGCAGGCGGACGGCGGCTATATAACCGCGTTCAAGGGCGGAGACGGCGACGCGCACGTTGAGTACGGCGCAGTGTTCGATTGGTGCGAATTCACCGCCACCCAGACCGAATACGGCAAGGGCGGTAAATGGGCGATCGCCAGACCTTGGGCTGACTACTCGAGCGTTGCGATCCTTAACTCCAAGCTCGGCAAGCACATTGCAAAGAACAGCGCATTGGATGCCGCCAAGAACGCGCGCTTGTCCAACGGACTGTTGAAGAAGAATATCCCCAACACCGTTAAGACCTATGAGTACAATAATAGCGGATTAGACAATGTAAAGGGCAGTGACGGTTCGTTCACCGCAGAGGAAATCGCGGCGAACAATGTTGCGGGTATAACTTTCCTCGACGACAACGCCGCCAAGAAGTTCGAACTGATTGGAACCGAGTTCGGCGACGGCGAATTTAACTCCGAGTGCTTGATCTTCAAGGCGACGAACGGAACGGTTACCTACGCCAACGGCGATTGGGGCAACATGGCACCCAAACAGGGCGCGGTCATAATGGTCTACAAAGTCGGCACGGGCGGCGAAGAAACCGACGTCCTTATGGCGGACAAAGTTGTTTACACCACGACTCAGCTCGACGCGGCGGCTATCAAAGACATTGCAAAGAACTATGTCCTTGCCGCAGACGAAGAACTCGGCGACGTTTACACCGACCGCGACCTTTCGACGGGCAAAGTCGAAGCCGCGCAGGAACTTACCGCCAACCAGACCTATAAGTTCTACGTTAAAATCGACAAGGTTACGGGACAGAAAACCGACAACTACACGTACAGCTTTGAAGAATTGAAAACTGCCGTTGGCGACGACGGTTCTGACCAGACCACGTACGGACAGAAAGATTTGACGGGCACCGAGTTCACGGGCAGTAACAGTTGGATATCGGTAGCTACTTCGAAACCTGAAAATGCTCCCTCGGGAATTAAAGGCACGGGCGCAAAAGTTCAGTACAGAGGCGGCGGAAAGAACAACGTTCTTGAAATCAAGGGTATCGCCCTCAAAGTAACTTTCAAGGGCAAAGGTAAACTTGTAATTACTTTCGGTTCTTCGAGCAAAGATAAGACTTCGGGGCTTTGCGTGATAGATGCAGACGGTAATTATGTGACCGGTGCAATTACGGGCGGTTCAGCCGTTACAAAAGTCGACAGCAGCTTTACTGTAGCGGGCACTAACCAAGACGATCAGGTAACGTTTACCATTAACGCTGCGGGCACTTACTACATTGTAGGCGATACGATCAACAAGCAGTATGACCGCAACACGCGTATATATGCAATGACGATGAGCGACACGTACTCTCCCGAAGCCTGACCCCGCGCTTCTGAAAATAAACTGTCACCATGAGCGAAGCCGCGTAGCGGCGTAGTCGAATGGGTCTATTCCGCATTATAATTAATAATATAGTACTGTAACACATAATGCGCGCGGGCGTTCCACGCCCGCGCGCAATTTATAAAAACAAAAAATTTCTTGACAAATTTTGTCAAGAAGTATATACTTATTTTAATATTAATTTTCGAAGCAAGGGGGAATCCTTGCAGGCGGTTGACCTCTCGAGGGGGAAAATGGTGAGAGCTATTTTCTTTCAAAGGGGGTGAGGCTTATGAAAGAGCTGAATGAATTGGTTTCGCGCATTTGCGAACTTTTGAAACAGCTTGAGCTGTTGCTCGACGAAGTCGAGTACATAGCAATTAAGCGCATAAAAAAATAACCGCCCCAAGTTGATCGCTTGACGGTTATTTTTTAAAATACCGAGGTCAACCGCTTTGGGTTCCCCTTTGTGATTTTATTTTACGATATTGTTTTTCATTTGTCAAGTATATTTAAGCAAATTTTTTAATGCTATGCGGCGGGCGCAAGCGTTCCGCTTGACCAAGTGTCTTAACGGCGGAACAGTAATCGTGCGCGCGGGCTGTTCAACGCGAGGCGGCGGGCGGCAAAAAGCCGCCCGCCGCACTTCTAATAATCTGTCACCCTGAGCAAGCGAAGCGCGTCGAACGGGTCTATTCCGCAGTATAGCGGGGTTTTTTATAATGAGGCGGTTATTATTTAAAATAGTAACGCGTTTCAAAGTGCAAGCACAGACCACCTTGGGATTCTCTCACTCAATCGAACCCGCTTCGCGGGCTTCTTATGTCGTTCGAAATGACAGTGCCATATGTCGCTCCGATAATATTTAAAGAAAGCGGCGGGCGCACACGTGCGCCCGCCGCAAGCGAAAAGTGACATTATGTCGCTCCGATATTATTTAAAAATGACAGTGCCTTAATGCGCTCCGATAATATTTAAAGAAAGCGGCGGGCGGCAAAAAGCCGCCCGCCGCAAGCAAAAAGTGACATTATGTTGCTCCGATATTATTTAAAAATGACAGTGCCTTATGTTGCTCCGATATTATTGAACAACTCCCCCGCGGCGGAACGCCGCGGGGGAGTTTTATCTGCGAAATATGTCTGCTAATTATATCTGCGAATTATTTCAGCTAATTATGTCAGTGTTTTTTATGGGCTAAATCGAAATCAGCTTGCGGGGGTGTCCGTCGCGTAAATTCCGAATAAGCAAAGCCTTTGGTCGTTCACGTTAAGACTTACCTTTGTGCTGCCGGGAATCTTGAACGTTACTTGATAGATAGGTTTTTCGCTCGCAGTCGTGTTAATCTTTGTGCCCTCTTGTCCCGTAATTCCGTTCAGATAGCCCGTGGTTGCGTCGCCGTCTTTCAAGACTAAAACATTCTTGCCTTCATAAGCCTTATAGGTTGTAATAGTCTTGGCAGTTTGACCTTCGGCTTCACATAACAACTCCATTTTACTGTCGGTAGCAATGTAATACAGAGTTATTTCTATCTCTTTTGCAGACTTGTTAGTCAGCATAATAGCTTTCTTACTACCCGTAGGCATCATCCAGCTGTTGAGGGAAAGAGTACCTTTCGGCGTGGTGACCGTCTGGTCTTTCATCCAATCGCCCGCATAGGCATCATATTTAATATACCTATCAGCAGACGGTTCGAGTTTGAATAACGTGCCGTCATAGGATTGGAACTCATAGCCGTCCTTTTTACTATCCTTACTCGACTTAGCCGTAACATCAGTTGCCGCCATAAGTTCGGTGATAGCTTCCTTAGTTTCATACGTTACATAGAACTTAATGTCGCCGCTTATGGTCTCTTTTACGGTGACTTCCTGCGCGGAGCACTCGCGGTCTTTAAAGACTTTTTCAACCTGCTTGCCTGCTTCGATATCGCCCGCAAGAGCAAGAGCCTTGATCTGGTCGACGGTGAGTTCCGAACCGCTGTAAACGACGGTCGCGGCTATCAACTTGTCTTGCTCCTCGCTTGCGCCCGGTTCGTAGATCTCAACCAAAACGCCCTGCTTGGGTTGCATGTTGAGCCAATCTTCGTCGTACTTGACTTCTTTGCCCGTATCCGCGCCGTTGGTCGCTTTGAAGATCTCGCACTCGGATTCAAATTGACCGTCGCCGAACTCGGTTCCAATCAGTTCGAACTTCTTGGCGGCATTCTCGTCGAGGAAAGTTATACCCGCAACATTGTTCGCCGCAACTTCAGCTTCGCTGAACGAGCCGTCGTTACCTTTCACGCCGTCTAATCCGCTATTATTGCGGGTATTTTTAGCGCGTGGAGCAATTCTATAATAATTTGTCACCCCTTGCAAGCGAAGGGGAGCGAAGGGGCGGGGGATAAAGGCGCAAACGCTTGGCGGTATTGACACCGCGGGTTTTCGGTAGTATAATTATGGTATGACTATCCATCACGATAAACTCGCGTACGGCAGACTTTCGCCGTCAAGCGAGGAAATGTCGCAAGCATCCGTCGAGGATATGGTTCGGCAATTAAATGGTTCAACTCAAACCTCGCCCCGCGCAGACGGCGAAAAAACCGACTTAAACGCCAATAACCCCGACTTAAACGCCAATAACCCCACCATAAACGCCCCCGATCCCAACGCAACTTGCGGCGACAGGATCGACGGCATAAAAATCGCCTATATAGGCGGCGGCTCGAAGATGTGGGCGCGCGTGTTTATGTTCGACCTTGCGCTCACTCCCGAAATGTGCGGCGAAATCGCCCTTTACGACATCGACCGCCTCGCCGCAGAGCGCAACAGGCAGATAGGCGATCGCCTCAACCAACACCCCGAAACCCTTTCGAAGTGGCGTTACACCGTGTGCGATGACCTCAAAGACGCGCTCACGGGCGCAACGTTCGTCGTTTTATCCATTCTGCCGGGTACGTTCGACGACATGCAGGTCGACGTGCACCTGCCCGAGAAGTACGGCATTTTTCAGGCGGTGGGCGACACGGTCGGTCCGGGCGGCGTGCTCCGCGCAATGCGCACCGTGCCCGTCTACGAGGAGTTCGCCCGCGCGATCGCGCAGTACTGCCCAAAAGCGTGGGTGATAAACTTCACCAACCCCATGACTGTCTGCACGCGCACGCTATACGGCGTGTTCCCCCAAATCAAGGCGTTCGGCTGCTGTCACGAGGTGTTCCATGCGGAAGAACTCCTCGCCTGCGTTGCGCATGAAATTCTGGGCGTGCCCCGCCCCGACCGCCATGAAATTACCGTTGACGCGAGCGGTATCAACCATTTTACGTGGATAACCGAGGCGAGCTACAAAGGCAGGGATCTGCTGTCACTGCTCCCCGCGTTCACGCAAAAATACTTTGAAAGCGGGTACTGCGAACAGCTTGGGTTCGACAAGAACGCCCACCGCGGCGACAACCCGTTTTTGTACGGGAATAAGGTAAAGCTCGACCTTTTCAGGCGGTTCGGCGCGCTTGCGGCGGCGGGCGATCGCCACCTTGTGGAGTTCATGGACAGAAGCTGGTATCTCAAAAACCCCGCACACGCCGAGAGCTGGCTGTATCACCTGACGCCCGTTTCGTGGCGGCGGGCGGACTGCGAGCGGAAAGTGCGCGAAAGCGTGAAGATGGCGGCGGGGGAGTTGCCCGTTAAAGCCGTGCGCTCCGACGAGGAGGCGACCGTGCTAATGAAAGCCGTGCTCGGAATGGGGACGGTGGTTTCGAACGTCAACATGCCCAACCGCGGGCAGATGCCCGACATGCCGACGGGGGCGGTGGTGGAGACCAACTGCGTTTTCGGCGAAAATTCGGTGAAGCCCGTTACGGCAAACCCTTTGCCGGGGACGGTGACAAACCTTGTTTTGCGCAACTGTATGAACATTGAGAACTGTTGCAAAGCCATAAGCGAGCGAGATCTCGACGGGATATTCGAGGTATTTTTGAACCAGCCGCTTTTGTCGGGGCTGGACGTCGACAAGGCGCGCGCTTTGTTTGACGAGATGGTTGAAAAGACGGGCGTAAGCGGTTTATATTTGAAATGACAGTGTCATAATGCGCTCCGATAATATGCGGCGGGCGCACGTGTGCGCCCGCCGCCTCGCGTTGAACAGCTTGCACGCACGTCTTACTTCCCCGCCGTTAAGACACATGGTCAAGCGGAACGCTTGCGCTTGCGCGCGAAAAATGACATTGTGCGCTCCGATAATAATTAAAACCCCTACCCTAACCCTCCCCCTTAAAAAAGGGGAGGGAATAAGGGCGGAGAAATTACAAGGGGGAGGAATTGAAGGTGGGGGTTCACCGCGGCGATACGCCGCTTAAAGTTGAACAGCTTGCACGCCGTACTACTTCTCCGCCGTTAAGACACATGGTCAAGCGGAACGCTTGCGCTTGCGCTTGAAAACCGCATATATATTGCAATTTTGCGCATACTGCGGGTATGGGAAAGGCTAAAAATACCAAAAAATTAATGGGCGAATTGCTCGGCGCGGGCGTCTCCGCAAACGAGTGCACGGGGCTTTACCAAAAAGTTTCGCTCACCCCCGAAGAGGTGGCGCGCTTCCACGACCAATATATGAACGGAAACCCCTTTGCAAATTTCGACAACGCCGAATAAAATCGCGGGGGTCGGAACGTCGCGCGTCGGGTCGAGGCTCGGCGCAAATGTGGCGTGCGTATCGTAAACGCGCGGTTTAGCGCGGGGGGTTCGGTTGGCTCAAACGTAGCACGGTTCCCCAAAAAACCGCCGATACAACAATAAAAACCGCCGACACGACAAAAAAACGCCGACACAGCAATAAAAACGCCGCCGCGATAATATAAACGCCGATACAACAATTTTACAAAGGATAAATTTTACAGATAAAAGGCAGAAATATGAAATACGTACTTGCGATCGACGAGGGCACGACGTCCGCCCGCGCCCTTATCTACGACCAAAACGGCGCGTTTGTATGCGGCGAGGGCAGGGAATTCCCCCAGATATATCCCCGCGCGGGCTGGGTGGAGCACTCCCCCGACGACATCTGGAACGCCGTGTGCGCCGTTACGAAAGCCGCCCTTGAAAAGGGCGGGCTGGGTTCAGCCGACATAGCCGCCGTGGGCATAACCAACCAGCGCGAAACGACGGTGGTGTTCGACAAAAAGACGGGCGAACCCGTGTATAACGCCGTCGTGTGGCAGTGCCGCAGAACGGCGGACTTTATGAAAAGGCTCAAAGACGACGGCTTTTCGGAGCGAATTTACAACAAGACGGGGCTTGTACCCGACGCGTACTTTTCAGCCGCGAAGATAAAGTGGATACTCGACAACGTCGACGGCGCGAGGGAGCGGGCGGAGCGGGGCGAACTTGCGTTCGGTACGATGGACTGCTACCTTCTGTATAAACTGACGGGCGGAAAGGCGTTTGCGACCGATTACACCAACGCCTCGCGCACGATGCTCTTCAATATACATACGCTCGAATGGGACGGCGAGCTGTTGCGGCTGTTCGACATACCCGCCGCGATGATGCCCGAGGTCAAGCCGAGTTCATGCTTTTTCGGAACCGCCGCCGCGGGCGGGTTGGACGGCGTACCCGTGTGCGGTATGGCGGGCGACCAGCAGGCGGCGCTCTTCGGACAGCTTTGCACAAGGGCGGGCGAAATAAAAAATACATACGGTACGGGCTGTTTTCTTTTGATGAACACGGGCAAGAAGGCGGTCAAGAGCCGCAACGGGCTTATCACCACGTTGGGAGTGGGCGGCGATCTTAAACCCTGCTATGTGCTCGAAGGATCGGTGTTTGCGGGGGGCGCGGCGGTGCAGTGGCTGCGCGACGGGCTGGGGCTTATTTCCTCGGCGGCGGAGAGCGAGGAGCGCGCAAAAGCCGTAAAAGACAGCGGCGGGGTGTACGCCGTGCCCGCGTTTACGGGGCTGGGCGCGCCCTATTGGGACCCCGGCGCGCGCGGGACTATCACGGGCATAACCCGCGGCACGACGGCAAACCACATTGTGCGCGCCGTGCTCGAGAGCATAGCCTTTCAGACGGCGGACGTCATATCCGCCATGGAGCGCGATTCGGGCATAAAGATCTCGCGGCTTGCCGTAGACGGCGGGGCTTCGCGCAACGACTTTTTGATGGGCTTTCAGGCGGATATTTCGGGGTGCACGGTGGCAAGACCTGCGCACGCCGAGTCGACCGCGCTGGGGGCGGCGTACCTCGCGGGGCTTTGCGCGGGGGTGTATACGGGCGTGGACGCGCTCAAAAACAGGCGTTCGGACGTAAAACTGTTCGAACCGAAGATGGGCGAGGGCGAACGTCTCGATCTGCTCTCGGGCTGGAAGTCGGCGGTCGCCAAGGCAAGATTAAAGGAGTAGGATCGCACACCCGGAATCAAATTAAAATTTCAAAACCGATACCCAAAGTTAAGTTAAAATTCAAAAAACGATATCCGAAATCAAGTTGAATTCGGGCGTGAAAGAAGCCCCCGCCCTCCCCGAATAGGGGAGGGCGGGGGCGTTTTTTGCATATACATATTGATATTTTTATAAAAAATGGGGGTGGGGGCGGGGCAAGGGCGCGCCGATAAATTAAAATTTCGGTCGCAAAATCAAAACTTTATAAGCCCGTTACATTGAGTATATGTTCGGCGTAAGCCCCCGCGACGTTTACGCCCGTCACGCGCTCGATGCCTCTGAAAAAGGCGTTGGAGTTGACCTCGCACAGCAAATACCCGTCTTTGCCGAACAGAATGTCGACGCCGCAGTAGTCCAGCCCGAGTATTTCCGCCGCTTTTTTGCATATATATTCAACTTTTTGGGGAACGGCGCACGCCTCGCCCGTGCCGCCGAGTTCGAGGTTCGAGCGGAAATCCCCCGCCGAACGCCTTATCATGGCGGCGACGCACCTGCCGCCTATGACTATAACGCGCATATCCCTTCCGCAACTTTCGGCAATATATTTCTGGAAGAGGTGGGGCGAGCATTTGAGGCTTTGGGCAATTTTTACAAGCTCGTCCATTCCGTCCGCCTTAAAAACGCCCTTGCCGAGCGAGCCGTAACAGCTCTTTACTATCATCGGAAAGCCCAGCTTTTCGGCGACGTACTCCAAAACGTCTCTTTTCAGCCTTTCGCCCTCGTCGTAGCACAGCAGTCCCGCGTAGGTCTCGGGCATGGGCAACCCCGCGTTCGAAAGGTAAGCGGCGCACGTCATCTTGTCGTCGCACAGCCGTATGGCGCGGTGGCTGTTGAAGAGCCGCAAGCCCGACCTTTCAAGCAGATCTGACATGTATTTGTCCTTGTCGAGGTAAACGCAGAACGAGTACCCCCCGACTTCGCGCAGGGCGATATCCCCCGAGCCGTCTATATGGGCGGGGAAGAAGTCGTTGCGGCGTATATCGCAATGAACGCCGCGTTTTTCAAATTCCTCTTTGAGCCTTTCAGCCTGCGCAAAGCCGTCGGGGCGTTTGGCGTAGGCGTTTACAACAATAAGCGCGTTTTGCATTTCAATTAAAAACAGCGTGCATGCACGCTGTCGGTTCATTTATTTTTGAGGTATAACTTCATGGCGCGCACTTCGGGCTTGCCGTCGGTTATGATGGGAACGGTCTTGCCCGATTTACGCCTCAGTCCGTCTTTCTCGCGGTAGTCCACCGAGGCGTAGTCCGCGCCCCGCTCGTAGAGCTTGCAAAAAGCCGAAGTGAGCCGTATGTCAACGGCGTTTAATACGGCGGCTTTTCTCGCCGCGGACAGCTTTTTCCCGAACGCCGAGAAGTCGAACACTATCTCGTCGTTGTAGCTGTTTACGGTGAGTATCACGCGGCAGCCGTCGAGGCGGACGAAGAAGGAGAGCGACTTCCTTTCGGGGTGAATTTTGGCGGCGTTTTCGACGAACACGTCCTGCACGTAAGCGCGCACGGCGCGGTCTATGGCGACGCCGAACTTAAAGTTGCAAAAAGCCGAGACCCCCGCGCCCAAAACGATGAGCGGAATGGCAAGCGAAAAGGCGAGGACGTACAAAAGCTCGTTTTTGAACGCCTCCGAAAGGGTGAAAAGGGTTATGAACGCCGCCGTGGCGACGGCGCAGAACGCAATGGCTATGTTGCCGACGCGTTCGCCCGTTTGAAGTTTTTTTATCCTTTGGGAATCGAGTTGAACCATACTTATATTTTATCCTCGTTCGCGCCGTCCGTCAAGCCCTTTTTGCCTTTTTTGCGGTATTTGACGCATTCGGTAAGCAGATATTCTATCTGCCCGTTCACCGAGCGGAATTCGTCCGCCGCCCAGCGTTCAAGCTCGCCGTGCAGTTCGCTCGATATCCTCAAAGGGATCTGTTTTTTGTTTTCGTTCATCCCGGCGTGCTCCGTCCGCACTTTGCATAAAGTCTTTTACGGGTCGTTTTTTGCAATATATATTGATATTTTTGTGTGAACCGTTGAGTTTTCCGAACCCTTACAAAAGCTCTTTTTGAACCGCCCGAGGGGTGCGATCGCCACAAACAAAAGTTGGCGAAAACCCACAAAAAAGGGGGAACAGTCCAAACAAAAGTTGGTAAAAATCTATTAAATCCGAATATCGGAAGGATCGTACAAAAGCGATAAAAGTTCGTCTTCTTTTGGGGAAATTTTCTTCACGTAGCGCACATAGAAGAATATGTAGACTATGAGCGAGGCGAACGCCGCGATCAGCACAAAGAAACTCATCGAGCCCAACAGCTGAAGGAATATGTCGAAAGGTTGGGTCTGCGGTTTGTAAAGCCCGCCGAACAGCCCGCCCGCAGCGATCCCCGCGGCTAAGAACGAGAAGAACATTATGTTGGTTTTTTTGGAGTGGCGTCTGAACTCCGCGTACAGTTCTTTTTTGATCAGGTCTGCGGGAGAGTCGCTTAGCTTGGCGTAACTGCGTTTATAGATGTTCTTTTGTTTTGTCTTTGCAATTATCGCAAGTACGGCGTATGCCGCTATAAACGCCGCTATATACGCGCCGCTCACGGCAAAATACCTTGTGCCGTCCGCCGCAACGCCGAGCAAAGAAGCCGTAACTATCTCCGCGATGAAGAACACCGCAAACATCGTTATCAGCCCCATCGTGAGCAATTCCGATATTCGTCTGTATTCGGTCTCGTCGCCTCTGTCGTTCAGGAACACCGTAACGTGAAATTGCGCGCTCTTTTTGGGATAATTCATATTGTTTCTTCTTAAATTAATATTGTATATACATCATATACATCTTAATGGCGACTGTCAATTATTTATGCGTTCCGCCTCCGTTTATGCGCCCGGCTTATGCGTTCCGCATCAATAGATAGAGCCGCTGTTTACTATGGGCTGGGCGTCGCGGTTGCCGCAGAGCACGACGAGCAGGTTCGAAACCATCTGCGCCTTTCTTTCGTCGTCAAGTTCCACAATGTCGTTGTCGGCGAGCTTTTTGAGAGCCATTTCCACCATGGAAACA
Organism: uncultured Clostridia bacterium; assembly: GCA_947629515.1. Lineage (GTDB taxonomy): Bacteria > Bacillota > Clostridia > Christensenellales > Borkfalkiaceae > Coproplasma. Next base: position 25,863 of record CANRDY010000006.1, read on the forward strand.
GCCCCGTCGACTATCTTCTGCCTTGCCGCTATGATAGCCCCCGCCTGCTGACGCTGGAGCATAGCCGCCGCTATCTCGGGCGCGTAGGCAAGGTTGTTTATGCGCGCTTCGAGGATCTCTATCCCCGCCATCTTCACGCGCGACTGAAGCTCCTCTTTGAGAATTTCGGCGACTTCCATCGAAGAGCCGCGAAGCGACTTCTCGTCGCCGTTGTCCGAAACGTCGTAGGGGTACTGCCTCGCCACCTGCCGTATAGCCGAATCGCACTGTGTGGAGATGAACGCCGTGTAATTTTCGACCGAGAACACGGCTTTTGCCGCGCTCGCTATCTGCCATATTACGACGACCGAAATTTCGATGGGGTTGCCGTCCTCGTCGTTGACCTTCTGCTTGTCGTTGTTGAGGGTCATGGCTTTAAGGCTTATCTTCTTGTTTGCGGCGTTCTTAGGCGCGGCGGGGTTGACCGAAACGCAGAAGGGCACTACGTAGAAGAACCCGTCTTTTTTGAGCGTACCGTGATATTTTCCGAAAAGGGTGAACACCATCGCCTCGTTGGGGGCTACAACTTTAAGCCCCGCCCACGCTATGCCGTCGGCGACCAGCACCAATATTCCCGCCGCGAACATCGCCATGAACGCGGGGTTCGCAAGCTCGTCCTCTTTTAATACCTGCCCATCGGCGGGCGTCGCGGCAAATATGCACCCGACCACCGTCATGGCAATTCCCAAAAGCATCGCGGCTATGAGCAACGCCAAAGCCGCCCAGCCGTTAAAGCCCTTCAACTCTCTTTCTTCTATCTCGCGCATGATACGCCTCCGTATATTTTGTGATATCAATTTGATATCAAATACATTATATGCGCATGAAGAGGGGCTGTCAAGCGTTCGCCCGAAAAAAATTTTCGGAAAATTTTTTGAAAAAAACCGCCCTTAAAAATCGACTTAAAATGTTAATTTACGTCAAAATATGCCTTAATTTTTTGTAATGTTTTATAAAATGTTATGTTTCACGGCGATTTCGGGCAAAAAAGAGGCGTTTTTATCCAAAAATCGCCCGTTTTGTTAAAAATTTTCACGTACAAGATATTGTTAGAAAGTTAAAAAATTTCATACAATATATTGTGTTTGAGGGCTTGACAACGCAAAATTAATGTATTATACTTAACTCTGCTATCTTCGCGAAAGGGCTTTACGGCTTTGAGCGGAGAGAGGGAGAATTTTTACGGAAAACTCTTTATAAGAGAAAGCGGCAGGCCCGCACGGAGGAGATATATGAAGGTAATAAAGCGCGACGGCACGACGTGTGATTTCGACAGAAACAAAATTTCGGTCGCCATCAAAAAGGCAAACGAGGCGGTGGACATAGAGGACCGCATAACCGACGCCCAGATAGAGGCGATAGTCGACGACATAGCAAGCCGCCACAGAATGAGACTGCTCGTCGAGGACATTCAGGACATGGTAGAGGAAAAGCTGATGGAATTGCAGAAATTCCAGCTCATGAAGGCGTACATTCTCTATCGCTACGAGCGCGCCCTCATAAGAAAGGCTAACACCACCGACGAGAGCATACTCTCCCTTATACGCAACAAGAACAAGGACGTAATGGAGGAGAACTCCAACAAGAACGCGCGCACGGCGTCCACCCAGCGCGACCTCATAGCGGGCGAAGTATCCAAGGACCTCACCCGCCGCATACTCCTTCCCGAAAAGATCTCCAAGGCGCACGACGACGGCGCGATCCACTTCCACGACGCGGACTATTTTTTACAGCCCATTTTCAACTGCTGCCTTATTAATATTAAGGATATGCTCGAAAACGGCACCGTGATGAACGGCAAGATGATCGAAAGCCCCAAGTCCTTCCAGACGGCGTGCACCATAACCACGCAGATAATAGCCTCCGTCGCCTCGTCGCAGTACGGCGGGCAGTCGGTAAATATCGCGCACCTCGGCAAGTATCTCCGCCGCACGCGCGAAAAATACGTTCAGCAGTGCGAAGAGCAGTTCGGCGACAAGATCGACGACGCAACCAAAAAGGAGTTCGTCGACATGCGCTTAAAAGAGGCGTTGAAAGCCGGCGTTCAGACCATTCAGTATCAGATAAACACCCTTATGACGACCAACGGTCAGTCGCCTTTCGTCACCCTTTTCATGTGGCTCGACGACAAAGACCCGTATATCGAAGAGAACGCCATGATAATCGAGGAGATCCTGAATCAGCGTTATCAGGGCATCAAGAACGAAAAGGGCGTATACGTCACCCCCGCGTTCCCCAAACTCATATACGTGCTCGACGAGAACAACTGCTTAAAGGGCGGGAAGTACGATTACCTCACAAGACTTGCCGTCAAGTGCTCCTCGAAGAGGCTTTACCCCGACTATATCTCCGCCAAGAAGATGCGCGAAAATTACGAGGGCAACGTGTTCTCGCCCATGGGCTGCCGTTCCTTCCTTTCGCCGTGGAAAGACGAAAACGGAAATTACAAGTTCGAGGGCAGATTCAATCAGGGCGTGGTATCCATCAACCTTCCCCAATGCGGAATACTTGCAAAGGGCGACGAGGACAAGTTCTGGGAAATTCTCGAAGATCGGCTTCAGCTGTGCTACGAGGCTTTGATGTGCCGCCACGACGCGCTTATGGGCGTGACGAGCGACGTCTCCCCCGTGCATTGGCAGTACGGAGCGATCGCCCGCCTGCAACCCGGCGAAAAGATAGACAAGTATCTTTTGAACGGCTATTCCACAATATCTCTGGGATATATAGGGCTGTATGAAGTTACAAAGCTCGTAAAGGGCGTTTCGCACACCACTCCCGAGGGGCAGGAGTTCGCCTTAAAGGTAATGAAGTGTTTAAGGGACCACTGCGAAAAGTGGAAAAAGGAGACGGGGCTGGGCTTCGGTCTTTACGGCACGCCCGCCGAGTCGCTGTGCTACCGCTTCGCCCGCATCGACAAGGAGAAGTACGGCACTATCAAGGACGTCACCGACAAGGGCTATTACACCAACAGCTATCACGTTGACGTGCGCGAGCATATCGACGCGTTCTCGAAGTTCACTTTCGAAAGCCAATTCCAGAAGATCTCTTCGGGCGGGGCTATTTCGTATGTGGAAATTCCCAATATGCGCCATAACCTGCAAGCCCTCGAGGACGTCGTCAGGTTCATATACGACAACATTCAGTACGCCGAATTCAACACCAAGAGCGATTACTGCCATGTGTGCGGCTTCGACGGCGAGATAATCATAAACGACGACAACGAGTGGGAGTGCCCCGTATGCCACAACAAGGATCAGCGCAAGATGAACGTAACAAGGCGCACCTGCGGGTATCTCGGCGAGAACTTCTGGAATGTGGGGAAGACTAAGGAGATTAAAGCCCGCGTTCTCCACTTATAACTGCCGCAAACTTCGTATATGCGTCGTTCTGCTGTGTCGCGCTTGCGCATTCCTCGGTAAGGCTACGCCTTCGGTGCGACACGTACTTCATTGTACGCTCCCTTCGTCGTTTACGCGCGCTCCTTGCATAACTCGCATCTTCGACCTTTCTCACTTCGTAATTGCATTTAGTTTCTCACTTCGTTCGGGCACTTCTCCCAATCGCCCATTCGCGCCTCGCTACCCCCACCCTCGCCCTCCCCCTCCGAAGCGGAAGGGGAGGGAATAGAAGAAAGAACAGGGGGAGGGAACACAAGGGAGGGGGTCAACCCTCGCGTTGAACAGCTTATCCGCTGTCTTACATCTCCGCTGTTAAGACACCCGTCCGCGGCGACACGCCGCCCACAACTTTTTTGCGCAAGCAAAAAAATTTCACTTTTTACCGCAGGTAAAAAATTTCACTTGCGGCGGAACGCCGCAAATTTAACTTGCGCGTAGCGCAAATTTCACTTTTGCCTTGCGGCAAAAATCTTCTTTTTGCCGCAAGGCAAAACCCCCTGTCCTATGAACTTTGCCAAGATAAAATACTACGATATATCCAACGGTCCGGGCGTGCGCACGTCGCTGTACGTCAGCGGTTGCCGCAATCACTGCAAAAACTGTTTCAACCCCGAAACGTGGGATTTTGCCTACGGCGAACCTTTCACCGAAGAGCAGGAGAGGGCGATAATCGAGAGCATGCGCCCCGACTACATAAAGGGCTTCACCTTGTTGGGCGGCGACCCGTTCGAACCCGAAAACGCCGCTCGGCTCGTTACCTTTATGGAAAAACTCCGCGCCGAGTACCCCCAAAAGTCCATCTGGTGCTTCACGGGCTACGACTACGAAAAGGACATTTTAACGGGCAAGCACGGCGACCTTTCGGTGAATATGCGCCTTCTGCACACCCTCGACGTGCTCGTCGACGGTCGGTTCGTAGAGGAATTAAAGGACCTCAACCTGCGTTTCCGCGGTTCGTCCAATCAGCGCATAATCCTGGTCAAGCCGTCGCTCGAAAGCGACGAGGTCGTGCTCTGGGACGGCGAGAGCTTTGTTTAAGGAGAAATTTATGAAAGTCAACGTCAAAAAACTTCGCGGCGGGGCGCAGTTGCCCGTTTACGGTAGCGCGTATGCCGCGGGCGCGGACTTGTACGCGTGCATAGACGGCGAAATAACCGTGGGCGCGGGCGAGACGGCGGTGATCCCCACTGGTATCGCCCTGGAGCTTCCCACGGGCTTTGCGGGGCTTATTTACGCCCGCAGCGGGCTTGCCACCAAAAAGGGGCTTGCTCCCGCCAACAAGGTGGGCGTTGTCGACTGCGACTACCGCGGTGAAGTAAAAGTCGCCCTTCACAACCACTCGCTTACGCCGCAGAAGATAGAGGCGGGCGAACGCATCGCCCAGCTCGTCATAACCCCTTACATAACCGCCGACTTCGAGGAGTGCGCAACCCTTTCCGAGACGGTACGCGGGGCGGGGGGCTTCGGCTCGACGGGACAAAAATAACTTCGGACACCCTTTTAGGGTGTCTTTTTCATTTTGAACCTTGACATACCCGCTCAAAGCGTGTAAAATTAAATACGTATCAGGTTACGGAGGTATATATGGCAAAGACCGTAAACTCAAAAAAGCAGAACGCGGCGGCAAAGGCAAGCGCAAAAGCAAATGCAAAGGCAAGCGCAAAGGCAAACGACCAATCGCAGACTACCGCCGCTAAAACCATAATATTGGGAATAGACGTGGGCGGAACGAGCATAAAGGGCGTTGCGCTCAAAGAGGGCAAAGAGATTTTCTGGTGCGACGAACCGACGGGCAAAGACGACCTTGCGGCACAGCTCGAAAGCATAGCCGAAAAGCTGGCTTCGGGCGCGGGTGCGGTGTTCTCCGAAATAATCGGCGTGGGCGTGTGCTGTCCGGGGACAATCGACGGCGCGAAGGGCGTTGTGGCGTACGCCGCCAATCTCCGCCTTAAAAACTACCCCTTAAAGCAAAAGCTCGAAAAGCTGTTGGGCTTGCCCGTCAAGGTGTGCAACGACGCCAACGGCGCGGCTCTCGGCGAGGCGGTGTTCGGGGCTTCGAGCGGCTATAAAGACAGCGTGTTCGTCACTCTGGGCACGGGCGTCGGCGGCGGCATAATAATCGACGGCAAGATCTTCGAGGGCAACAAGGGCGCGGGAACCGAGATAGGGCATATGGTAATAGAGCGCGGGGGCGACAGATGCTCCTGCGGCAGATACGGCTGTTTCGAGGCGTATTGCTCGGCGCGCGCTCTTACAAGGAGAACTCGCTGGGCAATGGAGGACGATACGGGTTCTGCCATGTGGAAGAACTACGACCTTTCGACTGCAGACGGCAGAACGGCTTTCGAACACATGGACGGCGATCGCACGGCCCGCCGCGTGGTGGAGTGGTACATAAAGTACCTTGCATGCGGGCTTGCAAACCTTGCAAACATCTTCCGCCCTCAGGCGATAATTCTCGGCGGCGGGGTGTCGGCGCAGGGTTCGCGCCTTATAAAGCCCTTAAAGGAACAGTTCGAAAAGGAGCTGTTCGGCGGAAGCGACTACGCCCCCGTCGAGATAAAGTGCGCCAAACTCGGCGCAAAGTCGGGCGCATACGGCGCGGTTGCGCTCTTTATGTAAATAACTTTCCCGCCGAACTCATTTCAAAAATAATTTAACGGAATCTATGGAAAATCACGAACAAAACCAACAGCAGAGGCTTGTAAAGCGCGTACGGCGTTTGCTTATAGCACTGCGCGTGCTTGCCGTGTCGGTGGCGTGCGGAGCGATCGCGCAGATAATCTTCTGCATTGCCGCGCGCTTTACTTTGAGCGGCGACCCCGCAGCGTACATGACGGGCGTTATAATAACGTGCGGCTTTTCGGCGGTGTGCGGCTTCGGGGCGGTGGGCGTCATCATAGCGGCGCACCTCAACATGCGCAGGTTAAAACAAATTTCCGCGCAAGATACGCAGGATACCCAAGCCCCGCAAAACCCGCAAAGTACCCAAGACCCGCAAACTACTCAAAACACAAACACACAAAATCCCGAAGGGGATAGCGGAGAGGCGCAATGAGCAAATTCTTTTCGTTTATAATAAGACAATCTGTGGCGATAGTGCTCATCGTGGCGTTCGTGCTCGCGATGGGCGTGTATTCGGCGTTGAACATGTCGATAAACCTGTTGCCCGACATAAACGTCCCCATGGTGTGCGTTCAGGTGATCTACCCGGGCGCGAACGCCTCGTCGGTCGAAAAGGACGTGACCGAAAACCTCGAAGAGGGGCTTTCGTCCCTCTCGGGCGTGACCTCGGTCGACAGCTATTCCTACGACAACCTCTCGGCAGTCGTGCTCTCCTTTGACTATGGAACCGACACCAAGGCGAAGCAGAGCGACATAACTTCCCGCCTCAACTCCTCGATATCCCTGCCCGACGGCGTCAGCTGGAACGTGTACGATATCGACCTCAACGCCGAAGCCCTCGCCGTGCTCTCCGTAACAAGCTCGCAGGGGCTTGACGACGCATATTCCAAGGGCAAACAGCTTGCCGCGCGCCTTGCGGCCATCGACGGCGTTGAGAACGTCGAGATAAAGGGCGGGGCGGAGTACTCCTACTTCGTGCGCACGCTGGGCGGGTTCGAACAGCTCGCGCCCGTAATAGTGGAGGCGTTTTCGTACGGCGCGCTCGATCTTCCCCTCGGCAACGCGGGCGACATTCAGATACGCAACAACTCCGACGTAAAGAGCGAGGACGACATAAAGAATATGCCCATAGTGCTCCCCGTTGAGTTCTGCGCCGCGTTCGACGCAGTTCGCCAGCAGATAAAAAAAGCCGGCATAGAGGCTATGTTGCCGCCCACTTTCAAATTCGACATCGATATTCCCACAAACGCGCAGATAGTCGTCAACCTGTACTTTAATCAAATCAAAGAGGCGGTTCACGCGACGGCGGGCGGCGAAAATCTTTCGGACGAAGCCATTAAATTCATCATATTAAACAAATTCACCGACGAAGAGGGCAACATTGTCGAAAAGACGGTGAGCGTTGCCGACATCGCAACGGTGGGAGTGGAGTCGAGCTATTCGAGCTACGCCTACTACTACGACGGCAAGGTCAACGTCACCCCCGGGGTCGCGCTCGAAATCTACAAGTCCAACGGGGCTAACTCCTCGGCGGTGGTAAAAGAGGTGAAGTCGGTCTACGGCGACATATCTTCCCAACAGGGCTACACGGCGAGCATCGCCCTTTTGGACGACCAGTCCGAGTTCATCTCCGAGAGCATAAACAACGTGCTTATCAGTATGCTGATAGGCGGCGTGCTTGCCGTTCTCGTCATATTCGTATTCCTCAAAAAGGTGAGAACGTCGCTTATAATCGCCGTCACCATGCCCCTTTCGGTTCTCGCCGCGATAATTTTATTGTACCTTATGGGAATAACCCTGAACATGGTCTCCCTCGGCGGGCTTGCCGTGGGCATAGGCATGCTCGTCGACAACAGCATAGTCGTCATCGAAGCCATCACCAAGCACAGGGATATGGATAAAACGGCGTTCTGCGCCGCCGTCGACGGCACGGTGGAAGTGGGCGGCGCGCTGTTCGGCTCAACGCTCACCACGGTTTGCGTGTTCATACCCATCATCTTCACGGGCGGGCTTACGGGCGAGATCTTCACCGACCTCGCATGGGCGGTCATCTGGTCGCTCGCGTTCTCGCTCATCGTCGCCGTCACGGTTATCCCCGCGCTCTATTCGCTCCTCTCGGGCGGAAAGGGCATGCTTAAAGGCGGCAGGTTCGGCAAGCGTTCCCAAAAACTGCCCGCCGCCCAAACCGCCGATACAACCGTCACGGCAGAGCAAGCCGAAACAACCCAAACCGCCGAGAGCGTTCAAACAACTCAAACCGCCGAGAGCGTTCAGATGGCGCAGGTTGCCGAAACAGCCCAAACAGCCGATACGAACGCCGCGGAAGCGGCAAGTTCCAAAAAGGTGCGCAAGACCTTCCGCCAGAGGCTTGCGGCGTTGAAAGAGCCGAGGATAATGGACGGCATAACCGCGTTCTACGGCAAACTTCTGCCCAAGGCGTTGAAGCGCAAAATAGTGCCCATACTTTCCGCCGTCGTCGTGTTCGGCGCGAGTATAGGACTGCTGTTTTTGACGGGCACGGAGTTCTTGCCGTCGGTCGACAAGGGGCAGATAGAGGTCAACATGACCTACGGCGACGGGGCTAAAATAGACTATGTGGAAGAGGACGTGCTCTCGTTCACGAAGCTCATTTCCGAAAGGGTCGCGGGCGTGGACTTCCTCTCGGCAAGCATAGGTAAAAACGGCTTGCTCGCGCTCACCGATACGGGCATAATTGACGTTCAGCTCAAAGACGGCGAAAACACCGACAGAGCGGTAAACGACATTCGCGCTCTCGCAGAAGAAGAGGGGGCGGTAAAGGGCAACGTCGCCGTGCGCAAGATAGACGGCGTGGTAGCCTCGCTCACTTCGGGTTCTAACGATCTTTCGGTGACTATCGTCGGCGACAGCGAAGAAACCCTCTCCGAGATAGCGGGCAAACTTAAAGAGCGGCTTGCGGGAGAGGGGTTCAAAGACGTTACCGACAGCTCCACGAGCAAGTCCATGCAGTATACTCTCGAATTCGACCGCGCCGCCCTCGCGCAGAGGGGGCTGGACTATTACGCGGTGGTAATGACCCTCCGCATAGGCATTGCCTCGCACACGGCGTGCACGGTGGAAATAGGCGGCGATACTTACAACCTGAACATAGCCTTTTCCGACGGCAGAATTGCCGATAAAGAGGGGCTTGAAAACTTTACCGTAGGCTATTACGGCGGCGCGCCCGTCCGCCTTGCCGACGTTCTGAAGGGCGGAGAGGCTAAGACCGAATACGTCGACTCGTGCATACGCAGAGAGGGCGGTAAGAATATGGTATCGGTATCGGCGACCCTTCCGGGCGCGGATACGGGCACGGCGGGCAACAGACTCAAAGCCATAGCCGCCGAAGTGATAAAGGACTACGAGGGCTATTCGTTCGAGCAGAGCGGCATAACGAGCTACTTAAACGACGCTTTTCGCGGGCTTGCCGTCGCGCTCGTCATCTCGTTCTTCCTGCTGTACGCGGTAATGGCGGTACAATTCGGCTCTGCGCTCACCCCGCTTATAATAATGGCGAGCATACCGTTCTCGTTTACGGGCGGGTTCATATTCCTTGTAATAACGCGCACAAGCCTCAACGTGGTGTCGTTTATAGGTCTTATAATGCTCATGGGCGTGGTGGTAAACAACGCCATAGTCATGCTCGAAAAGATAAAGCAGCTCCACGCTTCGGGCATGCCGCATTTTACCGCCGTGCAGGAGGCGTGCAAGGTGCGCCTGCGCCCGATATTCATGACGACCCTGACCACCGTGCTCGCGCTCATACCCCTTGCCGTGGGCATAGGACAGGGCGCGGAGCTTATGCAGCCCCTCGGGATAGTCGTAATAGGCGGGCTTTTGATAGGCACGCTCGTCACACTTGTGCTCGTTCCCGCGGTATACTGCGCGGTCTATCGCCTTTCCGAAAAATTCCCCAACGGCAAAAAGAACGCCTCTCCCGCCAACGGCGATGCGAACAATACGGAAGCGGCTGCGGGCGAACCGACTGAAAGCGAAACAGTTGCGGGCGAAACAGTTGCAAGTGAAGCTGTTGAAAGTGATACATTTGCAAGTCAAACACCTGCCGGCGATCCTTCCCCCGAGGAATGAGAGAAAATATAAAGGGCAATAAAGGCACTGTTCTTTCTTTTATTCTCTCCCCTTCCGTTTCGGAGGGGGAGGGAAGGGTAGGGGTTTTTCTAAAATAAAACTCACCTTATTACAATGCCGAAAAGCCCCGTTCGGCTTCGCTTACTCCGCTCGAAACGACAGTTAATATTAAGCCCCCTGCAAAATCGCACAGCCGTGCGCCCGCGGGGGGCTTTTGCACAATTTTCCGCCAAATCGGTAAGCGGATATTATTAAATCGCAACATATATTAATATATTTATAATATGTCCGAAAAGTTCAGATCCAAAAAGGGGTTCGTGTTCGCGTGCGTGGGGGCGGCGGTGGGGCTGGGCAACGCGCTGCGCTTCCCCGGGCTGTGCGCGCGGTTCGGCGGCGGGGCTTTTCTGTGCGTGTACCTCGTCGCCCTGATGTTTTTGGGAATACCCCTTTTGAACGCCGAAATAGCCCTCGGAAGAAAGGTGAAGGGCGGCGCGCCTTATTGCCTCGAAAGCGCGGTAAAGGGCGGCAGGGCGTTGGGCTGGGCGCAGTGCGCCAACTCCCTTCTGACGGCGATAACCTACATGGGGCTTGCGGGGTGGATACTCTCCGCCGCCTCGGATATCTTCGGCATATGCACGGGCGGGATCGCAGGATCGGGGGCGGGGGAGTACTTCTTCGGCGAGGTGTTGAAAGCCCGTCCCGACGGCGTTATTTCGGGCATATCCCCCGCCGTATGCGCCTTTATATGCGTTGCGTGGATATTCGCATTTTTTTGTCTTAAAGGGGGCGCGGGCGCGCTCTCGGGTTGTGCGGCGGTAACGGTGACCGTGCCCGTCGCTCTCCTTTTGTTTATGTCGGCAAGGGGTCTTTTTTTTGCCGAAGCTCCCCGCGCTCTCTCCGCGCTGTTTTTGCCCGACTTTTCGCGCCTTGCTTCCCCCGCGCTGTGGGCGGAGGCGTTGGGGCAGGTGTTCTTTTCGCTCTCGGTCGCGGTGGGGATAATGCCGACTTTCGGCGGCTATCTGCCCGAAAAAACAGGCATATTCCCCCGTTCGCTCGTAATAGCGGCGGCGGACGCGCTCGTCTCAGTCGTCGCCTCGGTCGCGCTCTTTACCACCATGTACGGCTGCGGGCTTGAGGGCGAAACGGGCAGGTCGGGAATAATTACCGCCTTTTCGGTCTACCCCGAAGCCCTTGCGCGCCTTACGCCCTATCCCGTATTCAACGGCGTTGCGGGCGTTATGTTCTACCTTTCGCTCGCGCTCATGGCGATGCAGTCGGGGGTGTCCATGCTCGAAGCCTTCGTCAACCCATTTGTAAAGTTTTCGGGGAAGAACCGTAAGCGCGTTGCCGCCGTAATATGCGCCGCGGGCGGCGCGCTTTCACTCATCTTTGCCACGACCGCGGGAAAAACGGCGGTGGAGACTGCGGACGTCTTTGTAAATTTTTTCAACGTGCTCGCGCTGTGCATCGCCGAGTGCCTTGCGCTCGGCTACGGCAGACAGTTCGGCGGGCTTGCCGACGAGATAAACGCCTATTCGGGGCGGCTTAAAATCAGCCCCGGACTCTTTGCGGTATCGATAAAAATACTCTGCCCCGCCGTGCTCGCAATGCTTGCCGTAACTCAGCTCCCCGCCGTGTTTTCGCTATCCTGTCAGCCGTGGGTGCAGTTCGCGTTCGGCTGGGGAACGAGCCTTGCTATCGCGCTGTTCGCCCTTTTGTCCCTGAAAAGATCCCCGCCCGCGTAAAGCCTTCAAAAGCCGTAAAGTGCAAAACAGCTTAGCCAGCGTAAAGAATATAAAAACCGTAAGGTAAAAAACAGCCCCGCGCCGCTTTTGCGGCGCGGGGCGTTCCCCATGATCCTAAATTACCGTAATTATCAAAAAACCTCAATATATATGGATATTTTTGCCTTTTGTCCGTTGCGCCTTTTGTCCGTTGCGCCCCGTTGCGCCTTTTCCGCCGCGCAACTTGCCGCGCGCTTTGACTTTGCGCTCCGTTACGCGTTGTTTTCGGCGGACTGTTTGCAGGCGTTTATCTCGTCGCGGAACATTCTCTCCGCAAGCGCGAGCGAGTTTTCGAGGGAGTATTTTTTGGCGGAGTTGGCGTAGAGGACGGACATTCTCCCGCGCTCTTCGGGGTTCTCGAACCAATAGTCTATCTTCTTTGCGAGCGCAAGCGAGTTGCCGTTTTCGAAGAGCGAACGCTCGTCGAGGGCGAACTGCGGGGTCGCCGAAAGTTCGGAGTTCGAAATGACGGGCACAAGCCCGCACGCTATCGCCTCGATGGCGGCTATCGCCTCGATCTCTATCTCCGAGGCGTGCACATACAGATCGCTCCCCTGCAATCTTTTGACGAGTTCGTCTTTGGGAAGAAAGTCGAACGTTAAGTCAACTCCCAGACTTTCCGCCTGTTTTTTGAGTTTTTTAAGGCAGGGACCGTGCCCCAAAAGCGTCAGGTGTATGTCGTCTTTGTGCGCGCTTTTCGAAACGGCTTCGACGAGCACTTTCTGCTTTTTTTCGGGCGCGAGCCTTCCCACCATAACTATTTCGAATTTCTTGTTTTCGGGCTTTTTCTCGGGGGGCGTAAAGGCGGGGTCGTAACCGTTGGAAATGACGTAGAGTTCCGCGCCGTAGCCGTGGCAGTCGAGCTGGTTGGCTATGAACTTCGAGGGGCAGTGTATGCGGTTGAACTTCGAGTAGAAGTTGCGCCTGTACTTGCGGTAGATATAGTTGCAAAGAAGTTTCGACTTGCCGCAGTGCATGTTGTACGAAATATCTTCGGGCTGAACGTGGAAAGCGGCGGTAGTGGGCAAGCCCATCTTATCCGCAAGCCTTTTGCACTGTCTTTCGAACTTAAAGGGGAAAATAAAGTGCACTATGTCCGCCCATTCGAAAAGTGCGGTAATTCTGCGCTTGTCGAACTTTCCGTATCTTATCTGGTTCTTCGCCGAAACTTCCGAAAGCACGGGCACGTACCTCACCTTAACGGCAACGTCGTCCTCGCCGTCCGCGCCTATGGCGGCAATGCGCACGTCATGCCCGCGGGCTTTAAGCCCGTCGGCAAACCGCCGCGCCGTCATAACGGACCCGTTCGTAAGATTATCAATGAGATCGATAACTATTGCAATGTTCATTTTGCTCTCCGATACACAAAAAATATATAGGTCTTTTGTAAAATGAATATAAACTTGAATTGATTTTTTTGCCGCGGTATATTAAAATAAAGTTAGCGATTTGAATTTCCGACATAATTAACTTAAACGACCCAAACTTAAAACCAACAAAAAAGGAGCGATGATTTGGCTACGGTACTTATAGTCGAGGACGACAACAACGTCCGTCTGCTTTTGGAAGCGCGGCTGCGTTCGCGGTACAACGTTTTAACGGCTTCGGGCGGAAGAGAGGGGCTTGAAAAGGCGTCCGCGCCCGGTTGCGACATAATAATCGCCGACGTGATGATGCCCGATATGGACGGCTACGAGATGGTTGAAACTCTCCGCGCCCGCAACGTGGACACCCCCGTTATAATGCTCACGGCAAAGGACGCCTTATCCGACAAGGGCAGGGGATTTGCCGCGGGGTGCGACGATTACCTCACCAAGCCCGTCAACTTCGAAGAGCTTGTGTGGCGCATAAACGCCATTTTAAGGCGTTACAAAATAACCACCGAGGGCAGGATAGTCATAGGCGACGTGGTCGTGGACGCAAGTTCTTTCACCGTCGAAAAGGGCGAAACCAAAGTCGAACTCCCCACCAAGGAGTTCCAGCTTTTGTACCTCCTGCTTTCCTACCCCAACAAAATATTCACCAAGGAGAACATTCTCGACAGCGTGTGGGGTTACGCCTCCGAGAGCGACGAAAGTACCGTAAGAACGCACATAAACAGACTGAGAAACAAGTTCGAGGGCTTTGCGGAATTTGAAATTTGCACTATCCGCGGCGTGGGCTATAAGGCGGTGATAAAGAGATGAACTTCAACAAAAAATCGAGGCGCAGGCTGTTTTTCGTGGGAGTGGGGGTGCTGACCTTCACCGTAATGCTCGCGGCGAGCGAGCTGACGCTCGTCTTTCTCGACAGCTTTTCGGCGCGTTCCGACTTCAACCAATACACCGTTCCCTTAATAGTTATGCCGCTGTTCGCGCTCGTGTTCACGGTTGCGGTGATAGTTGCAGCGTATTCGGTAATGAAGAGGACCAACATTCTCATAGTAAACTTAACGCGCGTTGCCGAGGGCGACTTTTCCGCCGAGATAGACTACAAAAAGCGGGATATGTTCGCCAACGTCTACGCCAATTTCAACAAGATGACAAGGGAGCTGAACTCCGCCAAGGCGGTGCGCGACGAATTTATGCAGGGACTTGCGCACGAGATAAAGACCCCTCTCTTTTCCATTCAGGGCTTCGCCAACCTGCTTTACGACGGCGGGCTTTCCGAAGAGGAGCAGAAGAAGTTTCTGACCATAATTTCCGACGAAGCGGGCAGGCTCATAAACCTTGCCGAAAACCAGCTCACCCTTGCCAAGCTCGAGAGCCAGCAACTCGCCGACTCGCGCGAAAAGCTGAGGCTCGACAGCGAGATAAACGACTGCGTAATAATGCTCGAAAAGGAGTGGGAGAAGAAAAATATCGATATATATTGCGATCTGCAGCCCGTGTACGCCGTCGGCAGCCGCACTATGTTAAGACAGGTATGGCTGAACCTTTTATCCAACGCCGTAAAATTTACGCCCGAGGGGGGCAGGATCGAGGTGACGTTACAGCGCGAGGGGGCGCACGCTTCGGCAATTTTTAAGGACAGCGGCGCGGGGATTTCCCCCGAGGATATGCCGAGGATATTCGAAAAATATTACCGTGCGAAGAGCGCGGCGGGCACGCAGGGCAACGGGCTGGGGCTTGCCATCTGCAAGCGTATCTGCGATATTTCGGGCGGCGAAATTACCGCGGCGAACGCGGCGGACGGCGGCGCGGTGTTCACCGTAAAACTCCCCGCCGCAGACAAAGAGGACTGACCGAAGAACTTTCCAACGCGTTAAAAAAGCGTTCATTTTCAAGGCGTTAAAAAAGCGTTAAAAGCGCGTAAAAAAACCGCCCGCAAAGCGCGTTGAAAAGGGCTTTAAGGGCGTTGAAAATTTTATAAAATTTATTGTTCGCGCGGGGATATCCCCGCGCGAATTACAGCTTTTTGCAGGAATATCCCTATGCAAAATTGCAGTTTTTGGGGGCGGTTTTTACGAGGGCACAAACCCGAAGTTCATCAAAAGGAACACCGTCAAAAATATCGTAATCACCGAGCACACGCTCGTCCACACCACGTACTGCGTGCCGAGCTGTTCGTCGGCGTGCATAGCTCCAGCCATAATCGCGCTCGAAACGGCGACGGGCGTTCCGAACAGGGCTATGAGCGTGGGATAGACCTCCGCGCCGAAGTTAAGGGGAGTAAAGGCGTTCAACAGCATCGCGCCGCCTATGCCCATAAGGGGGGCGAGGATAACTCTCCACACCGTGCCGACTATAATTTCCTTTGTCATTCCCTTTACCGCCGAAAACTCGAACTGACCGCCGAGCACTATCAGGGCGAACGGCGAGGCAACGGCTTTGAGATCGGCAACGCAGGTGTACAGAAATTTGAGTTGCGTGTCGAAGCGGAAGGGCAGTTCCGCCGCGGGAATAAACCCGCACGCCGCCCGCTCTATCTCGCGCAGAGCCACGAACAGCAGTCCCGCGCACACGCCTATTATAAGCGGGTTTGTGACTATGCCCTTTAAGATTTTAAGGGCGTTTTTCAAAAATTTTTGGGGCTTCGAGAGCGCGGGCCGATCCTCGGGCGCGCTTTCTTCCTTTGTAAAGACGGTCAAGGAAATTACGGCAAGCACGTTGAAAAGGGGTATCGAAAAGGCGGAAACTATCCCCGCCAGCCCCGCGTCGCCGCCGAGGCGTTCGACTATCGAAAGCCCTATAATTGCAAAGTTCGAGCGGAAAGTGCACTGCAAAATAACGCCCCGCCGCTTGCTTTCCTTGGTGGTCAGGATCGCCGTTACAAGCCCCAGCGCAAAGATTATCACAATGACCGCAAGGCAGTACAAAACGACGTCCCAGCGAATGTCCGCAAAGCCCGTCATGCTGTCGTAGACGTTAATGAACAGCATGCACGGCAAAAAGACGTTGAACACGAGCTTGTTGCCCGTTTCGAGGAAGCCCTTGTTCAAAAACGAAAATCTCTTCAGAACGTAGCCCAAAACAATCAGAAGCACAATGGGCAGAACGGCGTTGAGCGTTGTCAGCAGTATGTCGGTCATAATTCACCCTCTCGAAAAAAATTATAGCACAACATTTTGAGGTTTGCAACAGTTTGCTTAAAAAGGGTAATTGTAAGCTCCTTTTTCGAACTTCCTCGCTTCGTAATTGTAATTTTAAATTATATCGGAGCACATTAAGGCATTGTCATTTCGAACGCTATGAGAAGCCCGCGAAGCGGGGGATTTTTTTCCAAAGAGATAAAAATTAAAAAAACGGCGCGCGCGTCGGCTTTTTTTGGAGCGGTTATATTGACAACCGCCAAGCGAAGTGCTATTATTTTTAGGTGAAAAAAGCCCCGCTCTTTCGGTCACGGCAAGGCACAGTCGAATATAACGGTCAAGGCACAGCCGAATATCACGGTCAAGCCACAGACGAATATCGCGATCAAACAACAGCCGATGCACAGATAAAGTCATAGCCGTGAGCGCGGGCGCATAGGTTAAAAAGAGGTAATTTTATGGAATGGATCAACGACAACTGCGGCATACTCGTGCTTATTTTTTCGATAGTCATAATAGCTCTCGTCGGGCTTATCACATGGCTTTTGTTGATGCTCCGCAGCAGGATAGCCGTTCAAAGGCTCAACTTTCTCGGTTCATACGCAATGAACAAAGACAGCAAGGAACGCTACGCCGAACTTACGATAGGCAACCGCTCCTTAAACGACGTGGGACTCAGCGAGCTGGGAATACGCAACGGCAAGGTGAATTTTCCCCTCACCGACTACTACAAACGCCAAAAGGACATGAAGAACGACGCGCGCATAGTGCTTGAACAGCGCAGTGCGATAAGTTTTACGCTCCCCATTGAGGAGCTTGCCCGCCTCGCCCTCGACGTTAAAGGCAAAAAGGTAATTCGCTCGGTAAAAGTTTACGCCGTCGACCTTACGGGAACTTTTTACAGCGGACGCGTCTCCGATGTAAAAAAGCTGATGAAAGAGCTTATTGCCGCCAACGGTTCGGTTAATGTTGCCGCCGTTTCGGCAAGCGGTTCAGCCGCCGTTTCCGCCAATGCTTCCGCCGCGGGTTTGGGAGCGGAAGAGGAAGCCGCCGCCGCGGAAGAAGCACCCGCCGAAACTTTTGTTGAAGTTCCCGCAGCGCAGTCTTATCCCGCGCCCGCGGCAAACGAAGAAGCCGATCCTTCAACCGCCGAAGCCGCAGAAACTGCCGAAACCGTTGAAACGGCAGAAGGAGCCGCGACCGAAGAAAATGGAGAGACTTCGCAGAAATAATTATTAAGTATTCGCCCCCCTCGCGGCAAGCCGCGAGGGGGGCGAATTTTTTTCTGTTCCCGCCCCCGCGCCCCCGCGCTTTCACACGCCCGCTCACCCATTCGCTCCCCTTCACAGAATGTGAGGGGGAGCTGTCCGCTTGCGGACTGAGGGGGTGCATTTCCAAATATTATCGGAGCGCATTAAGGCACTGTCATTTCGAGGGATATGACCGACGTCAAACTGACAAAAACGGCACATATTCATTAATATTGCATAAATATACAATTACTCTGTCTAAAACCAATTCCCGTGTGAAAATTTTAATAAAATCTTCCACAAAATCTTGACAATCGTATTGCATGGATATATACTTGACCTAAAATCAAGGTTCGCAAAAGTCGCGTTCAAAAGGAGAGTTAAAATACAACATGAAAAACGATAAAATCAGACTTTACGTCACTGTTGCGCTTATAGTGCTGTTGTGCATATACACGGCTTATTATGTGCCTATGTTTTTCGGGTTGGTCGGGTTGGAGAATATACAAAACGGAGTAGTCGGGCTAAAATATGACGCGGGTTGGAATATGGTTCTATATCCTTTGACATTTGCGTACTTGTTGCTTACCGCTTCTCTTTTACCTACGACTATATTCACCCAAAAGGCAATGAACAAACAAGCCGCCGCAAAGAGCGTTGTTCCGCTTATTGCAATATCTATAGCGGGCGTAGCGGTCGGTGCAATTATCTCGCTTGCGGCAAATACGGTTGTATGGTGCGTTCTCCTTATAACAGGTACTATGAAAACCGTTTTGGTTTTCAGCGGCTATGTGGCTACAATTATCGCGGTTGCCGCGCTTGTGCTCAATATCATTAATTACAGAAGTTATAAGTCGAAACTTTCGGGCGGAAAGAGCGCAAATGGCGAAAAGCTCCCCGAGGGCAATGCCGTTGTGTGAACGTAATTAAAAAGCGTGTATTGTTAAAGTATGAGGCGGCGGGCGCAGTTTTCTGCGCCCGCCGCTTCCCGTTGAACAGCCTTTCCGTCGTCTTATCGTAACGCCGTTAAGACACATGGTCAAGCGGAACGCCTGCGCCCGCCGCTATATGCTTCGTTTCCCTAAAAAAAATTTAAACGATTTTACGCATTAAAGGCTTGTAATTTGTCGTTAAAAGATTTATAATCTTTACACAGTCGTATTATGGGGAACGCCGTCGAATAGCGGGCGCGTCCCTTGCGCGGGCGCGCCCGCGTTAAAAAACCACTAAAAAAATCGGTTGACGGCTGTTCACTTAAAGGAGTGCGCAATGAAAGTCGAATTTCTGCTTGACAAAGATTTTGTCAAATTCATAAGCGGCGGAGACCAAACAAAGGGTCGGGCGTTCATACGCGGGTTCGCCCGCGAGGCGGCAAAGTACCTCGGTGGCAAAATAAACGGGCTTGACGAGTTCGCCTTTTCGGTCACCACCGAAAAAAGACCCGTAATGAAGGACATTGACCGCCTTTTGCGCGAGGGCGTTCAGATCGACCCCGAAAAGGGCTTCGTGCGCGACGTCGTGTGCAACGGCAAAACGCTGTTCGGCGTAAGGCTCACAAAGAAGATCGCCGAAAATCCCAAACCCGTCAACCGCGCAAGGCAGTTCGGGGAGAATATTTCGGTCTCGCCCGAACTCTTCCTGCCCGACGCGGCGTTCGTCGATCTGGGCGACTTCGGTCAGGACGACCACCCCGAGCAAAAAGCCTCGGACGAGCATAAAGCCGACGGCGGCAAGAACGCCACACAAAAGGCTCTCGACGACATCGACGCAATGTTCTTCAGCCCCGTGCGCCGCGGCAAAGACCTCGACAGCGGAAGCGACGATGACGAAGACCCCATCGACGAAAGTCTTTTTGACGACGACGAGGACGGCGATGAGGACGAGGACGGCGAGGCTTCCGAAAAGCGCGTGCCGCGCTTCCCCGACCTTATGGAACTGTTTTCACAGCCCGAGGAAGATCAGCGCAAAACCGCGCGCGAGCAGAAGATAGAGGCGTACGATCTGCCCACCGTTATGGGGAAGATCACCGAAATGCGCGAAAAGCTGTGCGAAAAGGTAAAGGGTCAGGAGCACGCCATAGAGGTGCTTTTGAACGGTATGTTCAGCATACTCTCCGACAAAAAGGCGGGAGAGGAGGATCGCCCCCGCGGCGTGTTCCTCTTTGCGGGACCTCCCGGAGTGGGCAAGACCTTTCTTGCCGAATCGGTCGCCAAGGTTCTCGATCTGCCCTTTAAGCGGCTCAACATGAGCGACTATTCCGACAGGGAAATCGGCGTTCAGAAGTTTGCGGGCATGCAGCCCTCGTACAAGTCGGCGGAAGCGGGCGTGGCGACCAAGTTCGCCGACGACAACCCCGTGAGCATAATGCTCTTCGACGAGGTGGAAAAGGCGAGCATAGACGTTATACACCTCTTTTTGCAGATACTCGACGCGGGCGTCTGCCGCGACGCTTACACGGGCGAGGACGTCTCGTTCCGCAAGGTCATAATCATAATAACGACCAACGCGGGCAGAACGCTCTATGAGGACGCGGGCAGAGTCGACCTTTCGGGTTACAGCGACAAGCAGATACTTCAGGCTCTCGTCAACGACGTCGACCCCCATTCGCAGAGGGCGGCGTTCCCCGCGGCGATAGTCTCGCGCCTTTCGCAGGGTTCGGTGGTCATGTTCAACCACCTCGACGCGTATTCCCTTTCGCTCATCGCCTCGAAGGAACTCAGAAAGAACGTCGACGAACTTGCCGAAAGGTATTCTCTGCAAATAGAGGCCGATCCCTGCCTCCCGCTCGCGCTCCTCTATTCCAAGGGCGGCGCGACCGACGCGAGGACTATAAAGGGAACGGCAAAATCCTTTGTGAGCGGGGAAGTGCTTTCGCTCTTCAACAAGCTCATAAAGAACAACCCCGACTGTCTTTCCGGACTCAAAAAGATAAAGATAGATATAGATTTAGACGGCGCGGAAGAGGAGGCGGCAGACCTTTTCAAGGTCGCTTCCAACCCCCGCGTGCTGGTGTTTACCGATAAGAAAAACTCTGCTCTCCTGCAGGCGGACGGCTGCAAACTGCTCTGCGTTTCGGATACCGAAAAGGCGAAGAACCTTTTGAGGGGAGACATAATCTTCGCCGTCATCGATCCCATGTGCGGCGTGCGCGCGCAGAGTTTTTCGCCCCTCGACCTCGACGACGTGAACTCCGAGGGAATGGACCTTTTCAGATACATAAGGGAATGTCACGAGGAGTTGCCCGTTTACGTGTTTGCGGGCGAAAGTTCCGAGGGCAAGGACTTCCGCACCCTTTTGAGCAGGGGGGCGAGGGGAGTTATCGAGGCGGGCGAAAAGTCGGGCGGACAGCTCAACACCGCCGTCGAGGCTTCGCTCACCGACAGAGCCTGCTCCAACCTCTCGCGCTCGTGCAAGGCTCTCTTCTACAACTGCGCGCAGATCTTAAACGGCGACGGCGAAGAAGCCGAGATAAAGCTCGCGTTCCTCTCGCTCAAACGCAACATATACGGCGACGACGCCGAGACCGTGCTGAACACGGCTTCGCGCCCCCGCGTTAAATTTGCCGACGTAATAGGCGCGCACGACGCAAAGGAGACCTTAAAGGAGTTCAGCGAGTTCCTCAAAAATCCCCGCGCGTACTACGACAACGGCGCGAGAATGCCCCGCGGCGTGCTCCTTTACGGACCTCCCGGAACGGGCAAAACGCTGCTTGCCAAGGCAATGGCGGGCGAAAGCGACGTTGCGTTCATCGAAAAGAACGCCACCGACTTTTTCAACAAGTACGTGGGCGAAGGTCCGCGCGCCGTCCGCGAGGCGTTCAGGATAGCCCGCAAATACGCGCCCTCGGTTCTCTTCATAGACGAAGTGGACGCGTTCGGAAAGACGCGCACGGGGGGAGACATGAACCATTCCGCCGAGGAGATACTAAACGTATTCCTCTCGGAGATGGACGGCTTTTCGATAGACGAGACCCGTCCCGTGTTCGTGCTCGCCGCCACCAACTACGAAATTGACGAGAGCAGCGGCGTAAGGCGTTTGCTCGACCCCGCGTTCGTAAGACGGTTCGACAGAAAGATAAGGATAGAACTGCCCGACGCCGCCGAGCGCAGGGAGTTCATAGAGTACTATCTTGCCAAGCACGGCATAGGCAATATCGGCAACGACACAATCGAAAACCTCGCCGTGCGCTCGATAGGCAGAAGCCCCGCCGACCTCGAAATGATAATCGAGTACGCCATAAGAATGATGAAGGGCAAGCCCCTCGACGACAAGACCCTTACCGACGCGCTCGACGCCGAGAAGTTCGGCGAGGAGAAGAGCTGGAGCGAAGAGACCGTGCTCATGACCACCCGCCACGAGACGGGTCACGCCCTCGTGAGCTGGATAACGGGCTCTTGCCCCGCGTTCGTCACCAACATCTCGCGCGGGAGCTTCGGCGGATATATGATGCACGACAGCGACGAGAGCAAGTTCGGCTACAACCGCCGCGAACTCATCGACAGGATCTGCACCGCCCTTGCGGGGCGCGCCGCCGAGCTTTTGTACTACGGCGAAGAGGACGGCATGACCACGGGTCCCTCGGGCGATCTGCAACAGGCGACGAGGCTTGCGTGGTCGCTCATCTCGCACTACGGCATGCTCGGGGAGCTTATGACCATGCCCGACGAAATGCTCTACTCCGGGAGCGGGCAGGCTCTCCGCCAGAAGGTCAACGAGATACTCAACGAACAGCTCGAACGCGCAAAGACGATAATTTCCCAAAACAAACCCGCGTTCGAAGCCCTCACCGACGAGCTTCTCAAAAAGAACAGCTTAACGGGCAAAGAGGTCGACGACATCTTATCCCGCTTCACCAAAAAAAGCACGAAAATGTAAATATATATTGACATTTTTATAAAGAACGCTCCCGCGCCCAAAGGCGCGGGAGCTGTTTTTTGCTTTTTTTCATTAACGTTATTTTGTGCTTTTGACGGTCGAAAGTAACCGTTCTTCAAACTCTTTCGGTTCAGCCCAAAAATTCGAGCACTTCGTCGAAGAGGCTGCGGCTCGAAACCACTTTGGTAAAGCGCACGGGCTTGTCGCGCAGGGTCAAAAGGCTTTTGGGAACTTCCATCGCCGTTGCCGCGTGCAGCCGCTTTATGCCCTTAAAGCTGTCTTTGACGTCGTTGCCCGTTACGGCGTACAGCACGTCCTGAGGGAATTTGTAAGGGTTTGCGGTCGCAACTATCACCATCTTTGTCTCGTCTTTTCTGTTCTTTTCGAACCAGTCGAGGGCGACTTTCATGGCACAGCCCGTGTGCGTGTCCATGGTGTAGCCCGTGTCCTCGAACACGCCGAACATTGCCTCTACGCTCTCGTCCTCGGTGGCGAACCCGCCGTCGAAGACCTCGTTTATCTTTTCAAGCTCCTGCTTTGTTATGCTGTAAATTCCGTTCTCTTTCAGCTCTTTCATTCGCTCGGCGGTGAGTTTTTCGTCCCTGCCCGAAATTTCAAACAACAGCCTTTCGAGGTTGGACGAAACGAGTATGTCCATAGAGGGGGAAGTGGTCTTGTAGAACTCGCGGCGGATATCGTAAACGCCCGTCGAAAGGAAGTCGGTGAGCACCTTGTTGAGGTTCGAAGCGCAGTGAAGTCTGCGCACGGGCAGACCCATGCGTTTTGCGTAATAACCCGCAAGTATATTGCCGAAATTGCCCGTGGGCACGGTAAAATCTATCTCTTCCCCAAGCTCGATCTGCCCCGACGAAACGAGGTCGAGGTAGGCGGAGAAGTAATACGCCACCTGCGGCACTAGCCTGCCGAAGTTTATGGAGTTCGCGCTCGAAAGGCGCACCCCGCGTTTTAACAGTTCTTCGGCTTTTTGTTCGCTTGCAAATATCTCTTTTACCGCCGTCTGGCAGTCGTCGAAGTTGCCCTTTACGGCAACTACGTTTACGTTCGATCCCTCCTGCGTGCACATCTGCAATTTCTGCATTTTCGAAACGCCCTCGTTGGGGTAGAACACCATGATCTTAACGCCGTCGGCGTCCTTAAAGCCCTCGAGCGCGGCTTTGCCCGTATCGCCCGAAGTTGCGACGAGTATCAAAATTTCTTCCTTTATCCCGCATATGTCGCAGCCCTTTCTCAAAAGATAGGGCAAAACGGTGAGAGCCATGTCCTTAAAGGCGCAGGTGGGACCGTGGAAGAGTTCGAGAATATACACCCCGTCGTCTATCCTCACAAGGGGGGCGGGGTCGTCGCCCTCGAACTTCGAATAGGCTTTGACGAGCGCGTCTTTAAGCTCTTCGGCGGGGTATTCGTCGAGGAATGAAGAGATGATGCGCGCCGCTCTTTCGGGGTAATTCAAAGGAAGCATGTCTTCGAGGTCGTCCAAAGTGAACGCGGGGAAGACCTCGGGCACGTACAGCCCGCCGTTCTCGCTCAGACCTTTTACAACTGCCTGCGCTCCCGTAACTTTTTTGCCTCCCCGTGTGCTCAGAAAGTTCATTTTTTTCTCCTTTAAGAAAAATACGGCGGCACAAGCCGTGCCGCCGTTAAAGACAATGTTTTACAAAGTAGCTTTACACGTATTTTTTTACGAAGTCGGGAAGATCCTTTTCCTCGCAACTGCACGTTATGGTTATGGTTATATCGTTGTCCTGCGCTATCTTGTCGAGCATAAAGAACATCGCGCTCAGCTCCGAAACGGGCTTGCCCGTAATGCGCGATACGCCGTCGACGTATATGTATTCATGGTCGCTGTTGCAGGCGGCAACGCCCTTTACGAAACCGCACAGAGCCTCTTCCCCGGCAACGTTCCAATCGGTCACGTCGATAAAGCGTATCTCGCGCGAGACGTCATACATGCACCTCTTGTTGTCGGTGATGAACACGCTCAGTCCTTTCGCGTCGCGCGCGGCTGTGTTCGCCTTGTCGATAAGCTGTTTGGTCTTGCCGGTGCCTTTGGGTCCGTAGATGATTTTGATCATGTCAATCCTCCTTAAAAAAGTAATGAACTTACTTTCCATTCTATTTTAACAGCAAAAGGCAGGAATTTCAAGACCTAATTTGAAATTTATGGAGTTAAATTGTATATTCCCCCAAAATATTTTTGATTTCAACCGCGTCCGCGGAAGTTTTTATCGACATTCTTGGGCGAATTCGGCAATTTTTTCAAGCCCTTCTTTAAGGTCGGCGGGCGAGAGCGCGTACGAAAGCCTTACCGAAGTGTCGTCGCCGAAGCACACTCCCGGCGTTACGGCAACTTTTTTGTGGGTGAGGAGCAGGTCCGCAACCTGCAGGCTGTCTTTTAAGACTTCGCCTTTGAACTTTTTTCCGTACAGACCGTCGACGTGCAGCATTATGTAGAACGCGCCGTCGGGCTTTACGTAGGAAAGGTCATATTTTTTATAGCTTTCGAGGATATTTATCGCCATATCGCGCCTTTCGCCGAACGCCTTTACCATATCGCTTACGGGCTTGTCGTCGCCCTCGAGGGCGGCTATCGCCGCATACTGCGTCATAGTGTTTACATTGGAAGTGGTATGGCTCTGGAATGAAGCGATCGCCTTTGCGATCGGTTCGGCGCAGGCAAGGTATCCCAAACGCCAACCCGTCATGGCGTACGACTTAGAAACGCCGTTTATTACTATCGTAAGCTCTTTCATCTCGGGCGAGACCGCAGCAATCGAAAAGTGCTTTTCGCCGCCGTATATCAGCCTTTCGTATATCTCGTCGGACAGAACGCATATATTATGCTTTAAGCACACCGCCGCCAACGCCCTTATTTCCTCTTCGGTGTACACCGCGCCCGTGGGGTTCGAGGGCGTGTTGAATATGAGCATTTTTGTCTTTTGGGTTATCGCCTTTTCGAGCTGTGCCGCCGTCATCTTATAGCCGCTTTGGCGCGTGGTCTCAACGAACACGGGCACGCCCCCGCAGCTCTTTACCACTTCGGGGTAGGTGAGCCAATAGGGGGAGGGGATAATAACCTCGTCGCCGTCCTCTATAAGGGCGAACACGGCGTTGAAAATGGAGTGCTTCGCGCCGTTCGAAATTATTATCTGCGAGGGCTTGTATGTAAGTCCGTTTTCCCTTTCGAACTTTTGGCAGACCGCCTTTTTAAGGGCGGGCAGACCCGCCGCCGCCACGTATTTGGTGTAACCCTTGTCGAGAGCCTCTTTTGCGGCTTCGACAATGTGCGCGGGGGTGTTGAAGTCGGGTTCGCCCACGCCGAAGTTTATCACCTTTTCGCCCGCGGCTTTCAGCTCGTTTGCCTTAGCCGAAATGGCGAGGGTCATGCTCGGCGCGATCGACGCTATCTTACGGGATAATTTTATCATACGCTCATACTCCTTGACCTTAAAATATATTTTTGTACGAATAAAGTATACCACAGCCCCGCGGAATTTTGCAATTAAATGGACCCAATTTCTTTTATAGCCGTATTTTGTAATAAACATAACTTAAAGTGATAGTAATTAATATCTTCCAAAACCCTTTTCAACAATTGCAATTGCCTTTCGCGTGTGTTATAATTGAGTAAAATATAAAAGGCGGTATATAATGAAGCATCTCAATCCTGTGGAATTGCTGTTGATGGGACTTTCGACGGCGTTTATGCTTGCCACGCTTTTCATCTTTTTGTTTGCGCAGTGGAGCGTGGGCGTGAACGGGGTGTCGTGGCTGGTTTCCGCCCCCGCCGATCCGAGGGTCATCATAAACCTTATAGCCCTCGGGCTTGAACTTGTGTGCATAGTATTCAACTTCATAATCAAGTTCGCCGAGATCGATAACTTCAAAATAATCTGCCCGATAGTCCTCATCGTCTATTCGGTGGTCTATCTTGTAATGCTCTTTGTGATAGGCTTCGACGCGTCGATAGGCGTAATGGTCCTCGTGTGCAACGGCTGTATTCTGCTGTGCGGCGTATTCTGTCTGCTGTTTGCGATTTTCTGCGACCCGTACGACGATTTCGAGGGCTTCGGCGGCAACTTCTATATAACCAAATTTCAGCTCATAATGCTCGGCGCGTTCGTCGCGCTCTTCGTCGCGGCGTGCTCTCTGATGTTCGCGGGCGGAATGTGGGCGGAAGGCATTTCGGGCGGAACGGTCTTTTCGCAGATGTTCATGAACGGCGGCGCGCTTGCCGCTCTCGGTCCCGTGTGGACGGCGGGCGCGGCGTTCGAGGCGATGCTGCTCTTCGGCGGGATAATAGTTCTTGCGGTAAACCTCTTCGACTGCAAAGTTTCCATAAAGCCCGCGCGGTTCATAGTTTCCATTGTTTACGGTCTTATAGCTCTGGGCTACCTCATATTGCTCATAACGGCGTGGGCTATGCCCTACGGGCTGCTTCCCCCCGCGTTCCAGCTGCCCGCGGCAGTGCTCTTTCTGGGAGCGGCGGTCGTCTCCGCGTTCTTTGCCGAACCGGGATTTAGCATTAACTTTCACCTGCCTCATTTCGGCGGCACGGGCGGACGTTCGCGCGGCGGGCGCAGAAGACGCCTCGACGGCATGGCTCTCGCAAAGTTCAAAGACGCAATTAAAATAACGATAATTCTCGCGATTTACGTCGGCGCGCTGTGCGTATTTTTGTGCATGCCCGTCGGCTTCGGATTTACGGGCGCACAGCTTTTGGGCTTTCCGCCCATAGCTTTCGACTTCACAAAACTCGGGCTTATCACCGTGGGCGCGCTCGTCGCCTTTCCCGTGTGCGCGGTGTTCATATTCGCAATGTATCTGCACAACTTCAAATGGGGCAGAACGCCATGGCTATTCAAGCGCAATACGGGCATACTGTCGCTCGTCGTAAGCCTTGCGTTCGCCGCACTCACGCTGGTCGCGCCCGTCATGGCGGGGTTTGAGAATTTCGGCTATATGTACGCTTCGATAAGCGCGGGAATATTGTTCGTCGCGGTGCTGTCGGGCTATCTGCTCACCTGCCACACCCGCTCCAAAAAGCGCGAAAAATTAGCCGAGCAGCCCAAAGAAGAACCTCAAAGGGAAGAAGCCGCAACGCCCGCTCAAACCTCGAACGCTTCGGGTTCAATCGCAAAAACGGCAACGACCGCGGCAACGGGCGGCGCAAAGACGACCGCCAAAGAGTCCGCTTCGCAACCCGCCCGGAACGCCGAACCCGCCGAGGAGAAAGAGCAGAAAGAAGAAAAGGAGCAAAAGCCCGCGAAAGAGGTGGTGACCCACTCCAAATTCGACGACATGCTGGAGACCGCGATAAAACGAGAATTTACCAAATTTTCGTTCTCTCTTAAATACGACGTCGACAAGTCGTACGAAACGGGCAGGAAGTGCTACGTTATAGAGGTGTACTATTCGAGCCTTTCGGACGTAAAGGATTGGCTGGGCTATTCCGCGCCGTCCAACACGGGCAGAGCGAGCCTCGACAGAGAGTATCACACCTCGGGCGCGGACAGAATTGCAAAAGCCGAGGACTGGCGGTTAGCGCGCCACGTAGCCTATAACTACGCCGATATCAACTACGAGCACGATCTGATATCGGGCGCAAAGCAGCAATTGAAGAACATAGTGTCTCCCATATTCAGAGAGATAAACGGGAAGTACGCCATAGCCGACGAGTACTACTTTAAGGAGGGCGCGTTTTTGGGCATATTCGGCGGAAAAAAGGTAAAGCGCGTAATACGCGGCTTCGACGGCTGGTCGTATAAGATAAGATTCAAAAAGACCAAATGGTAAAACGGCGAAACGGCAAGTTAAAGTCAAAAAGTCAAAACGGCAAGTCAAAGTTTTAAGTAAGGTCAAAGTTTTGATCAAGTTAAAGTTTTAAGGCTTTTTTTCAAACGGCTATTGCATTTGCGCAAAGGGTGTGTTATAATAAATTAGCTTAAAAACAAACCCGTTAAGGAGGGACAAAATGGCTCACGAAAAGCTCATAGAACAAATCAAAAAGACAAAGATAGTACCCGTAGTGGTGCTCAACTCGATTGAAGAGACCCTGCCCAAGATGCAGGCGCTTGTCGACGGCGGTCTGCCCTGCGCGGAGATAACCTTCCGCACGGCGTGCGCGGCGGACGCCATCGCGCTCACCGTAAAGAAGTTCCCCGACATGCTCGTGGGAGCGGGCACGGTAATCAACCGCGAACAGTGCGAAAAGGCGATTGCCGCAGGATCGAAATTCATAGTTTCGCCCGGGTTTTCCGAAGAGGTCGCCGACTGCTGCGCCGAACACGGCATGCTCTATCTCCCCGGCATAGTCACTCCCACCGAGGCAATGGCGGCGATAGCAAAGGGACTTACGACCCTTAAATTCTTCCCCGCTTCCAACTACGGCGGACTTAAAACCATCAAGGCCATCTGCGCGGCGTTCCCCTATCTGCAGATAATGCCCACGGGCGGCATAAACGCCGACAATATCCTCGAATACCTCGCATACGACAAGATAATCGCATGCGGCGGAAGCTGGATGATGAGCGGCACTCCCGACGAAATAAGGGAAAAGACCAAAACGGCGGTCGCCCTCGTCAACAAGGCGTAAGGGTAAAGTATTTTCGGGGGTAAACCGTGGGGCGGCGTAGCTTCACCCCGCGTTCGCGCCTTAAAAATATCCCCGTTTGTAACGGCTTAAAGCGTAAAAAAATCGCCGCGGGCGGCTTGCCGCCCGCGGCTCATTCTGTTTAAAAATCTGTCCTTTTATCCGAAATTAAAAAATCCGTCCTTTTGACCAAAAACTTTTGATTGTTTTGCATTTTTGAACGGTTCGAAATCTTTAATCGTTCTACATTTTAGAGGAGAAGCCCTTGCCCATTATCTCGTTTACGTCGGTTATTATTACGAACGCGTCGGGGTCCTCTTCGCGGAGCAGCAGTTTAAGGCGAATAGCCTGCGCCCGTCTGCAAACGGTCAGAATTACCGTCCTCGGCTCGCCCGTGTAGCCGCCCACGCCGTCGACCTGCGTGAACCCGCGGTGAATGTGCTTCAATATGACTTCGGAAGCCTTGTCGGGATTCGCCGTTATAATGGTGACGTATTTGGTCTTGGTTATATTTTCGATGACGCCGTCTATCACGAACGACTTTGTGAACACGCCCAAAAGGGAGATAAGCGCGATTTCCACCCCGACGTCGGTCAAAAACGAAAGGCAGGCTATGCCGAAGTCGGCGAACATCAAAGCTATGCCTATGTTGACGTTGGTGTACTTTTTGAAGATGAGCGCTATGATGTCGCTCCCGCCCGACGAAGCGCGGCAGTTGAAGATTATCGCGCTCGCCGTCCCCGAGAGGAGTACGGCGTAAACCACTTCGAGAAGCGGCTGTCCGCGGGGGTTGTCGGGGGTTGCCGTTATGGGTTGGGTTATGGGGTGGATAAAGCTGAAAAACCACACCGCAAAGGTATACAAAAGCGTGCAGTACAGCGTTTTCAAGGTCATCGACTTCCCGAGGAATATAAGCCCTATTAAAAGCAGAAACACATTCAGCATTGCAAGCAGCACGGGCTGGGTGAGCCATTCCACGTTCTTTGTTATAAAGCTCGAAAGCACTATCGAAAGACCGCCCATGCCGCCCATCGCAAAGTGGTTGGGCGCGTCGAAGAAGTACACGTTGAACGCCAAAAGCAGTACGCCGAACGTCAGCACGCACCAATAGAGCGCAGTCTTTAAGGGTTTGGGAAGTTCCTTTTCGGGTTTGTCCTTTATCATAAGTTTCCGTCTCCGTTAAAACCTTGTAAAATATACCACTCAAAAAAAATAAAGTCAACGCTTTTTATGCGCATAAACGAAATATTTATAAAAATATTCAGCGGCGTACAAGTAATTTCAAAATCAGCCCAAAAAACTTTGCTTTTTTTGCTTGCGCGTGGTATTATAATAATGACGTATTATAGTGACGACAACTTTTTAAAGGTAACGACAACTTTTAACGGTAACGTCACTTTTTAACGGTAACGACAACTTTCGGGTTTTTCGGCATATGGAAGAAAAGAAGATACTCTATTCGGCTATCCAGCCCACAAACAACCTCACGATAGGCAACTATCTGGGAGCCATAAAGAATTGGCTCGGTCTGCAAAACGACTACGAGTGCTATTTTGCAATAGCCAATATGCACGCCATTACCGTAAGGCAGAACCCCGCGGAGCTTAGGCAAAAGACCCTTTCGCTCCTCGCGCTCTATTTAGCGTGCGGGCTTGACGCCGAAAAGTGCTGTCTTTACATTCAGTCGCACGTTCCCGCCCACGCCGAGCTGTGCTGGGTGCTCAACACAATAACCTACGTAGGCGAGATGTCGAGAATGACGCAGTTCAAAGACAAGAGCGCGCGGCACGCCGAAAACGTAAATATGGGGCTTATGGACTACCCCGTTCTTATGGCGGCGGACATTCTCCTCTATCAGGCGGACTACGTTCCCGTCGGCGAGGATCAACGCCAGCACCTCGAAATAGCGAGGGACATCGCCCGCAGGTTCAACACCGTATATTCGCCCACCTTCAAAGAGCCCGAGGGGCTGTTTATGAAGGTCGGGGCAAAGATAAACGACTTGCAGGACCCTTCCAAAAAGATGTCGAAGTCGGCTGAGAACCCCAACGGTTCTATATTCCTTTCTGACGGAAAGGACGAAATCATCCGCAAGTTCAGGCGCGCCGTCACCGACAGCGAGGCGGAAGTTCGCTACGATCCCGAGGCAAAGCCGGGGGTGAGCAACCTGCTTTCCATTTATTCGCTCTTTTCGGGAAAGAGCATAGAAGAAGCCGAAAGGGAGTTTGCGGGCAGAGGCTACGGGGAGTTCAAGCTCGCCGTGGGCGAAGCGGTCGCCGCAAAGCTCGAACCCGTGCAGAGGGAACAGCAACGCCTCATCGCCGACAAGGACTACCTGAACGGGCTTTTGAAGCGCAACGCCGAAAGGGCGGCTTTCAAGGCTGAAAGGACGCTCGGCAAAGTGTATAAAAAAATAGGCTTTTACCAAATATAAAGAGGATACGCAATGTTCGGCTACATTAACCCCGACGCCCCGTACCTCTTCAAAAAGGACGAGGTATTGTACAGGGCGCTCTACTGCGGGGCGTGCAAGGGCATAGGCAAAAGCTGCGGACAGCGCGCGAGAACCGCGCTCACCTACGACGTCGCTTTCCTCTCCGCCCTCGTTCATAATATACGCGGCGAGGACGTAAAGATAGAAAAGAGGCGTTGCGCCGTCCATTGGATAAGGCGGCGACCCGTCGCCCTTCCCGACGAAACTACCCTCGCCCTCGGCTGTGTGAACACCATTTTGGCGTACTTCAAACTGTGCGACGACAAGCGCGACGGCGAAAAGCGGGCGATCCTTCGCCACCTCTACAAAAAGGGATACAAGCGCGCCTTAAAAAGACGACCCGCCGTTGCGGAGATAATTAAAAGAAGAACCGAAGAGCTTGCAACTCTCGAAGAGGAGGGTTGCGCTTCCCTCGACATGGCGGCGGAACCCACGGCGATGATGATGGCTGAGATAGCCGCGGACCTTTTGGGCGGGTTCTCGAACGACGGCACCCAAAAGCTGTTTTACTCAATCGGCAAGTGGATATACCTCATCGACGCCCTCGACGACTACGACAAGGACGTAAAAAAAGGCAGATACAACGTTATTTACAATATATACCGTAAGAGCACCTTAAAAGAAGCCGTCGAGGTGGGCGGAGAAGATCTGAAATTCGCCTTCGACGCGCTGTTCTGCGACATGCGCGAGGGGCTTTCGGGCATAAAATTCGCGTTCAACCACGATCTTACGGACAATATAATTCTCCGCGGTATTCCCTTAAAAACGCGCAGCGTGTTCTACGGCGCGGGGCAAGACCGCAAAGGAAAGAAAAATGAACAAAAAAAATCTTGAAATTCTGGGACTTTCCGAGGGCGCGACGGAGGCGGAGATAACCGCCGCCTACAACTCGCTTCGGGCAAAGTATTCCGAGGAACGCTTCCTCGACGGCGAGGCGGGCAACAACGCCGCCAAGATGCTGACAAAGATCGAGACCGCCTATAACGAGCTTTTGGGCGAACTCTCCGAGGACGCGCAGTCCAAGGACGGCGGGGCTTCCTTTGCAAAGGTCGAGGAGTTCATAAGGGCGGGAAACATCGCCGAGGCGCAGAGGACGCTCGACGCCTTCAACGAGCGCAACGCCCAGTGGCACTACCTTCAAAGCGTGGTGTTCTACCGCAAGAATTGGATAAACGAGAGCAAAAAACAGCTCGAAATAGCCATTCAGCTCGATCCTTCCAACGACAAGTACAAAGAGACTTACCGCAAGCTCAACGACAGAATGCAGAGCGACGCGCAGAGCGCGCAGAACGCAACGCAGAGCAACGGCGGCTATCAGAGCGGATATCAGGGCGGCGCGTATCAGGGGCAGGATATGAACTACCGCGACGACGGTCAGATGGGGGGAGGCGCGTGCGCAAGCTGCCTCGACACATGCTTTACATGCATGTGTCTGAACATACTTTGCAACGGCTGTTGCAGATAAATGGCAAAGGATAACAGGAGCCGTTCATTCGAAATAGCCCTTTCGGCTATCTCCGCGGCGGTCGCCGTCGGGTTTTTATCGCTGGGCATACTCAGCGGGTATCTCACGGGCGTGGGGTATCTTATAGGTATCCTCGCCCTCATGGTCCCCCTTTCAAAACAGTTCATACGGGGCGACTTTCTCGCCTACGTCGCAACGTGCATACTCACCGTAATAATGGGCGCGGCGGCGCAGTTCTGGGACCTTGTGCCCTTTATAATGTTCTTCGGGCTTCACCCCCTTGCCAACTGTCTGCAAATCAAGTACAACGTCAACAAATGGCTCGCGTACGCAATAAAGGCGGTGTGGTTCGACTGCACTCTGCTCGTGGGCTATTTCCTCGTCTTCGGGGGCGTTCTGGGGGGTTCGTTCCTGCCCGAACAGATTTATAAAATAATAAACGACTATATATATCTCATAATTTTCGTGGGCGGCACGCTGATTTTCTTCATCTACGACAACCTCATTTTCAGGTTGCAGATAATGATAAATTCGCTCGTGCGCAGGATACGCAAATGACGGTTGAAAAGAACTCTGTTTCGGAAGGCGTCGTAAGCTCGCTCGGTACGGGCGGCGAAGGCGTAATAAGGCTCGAAGGCTATACGGCGTTCGTGCCTTTTTGTCTTAAAGGCGAAAGAGTGCGCTTTAAGGCGTTAAAGGTCACGGGCGGCGTAATTTACGGAAAATTGCAAACCGTGTTGAGTTTTTCGCCCGAAAGAGTGCAGCCGCAGTGTCCCGTTTTCGGCAAGTGCGGGGGCTGCTCGTTGCAGCACATGAGCTATCCCGCCCAGCTCGAGTTCAAAAGAGAGCTTGTTTCAAACGCCTTAAAAAAGATAGGCGGGATCGATGCGGAAGCAGAAAGCACCGTGCCCTGCGCTTCGCCCTATCGTTACCGCAACAAGCTCGCAATGCCGTTGGGCGCGGATACCTCGGGCGGGCTTTGCGCGGGGTTCTACGCCCCGCTGAGCCACAGGATAGTGCCCGTGGACGACTGTCCCATACAGTCCGAACGCACGGCGGAAATAATAAGCATAGTCAAAAAATACGCAAGTATATGCAAATTAAAGGGGTACGACGAGCGCGCCCGCACGGGTGACTTGCGCCGCGTCGCCGTGCGGAATTTAGGCGGAAAGCTCATAATCGCCCTTGTTGCCGCCCGCCCCGTCAACACCGACGTGCTCTGTAATTTACTTTCTGAAAAATTCGAAGATTATACTTTGCTTCTCAACATAAACGACTCGCAGGCGAACGCCATATTTTCGGATAATTGGCGCATATGCCGCGGCGACGGGCTGTTTTACGCCGAGGAGTCGGGCGTTAAATTCAGCGCGGGCGCGAACACCTTTGTGCAGGTCAACGACCAGATGCGCTCAAAGCTCTACGCCGCGATCCTCAAAGAGGCGGAGGGTGTTGAAGCGGCGGTCGATCTGTACAGCGGCGGCGGGCTGCTTACGGCGATGCTCGCAAAAAAGTGCGGCAAAGCCTACGGCGTGGAGCTTGTCAAAGAGGCTTCCGAACGCGCCGACGCGCTCTGCAAAGACAACGACCTTTCGGGAAAAATGTTCAATATATGCGGCAAAACAGAGGAAAAGCTGGGCGAAGTGCTGTCAAAGACCGAGGGCTTGAATAGGGTAATCGTGTGCGATCCTCCCCGCAAGGGCATGGAGCGGAGCGTCGCTTTCCGCCTTAAAGAGTGCCGCGCGCAAAAACTGTTGCTCGTCTCGTGCGATCCCGCCACCCTCGCCCGCGACCTCGGTATAATAACGGGCGCGCTCGGGGAGGGGGAGATCGGTTCGCTCAAAAAGCAGACCCCCGCAGACGGCGGCTGGCGCGTAATTTCCGTCACCCCGTTCGACATGTTCCCCCAAACCCGCCACGTCGAGACCCTCGCCGTCCTTTCCCGCAACTGAAAAATTTGTGCTTAACGCCGCCCGCGCGCCTCGCGCGCGGGCGGCTTTTTTTCCGCTTTACCGAAAGATTCTCCCCCGTTTTAACGGGCGGTTTTCCCCCGCTTTACGACCTCTTTGCGATCCCATTTACGCCCCCTTTAAGACCTCGTTTTGCGGAGTTTTGCCCGAACGCATGCGTTTTAACGGCTTTTTATTAAAATTTATCGGCGTTAATTTTGATAAGGTACTTGACTTGAACGTCAAATTGTTATAATATATAGTCAAGTATAATATCGGCAAAATGCGATATATTCCGCAATTTTTGCGTTCGCATGAGCCGGATAAGGAGCGAGTATGGTAACGGGGATCAATGCGGCGGCAACGCTGCTTGCGGGGCTTTCGACATTCGGAACAACTATGGCGGCAAGCATAGGCGGCGTTGCGGGATTATTCGTGGTATTGCTCATCGCGCTCATCGTCGTCAAGGCACGCGCGGCAAAGAGAGCAGACGAAGAGGAAGAGGTCGAACAGCCTCGGGAGGAGGTTCAGCCCCAACCCGAACAGGAGGAGGTTCAGCCCGAAGAAGCTCGGGAAGAAGAACAGCCGGAGGAGGTTCAGCCCCAAGAGGTTCAACCCGAACCCGAGCCCGAGCCCGAAGAGGAAGCTCAGCCCGAGGAAGAGCCTCAGCCCGAAGAGGCGCACGGCGTGAAGCCCGTGATAATTCCCGTGGGCGAAGAGGACGACGCGGACAACGCGCTCACCTACAACCGCAGTTTCGAGGCAAGGCTCATACAGGCGGACGACGAGTTAAAGAACTACTATTCGGTCATCAAGAACGCGATTTTGGCGTATAAGGGCGTGAACGCGCGCATGAGCTGGAAGTACGAAAAGTATTCGTTCAGGCGCAACCCGTTCGCAAAGCTCATCATAAAGGGCAAAACGCTCTGCCTTTATCTGCCGCTCGACCCCGCGGAGTTCGCCGAGAGCAAGTATAAGATAGAGGATGTCTCCGGGATCTCGCAGTTTGCCGAAACGCCCGTTCTTTACAGAATCAAAAACGACAGGCGTTTGAAGTACGCCGCCGAACTTATCGCGCGGGTGGGCGAAAAGTTGGGCGTCGAGCGCACCGACCGCGCCGAAGAGGACTACTACATGCCCTATTGCGGAACGCTTACGCTCATCGAACGCGGGCTTATCAAGCGCGTAATTCAGGACAAAAAGACGGCGTTCATAGCGGGTGCTTCCGAGGCGGACGACGGCGAAAACGATTGACCGTTTAAGACGGCGTTGACGTTTTAATTCGGCGAGTGCCGAAAGTAACGGCTTTTCGACGGTAGACGGTTTAATACGGCGGTTGGCGTTAACGGCAATTTGTTTGAAGAATTAATTTAATAGCCCCCGCGGTGCGCAGACTTGCGCCCCGCGGGGGCGTATTTTTTTGAACCGGACGCAGACATTTGGGCTTATTTCCGACCGCTTTTGTTGACATGTGTTTGCGCCGCGGAGCGGAAACTTTTTTACCGTGCGCGAAATTTTATAAAATCGTTTGACAAAAGAAATAATATCTACTATAATTATAAAGCTGTCGCACGGCAGACCCGAAAACTTTCCGCCGTTGCCGAGAAGAGAAAGACAAACGACAACGAAATTTATATGCGCCATTGGCTCAATTGGATAGAGCGGCGAGCGCGGAGTTTTCAAAACAGCACAGTGCGCTGTTTTGCCGCGCGAGGTGAGTGAGCGCAAAGTGCAAAGCGCGAACGGTGCCCGAGGCAACGGAAAAAACACCATACCGTTGCCGAGAAGAGAAAGACATACGACAACGAAATTTATATGCGCCATTAGCTCAATTGGATAGAGCGGCGAGCGCGGATTTCTCAAAACAGCACAGTGCGCTGTTTTGCCGCGCGAGGTGAGTGAGCGCAAAGTGCAAGGCGCGAACGGTGCCCGAGGCAACGGGAAAAGCACCATACCGTTGCCGAGAAGAGAAAGACAACTAAACACGAAAATAACATGCGCCATTAGCTCAATTGGATAGAGCGTTGGTCTACGGAACCAAAGGCTGGGGATTCGAGCTCCTCATGGCGCACC